>JACQBS010000102.1 GCA_016194325.1 Nitrospinota bacterium | reverse complement strand
TAGTTCCAACCTTGTGCATGGTTTGTTCCTCCTTATTGGTATTGGGTTTTGTCAACTTCAATTATCCAATAAAAGAGGCTTACAAGCCATGCTTTTTTAATTTTTAGCGGACACTACTGTATTGATATAAGTAAAACACTCCATTCCGAAAAGAAGATGGTAATTCCTGAAACCAACAGGGAGCTTCTGGAAAACATAGATTTACTTGGATTATTTGAAGCAAAACTCGGCAGCATAATATCTCAATGGGCAGTTTTAAGAAACCGGCTTGCCCACGACTATCTTGATTTGAAATGGGATGGGATAAGCAGATTTATTAAAGAAGGAGAAGGTATTCTGAAACTACTTACGGCAGGGGTTGAGAATTATATAAAGGGAAGATAAGGTTGATTTAACTTTAATAATTTGAGTTTATAAACTTGTAGTGAGCGGAGCGAATCTATGCCAAAACGAGCAGATATTAAGAAAATATTGCTGATAGGCTCAGGACCGATTGTTATAGGACAGGCGTGTGAGTTTGATTATTCAGGGACACAGGCGTGTAAAGCCTTAAAAGAAGAGGGTTATGAGGTCGTTCTCATTAACAGCAATCCTGCAACTATAATGACGGATCCGGAAATAGCTGACAGGACTTATGTAGAGCCGATAACTCCACAGATTACAGAAAAGATAATTGAAAAGGAGAGGCCTGATGCCCTTTTACCCACAATTGGAGGGCAGACAGGGCTTAATACTGCCGTAGCCCTTGCTGAAAACGGTGTCCTTGATAAATACGACGTTGAATTAATAGGTGCAAAACTTCCTGCAATAAAAAAGGCTGAAGACAGGGAGCTATTCAAGGATGCAATGAAGAGAATCGGGCTTGAAGTCCCTGAGAGCTATTATGTCCATTCAAAGGCAGAGGCAATGAGGGCAGTAAGTCACATAGGCTTCCCGGCAATAATCCGCCCTTCATTTACACTTGCAGGAACGGGAGGGAATATTGCCTATAATATGGAGGAGTATGAGCAGCAGGTGGATTGGGGGCTTTCAATGAGTCCTGTCCATGAGCTCCTGATAGAAAAATCTGTCATCGGCTGGAAGGAGTTTGAGCTGGAAGTGATGAGGGATTTAAAGGACAATGTTGTTATAATCTGCTCTATTGAAAATTTTGACCCGATGGGTGTCCATACCGGGGACAGCATAACTGTTGCACCTGCCCAGACATTAACTGACAAAGAGTATCAGATACTAAGGGATGCCTCTATAAAGATTATAAGAGAGATTGGCGTAGAGACAGGAGGCTCAAATATACAGTTTGCAGTTAATCCGGAAAATGGAAAGATGGTTGTAATAGAGATGAATCCGAGGGTATCAAGGAGCTCAGCACTTGTATCAAAGGCAACAGGCTTCCCAATCGCAAAGATAGCTGCAAAATTAGCCGTTGGCTTTACGCTTGATGAGATACCAAATGACATTACAAAAGAGACCCCTGCCTCTTTTGAACCGACCATTGACTACTGTGTCGTAAAGTTCCCAAGATTTGCATTTGAAAAATTCCCTCAGGCAGACCAGACATTGACAACACAGATGAAATCAGTCGGCGAGGCAATGGCAATTGGAAGGACATTTAAAGAGGCACTGCAGAAGGCAATCGTATCTATGGAAATTGATAGATATGGATTTGAAGAAATACAGGGGCAAGGGGCAAGGGGCAAGGGGCAAGAAATAGAGGAAATCAAAAAGAAATTAAGGGTGCCGAATTGGGAGAGGGTATGGTATATAGCAGATGCTATAAGGGGCGGAATGGCATTGGATGAGATTTATGAGCTTACAAAGATTGACAGATGGTTTCTGCACAATATGAAGGAGATTGTGGAATTTGAAAACAAGATTCAAGATTCAAGATTCAAGATTCAAGACTTGCAACTTGCAACTTGCAACTTGCAACTTCTTCGGAGGGCAAAGGAACTGGGATTTTCTGATAGAAGGCTTGCAGAATTAACAAAGAAAAAAGAAATAGAGATAAGAAAATCAAGAAAAGAGACTGGGATTAAAGCAGTATTTAAGAGGGTTGATACATGTGCTGCGGAATTTGTAGCACATACACCATATCTGTACTCCACCTATGAAAAGATTGACGAGTCTGAGCCGACAAAGAGAAAAAAAATCATGATTCTCGGAGGAGGTCCAAACAGGATAGGACAGGGGATTGAGTTTGACTATTGCTGTGTCCATGGTGTGTTTGCACTAAAGGAGGATGGTTTTGAGACCATCATGGTGAACTGTAATCCTGAGACTGTCAGCACAGACTATGATACATCAGACAGGCTCTATTTTGAGCCGCTTACATTTGAGCATGTGATGAATATAGTTGATATAGAGAAGCCTGATGGTGTAATCGTCCAATTCGGAGGTCAGACACCTCTTAAATTAGCCATCCCGCTTGAGAAGGCAGGTGTGAAGATAATAGGGACATCACCTGATAACATAGACAGGGCAGAGGACAGAGAGAGGTTTAAGGGACTCTTACATAAATTAAATCTCAAACAGCCTGAGAACGGCACAGCCACCTCACAAAAAGAGGCACTGGATATTGCAAAGAAAATCGGTTACCCGGTAATACTCAGACCATCCTATGTCCTCGGCGGAAGGGCAATGGAGATTGTATATGACGATGCCGCCCTAATCCATTACATGACCCATGCAGTCAAGGCATCACCAGAGCATCCTGTCCTCATAGATAAATTTTTAGAAGATGCAGTAGAGGTTGATGTGGATGCTATCTCTGACGGAAAGATAGTTGTAATTGGTGGTATTATGGAGCATATTGAAGAGGCAGGTATTCATTCAGGCGACAGCGCATGTTCACTCCCTCCCTACTCCCTTTCAAAAGAACTGACAGCTAAAATAAAAAGTCAGACTATAGCACTCGCCAGAGAATTAAATGTAATCGGCCTTATAAATATCCAGTATGCAGTAAAAAACGGCTCTGTCTATGTGCTGGAGGTTAATCCGAGGGCATCAAGGACAGTGCCATTTGTAAGCAAGACGATTGGAGTCCCACTTGCAAAAATGGCTGCAAGGATAATGGCAGGCAAGACACTTAAAGAGCTTGGTTTTACATCGGAAAAGGATGTAGGATACATTTCTGTGAAAGAGGCGGTATTTCCATTCATAAAATTCCCCGGTGTTGATACCATCCTTGGACCTGAGATGAAGTCCACTGGTGAAGTAATGGGTATAGATACATCATTCGGCAGGGCATTCGCCAAATCACAGCTTGGTGCAGGCGTAGTACTTCCAAAAAACGGGAAGGTCTTTATAAGTGTTGCAGACAAGGATAAATCATCTGCTGTAAAAATCGCACGGCAATTCGCAGATTTAGGATTTAAAATAATGGGGACTGCCGGTACTGCTGCAACCTTAGAAAAATCAGGGGTTCCTGTTGAAAAGGTCTTAAAGGTAAAAGAGGGAAGGCCGAATATAGTTGACCATATGAAAAACGGTGAAATCAGCCTTGTCATAAATACTACATTTGGAAAGGCATCTGCATTAGATTCTTATTCACTTAGAAGGACAGCCCTCACACATAACATACCATACTGCACAACCATCCCAGGAGCCCTCGCCGCCGCCAGCGGCATAAAGGCAATCCAGAACGGCGATTTAGATGTAAAATCATTACAGGAGTATTATAAAGGGAAAGTATAAAAATTAGGTTCACTCGTATTTTAAAGGTTGTTATATACCTACGATTTTTCTCTCTCCTTTACAGGCAGCTCAATTACAAATTTTGCTCCTTTTCCAGACTGGCTCTCTGCGTAGAGTTTTCCGCCATGATCCTTAATTATATTGAAGGAGAGGCTTAAGCCAAGTCCTGTCCCTTTGCCTACAGGCTTTGTTGTGAAAAAAGGCTCAAAAATTCTGCTTAAGTTTTCCGTAGAGATACCTCTCCCATCATCATGGATGGTTACCTTAATATGACCATTCCCTCTGTCATGAGCAGATTCTGTCTTTATTATTAGCTCCCCTCTTCCATGTGATGCAGTCATTTCCTGTTCTGCATTTACAATGATATTTAAAAAGACCTGCTGCAGCTGGTTTGGATCGGCATAAGCAAATATTGGATAGGTGGAATAATCCTTGACCAGCCTAATATTATTAACCTTTAATTCATATGCCCTTAAAGAAATAGTTTTTTCTATAATATCATGGACATCAATCATTGACTTCATTGGTTTATGCTCTCTGGCAAAGGATAATAAGTTCCTGGAGACCTTTGCAGCCCTTGATGCCTCACTATGTATCACATGGAGACCATTTTTTGTATCGGCGTCTAAATCTTTAGCCAGTAATAACTCTGAATATCCAATCACACCAGTAAGGGGATTACTTATCTCATGGACTGCCCCTGAGACAAGTGTCCCGATTGTTGCCAGCTTTTCAGCCTGTATGAACTGCATCTGCAACTGTCTTTCTTTTGTAACATCTCTGGCGATATGAACAGAAGCAAAAAATTCACCCTTTACATCAAAGATTGGAGATGTGGACAGGATAAATGTGCCGCCCATATTAGGGTCGCTCACCTCACTAAAAGCAAATTCCCCACTCTCAATTGTTTTTTTATGTGGACAGAACGGATGAGGTGAATGAGTCTGATGGAAGATTTCATAACACTTTTTGCCTATCAGTTCCTGTGGCGTCATTTTGAACTTTTCACAGAGTGCCTTATTGACTTTAACAAACCTGAAATCCTTATCATGAATAGACACCAAATCTTTGATGGCGTCAAAGGTATGCTCCCAATCCTTTTTGGATTTTTCCACTTCCATGAAGAGATAATCCCTTTCAGCCTCCCGTTTTGAATATATCCTTAAGGCATTTAAGCTATAGAAGATTGCTATAGCTATTATAACAATAAAGATTGTAAGGAATATATAGCTCCCCTGTTTTCTGAATCTATCAACAGACTGACGGGCAATCTTTAACTTATCACGATGCCACTTCCCCATATCCCTGAGCATTTCTACTATCGGGTCCTTCAAGCTATAATCCATTTCCTCCATCAGCGCAGCAGCCCTTTTGTTGCCAAAGGGGTCAGGTATATTCATTATCTCAAGAGAGATTATCTTAATCTTATTCCACTTACCCTCTATCTCCTTTAAGACAGCCATCTCCTTAATGCTATGGGAATCTATCTCTTTAATTACCCTCTCCTTCTGTCTCAATAGAGAGTCTTCTACCTTCTTTGAGAAATTATCAAAGGCATTCCTGTATTTTATATCCCCTGTAATTATATAATCATTGGCAGGCATTACCGCCTTTTCCAGAAGCAGCTCCAGCTCATGTATATGATGGATTTGTTCTGTAATATCCTCAACTTCATTGAACTGCTTCTGAATTGAATAAAAAATATAATGGGTAGTAAAAGCAAGTATCAAAAGGAAGAGTCCCATTACTGCAAAGTAAATAATTAGTCTCGGTTTAAAATCGTTTTCCATATGAAAAATATCCCTGTCAAGTCTTACTTCTCTATCTTGAACTGATTCACTATCCTGCTTAATTCATCTGCCATCCCTG
Source organism: Nitrospinota bacterium (assembly GCA_016194325.1). Classification (GTDB taxonomy): domain Bacteria; phylum Nitrospinota; class Nitrospinia; order UBA9942; family UBA9942; genus UBA9942. The sequence continues at coordinate 40,508 of JACQBS010000102.1, read as the reverse complement.
ATAATTCATCCGCTGCCTTTCGCAATCGCCACCTTATTTTTCCCGCCCCTCTTTGCTTCGTAGAGAAATTTATCTGCAATCCTTATCATGTCATCTATATTTTCTATGTCTGAATTAGGATAATATGCCATACCCGCACTGATTGTAACCTTCCTTTCATTCATCCCTGTAAAATGATAATCCTCAACAAGTTTTCTCATCTTCTCCGCCATTTTATAGCCTTCATCCTTACCGCAGTGAGGGAGATAACCTATAAATTCTTCACCGCCGTACCTCGCCCATAGGTCAGGCTCTCTTGTGTTGCCATTTAAAATTAAGCCCAGCTCTTTTAATATTATATCTCCCTGCTGATGTCCCGCCGTATCGTTTATACTTTTAAAATTATCTATATCCATAATAATAAGGGAGAGCGGATAATCATACCGTTTTGCCTCTGAAAACTCGCTGCCAAGTCGCTCAAAAAAATATCTCCTGTTATAAAGCTCGGTTAAAGAGTCTGTAATAGAAATCCTCTCAACCTCTTTATGTATTATAGCGTTATCAAGGGCAATGGCAATCTGTGCTACAAGATATTCTATATGTTTTACTTCATCATTAATATACGGCTTGAGGCTGCCTATAGCAACGACACCATGGAGCTTATCTTTATAACACATTGCAAACCATGCAACACCTTTGGGTTTTACCTTTGCAAAACCTGCCTCAAGGAGAAGTCCGTCATCAGGAATATTTTTCAGAACTACAGTTTTTCTTTCTACAGCACACAAGCCGGGCAGACCTTCACCGATTTTAATACTCTTTAACTCACTTTCACCCGCTCCATAGATGACAACTGGTTTTAATAATCCGTTTTCCTTATCATGAAGATATACAATACCCATATGAGAGCCTGTCAGGTTAACAACCATTGCAAGTGCCTTATTCAACAGCATCTCAGGGTCAAGGGATGTAATAAGGAGTTTTGAAAGCTCATTGAATCTCTCAATCCTCTCCTCCCTTATCTGAATGGTCTCAATCATATTATTAAACCCCTGTCCTATCTTTTCAAATTCATCCTTTGTCTTTATCTCTGTAAGGACATCAAGGTTTCCCGCACTAACCTCTTCCATTGCAGCGGTCAACATATTGATAGGCCTTGATGAGTCCCGATATGCAAGTGCTGCCAGAAGCAAGCTAAAAATAATCCCTATACCTGTATATATGAATACCTCTCTCTTTATTGCCATGATAACACGGATTACCTCGCTGGAATGTATCCCTACCGCAATCCCTCCTATCACCTCTCCTGCTGAATTGAATATAGGGTCAGCAACGACATATACCTCTGCACCTTCTAATATAGTTTTTCCATTGAATCCTTTGCCTTCTGCAATTGACTTATCTATTATCTTTGGAACTCTGAGCATAGGGCTGAACACACTCTTTGGAAGTGATGTAGAGGCTATAATCTTTGATTCTTGCAGGATACTCCCAAATACAGCAGATTCTGTTGAAAGGTACTCATAAATGGCATTTGGCAGCCAGTCGTAGTTATTTAAAAGGATACCTGTTACAAATGCCCCTTTTACCGTGCCGTGCAGTAAAGCAGGAACGACCACAACCTGCATGATTCCTGTCCTCTCAACTCTGGAAGACAGGTTTACATCCTCCATAGTAAGGATGTCTTTTTCTACTTTCTCAGTTGACTGGATTACCTCACCCGATTTAATTGCCTTTGCAATCAGCCCGCTTATCTCAAGTATGTCCCCTGTCTTATTATTTCTTCTCGCTATAATCCTCCGTTCCTCATCCACCACTGCCCATAAATCCACATACGGTCTGTTTATGGTGTAACCATTAAGAAGGTTCTGTAAAACCCTGCTCTCCTTTTTTGCAATAGCAGATACTACATATTCTTCACTCACTCCCTGCAGCATACCGTATTTCATCTGGTCCATCCTTGAATAGTAAAGCCTCCAGCCGCCTTTTAGTTTTGAGCTTAAACTTTCCACTGCCTCATTTTCTATCTGCTGAGTCAGTGTAACTCTCTAACCTTTGTCAATATTTAATGCTTTGTTTAATGCTTTGTTCAAATTGAAGTCAAAATGTTAAATAAATTATAGCTCTATCTGTAGGATTCAATACAAAAAAATTTATTGACTATTGACTATTGAAAATTTAAGATTTGAGTTATTTTTCTCTGTAATACTTTTGCATCTTTTATTTCTTCTTTGCAATTTTGCGTTAAATAAATATTATGCGGCCTTTCGACATTATAAAGAAAAAGAGGGATGGGGAAATACTTACCTCTAAAGAGATAGATTTTTTTATCAGAGGAATAACGAATGGTGAAATCACTGACTATCAGGCAACAGCCCTCTTGATGGCAATATATTTCAACGGAATGACAGAGGATGAGACCTACCACCTCACATACTCAATGATGCATTCAGGTGAGGTATTAGACCTGTCTGATATATCTGGCATAAAGGTTGATAAACATAGCACCGGAGGTGTTGGAGATAAGCTCTCACTGACGATTGCCCCCCTTGTTGCATCTGCAGGTATTCCCATGCCCATGATTGCAGGGAGGGGCTTGGGGCATACCGGAGGGACAGTAGATAAATTAGAATCTATCCCAAATTTCAGGACAGACTTAAGTTTAAGGGAATTTAAGGAAACTGTAAAAAAGATAAATTTAAGCATAATCGGCCAGACATCAGAGATTGCCCCTGCCGATAAAATACTCTATGCCTTAAGGGATGTAACAGCCACAGTAGATTCAATTCCACTTATTGTTAGCAGTATAATGAGCAAAAAAATGGCAGAGGGAATAGATGGGCTTGTGATGGATATTAAAACAGGCAACGGGGCATTTATGAAGGAATTTGAAGATGCACTTGAACTGTCAGAAGGCATTGTCCAAATCGGCAAAAAGTTCGGGAAGAATGTTGTTGCCCTTATAACAGATATGAACCAGCCATTAGGATATGCAGTAGGCAATAGCTTAGAGGTGATAGAGGCAATTGAGTTCTTAAAAGGTAAAGGGAGTGATGACATAAAGAATCTCACATTAAAGATAGGTGCATGGATGCTTAAGATAGGAGGTATAACAGAGGATATAGAAGACGGCATTAAGATTTTACAAGAGAAATTAAAGAGCGGTGAGGGGCTTGAAAAATTCAGGGAATTAATTAAATGTCAGAATGGAAATCCCGAAGTTACTGAAGACTACAACCTCTTTCCAAAGGCAAAAATCATAAAAGATGTAATCAGTAGTGAATCAGGCTATGTCCAGAAAATAGAAACAGACAAGATTGGAATCTCTGCCTCTATCCTTGGTGCAGGCAGATTAAAGGCAGACTCGCCAATTGATTATTCTGCAGGGCTCATTTTAAGAAAAAAGATAGGCGATTATGTAGAAAAAGGTGAACCGCTGATTACCATTCACACTAACCTCCCCCTTCCCCTCCTTATAAAGGAGGGGAGTGAGGGGAGGTCTGAAGCGGAATCTATGATAACAAATTCATATATTATTGGTGTCAACCAGCCCATAAAACCACCCCTGATTCATAAAGTCATAACTTGATGTTCAGGAATTTCAATTTAGGGCAACCCTTTAGACTTGCCGACACTCCCCCGAATCAGTGCAGTAAGCCACAGCATTTCTTAAACTTCTTTCCGCTTCCGCATGGACACGGGGCATTCCTTTCAACCTTGCCGCCTCTTGTCTGATGTGGAGATTCAACAAACTTTGCTATTTCCCTTGCCTTTCTTATCCGTGAATCTTTAAGCCCAACGGCAATCCTGCCAACACAGTCAACTATAATGTCTTCTACTTTTTTTACAAGCTTAAATGATTTGGCAATCTCCTTTGCATTTGAGCTTTTATCCTTTTTTAGAAATTTCAGGTATTCCTTAAGCAATAAATCCGTCTTTGCAAGAGACTCAAAAGCATCTCTTATCTCTCCTGAAAAATCTTCTTCCTGAGTTGCGCCAAGGTCAAGCCCTTTAATAAACTGCTCAGCTAACGAGGTAATTGCATGGATATATTCCTTAAGCCCGGAATCGCTGTGTTGAAAGACAGTTTCCGGCCAGGCAATATGAGAACCACCGGATGTGGATTCTGCCACGACATTCCAGAGGGTCATGATATTTTCTAAAAAGCTCTTTGCTTCTTCCATTGATTCACAATCAGGCTCTTTCCCATTAAAAATAATAGATATAACCTGCGAAGGCTGAACAATCTCAGGTGCAGACACAGCGACATAGAGAAGTCCATACAATTGATGAAGTGTAAATTTAACTTCATATTTTTTCAGAAGTGAATCCATTTCAGCATCGCCGCAATATTTGTCTGTCAAAATCATACTATCCCCGCTATAGGCTGATCAGTAACTGCTCTTATGACCTCTATCTGGTATTCCTGATTACTGTCAAAGTGGAGGTTCATTCAATTATCCTCAAAAAACTGATAATAAGCATCTGAAAGGTAGTCATGAAAACCCCAACCAATATTACTGGTATCTTCCATTATTTTTTTACACCGCTCTTTAAAAAGACTTTCAATGCCATTCTTCTGTATAAAAATACAGGCATCCTCAAACATACCCTCCATGCTGTTATAAAATGGCTCATCTATATCGCCATAATCATTGGTGAATAAAACACCGCACTCAACAAAATAGACCATTACATCCGCAACATGCTCCGGCGAAGGGGACAATTTTTTGAAATCGCTTATTGCCTTTCTTGCCTGTGAAAGGCTAAGTTTAAAGCCTCTTTTCGGATAAAATGATTCGTAAATAATTGCCTTGTATTTTTTTAGGGTTTTTTCCTCATCCGGATTCAGGCAAAATGAATAATAACCTTTTACATCTTTATATTTCTTATGCAGTTCATTGATTTGTTCAATCAACTGCTCTTTACTGAATTGCTGAAGATATTTTTTAAGGGTCATGGTTTTATGAAAAGTTGCCACACCGTTTTAAAATCTATTCCAGCATTGCACATCATTTTTGCTTTTATTTTCCAGTGCCTTTTTTACTTCTTTACCAAAGACGCTCTCAAACTCCCTATCCCGAACCCCATTTTTTCTTGGCACATTTTATCATAAACTATCATATATTTAATTCTGAAACGGATGCCACTCTTTTGTAAATCACATCCTCAAACTTTTTGAAGTGTTCTGCACCGCATTTGATTTTCAGTTTTTCGCTACCCCTCAATTCCTGCCCTGCGCTTTTTGTCTCTGCCACAAAATAGATTTTCTTTTCTCCCTTAAAGACTATCGCCCAATCAGGATTGTATGTGCCTATAGGTGTATTGATTTTAAACCAAAAAGGGAGTTTTAAAAAGAACTCAATATTCTCGCTGCTCTCACAATCTCTGGCAAACTGATTTTCCACAGATGAATCAAGAGGAATGTAATTTTCATAAATGGTTTTGTCCCTGTTATTGACTGCAAAGGTGAACTGGTCAATGTATATTTCCAATTTATTCTCTTCAAACAAAGTCATTTCATAAACCTTATCTCCAATCTTTTCATATTTGATGCCGTCAACCATTAAATCATACAACGCCGATTTGATTGCAGTTACAGTATTATCCATGAACAGTTGAGGATTAAGCATTAATTCATTCAACCTCCCTGAACTTTTAAGAATTTGCAGAATGGTGTGCCTTGTCAATTCAGTCTTTGACTGAATATAAGCCAACATATCGGGTATTTCAAACACACTTTCATAATCATCCTTAATGCTGTCACTCACCAATTCCCCTTCAATGCCTTTCTGATTCATCAAAACCCTTTTCTTGGTTGATTTGATGGTCGGCTTTCTGGTTTCAGGCATATTCTTTACCACCTTTGCAGACAGGGTAATCAGTTCATCCGTTTTATATTCAACACTGTATCTGGTATGGAATTTTATCTTATCCCAAATCTCAAGGAATTTCGGGTCTGCCTCAAAACCTTTACGCAGATTGACTTTCTGTCTATCGCCTCTGTTTTTAATTCTGCCTGTAAAATCTACACCGCAGTCTTCCTGAATCTCTTTCTGCAATGCCTTTGCAAAATCTTCATACCGCTCATTCGCCACAACGGTCAGCTTGTTTATATTACGGTCAAATATCCTCTCGCCATTTTGATTTACCGAAAGACGCAGACCCCTGCCGATTTCCTGCCTCTTTTTGATTTCCGATTTAGTCTCATTTAATGTGCAAATCTGAAAAACATTCGGATTATCCCATCCCTCCCGCAAAGCGGAGTGGCTAAAGATAAAACGGAGCGGCGTATAAGGGTCAAGAAGTTTCTCTTTATCCTGCATTATAAGTTTGTAAGTATCATAATCCGCCTGACTCTCTCCTTCCGTATCTTTCAGTCTCCCTTTGCTATCCTGCGAGAAATAGCCATTGTGAACCTCGTGTACAGCGTATGGCAATAGACCAATGTAAGCAGGTTTGGCAATTTCCTGCCTATATATATCTTCAAACCACAGGGCAAACCTCCCTTTTATAGGATTTCCGCTCGCATCATACTCTCGGTAGTTTTTTACCTTATCAATGAAAAAAAGCGAAAGGACTTTAATCCCCCTGCCTTTATATGATTTTTCTCTTTTGAGATGTTCCTCAACGGTCTTACGGAGCATGAACTTCATAACCTCGTCATTCATCCCGCCCCTTTTTTCACCTACTGAAAGCGTCAAACCATTAGTGAGGGTAATAGCGCCGCTGCCTGCATCAATCTCATCAATAATAAAACCATCTTTATAAATCTCCCTCTGGCTGCTTAACTTGTAAATATCATCACCAGCTTTGACTTTAACGGATTTTTTCACCACACCTTTATCTGTGTTGCAATCAATCTTGATTTTGGCTGTAATTTTGGTTTTATCAGCCTTTATACTCTCCAACTGAATAAAGGCTTCATTCATGGCATTTTCACTTATTACAGAATCAACCTCAATCTGTTTCACCAGTCCTAAATCATAAGCCTTTACAGGATTAAGGGAATAAACAAGATTGTAAAGGTTCGTATGTGTAGCGGAATAGCGAAGGGTGCAAAGCGGATTGAGGTTAGCAACCGCCTTCTTGCGAATCTCCGTCTCCATATTCTGCGGCTCATCCACAATCACAATCGGATTAGCGCTTTGTATAAATTCAATCGGCTTTTTACCTGTGAGCTTGTCGTTGGGTTTATTGATGATATTTTCGTCTTTGGCAAAAGAATCAATATTGATCACCAGAATCTGAATGGCATTGCCGGCAGCAAAACCTCTTAAATTTGAAACCTTCTTGCTGTCATACACATCATAGTTAATCTGTGCCTTATCATAAAGGCTCTGAAAATGTTCATTGGTAATTTGAAGGTTTTTTAAAACACCCTCACGGATAGCAATTGACGGAACTACAATTACAAACTTTTTAAAGCCATAGAGCTTATTCAATTCATAAATAGTCCGCAGATAAACATAAGTCTTGCCTGTGCCTGTCTCCATCTCCACAGAAAAATTCATCCCCTGCAATTCCGTATTCCCATTCTTTATTTCATTTTGCTTCTGTATCCTCTGGACATTTTCCCAAATCTGCTCCTCGGTCAAAGCAAGTCTATTCCCTAAGCCATTTTCAGAAAGCAATGCGACTGTTACAGTCAAAGAAAATTCAAAATCCCCGCCGCTTAAAGGCTGCCCTCAAATATATCGGTAACAGCCCTTATTGCCTCTATCTGGTATTCCTGATTACTGTCAAAGTGAAGTTTCATAAATTGACTTTAATTATCAAATAATGAGGGTTTTCTTGAAAAAGATTTATTTATAATGTAATCGGGTTTGTCAGAATCCTTTCTAACTATATAACCGTTCTTTTCTAATTTATTAATCCAATTTCTTACCTTCCTTTTAAATATGTCATAATCTTTAATGTCTATAACAGCCTTTTTATCTCTTAGATATAAATAGTTTCCAATAAGGTTAGCGCTCACTTTTGAAGTCGTGCTAAATTCATTATGCTGATAAATTGCCTCAAGAATTGCTTTGTATTCATTCTTAAGATTATCGTATGCTCCTCCAAAAATCTTCCTCATTTCTGTTGAAAATTCCTTTTTAGTCAATATCCTATCAACTATATAAACAGGATATAAAGCAGGACTTGAAGAGAGTTTGGCAATTATTCCATATACCTCTAAATCTTTGATAACTTCATAATGATTATTATCAGGAGTAAGCAGTATTGTGTATCGTTCCAATTTGTTTAATAACTCGGATTTATAAAAATAGGCAAGTACGGTTTTTTGTTCGTTAGTTAATTCTCTACCGTTTGTCTTGTGCAGGATGTATTTTGAAAAGCTATTTATCCAAATAATCATTTCATCATCCAACACCTTGCCTTTTTGAACAAACAAACCGATATCATTTTCAGCATATAATCTGTAATAGGGAATATCTATAGAATTAGCAAGGGCAAAGTTTGTTAGAGTAGACATTCCCCATCCCCTGCCCTCCCATCGGTCAAAGGTTTTCAGAACATCTGCCAGGTTAGGGTTTTGAGCTTTGGCTATAGGGATAATCCTTCTTACAGGAATGAGTTCATCAAGTCTTAATAACTGCTCTTGCTTAAATTGCCCTGGATTTCTTATTTCAATATGCTTATTGGGAATAATTGTTATATTGGCAAATTTGTCATTACTATAATCACGATGAGCCAATGCGTTGTTTACTGTTTCACGAACAACCCTTTCAGGATATTCAAACAATACAGAGCCGCCTTTTTCTGTTTTAATGCCGGTGCCTGTTTTGCTGAAAACAAAACCAATACAACTCTCCATTAAACTGATGATATTGTCTTTGAAGACTTTTTTGTCATTAGCTACTTCAATACCTGTATCGAAAAAACAATCAACCTGACAGCGTCCTCCTGCATAATCAAATATGTATTTGCCGCAAACAAGCATGCCTAATAAGGTGGGATTGTTATCTCGGACAAATTTTTTACGGCTTAGAAAAGATAAGGCAGAGGAGATGTCCGGTTTTAAAGTTTCTACTTTAATATCTTTATTTAATCGTTGAATGTATTCGTTAAGCTTATCAATATCCAGATCATTAAGAGTTGCGTTTGGCACAAACTGCAATTCTCTGGCATTTTGCAATTCTATTTTCAGTTCTTTTTGTGCCTTGATTTTATCCGGCGGAATACGCTTATCGCCGGTCAATTGTCTTTCATAAGCCTCTCCATTGTATAAAACATACTTCTGTTCATCCGGCAATTTTTCAATGAATACCAGACACACCTGATTGTCCAGAAAAGGGCGCAATTCCATCAAATCAGGTCTGATAAATTCACTTAAATCTATTTTTTTGCCTTCATCATCTGTAAATTGTTCAGACAGTTGTTTAACCTTGCTTTCATTGTGAGGATTAAATTTAGTGAAATTGAATTGTTTTTGTTTGGTATCCTCTTTTATGCCAATTACGATAATACCGCCTTTAGCATTTAGAAAGGCACATACCGATTTATAGAGTTGTTTCCAGTCATCGCCGGCTGAAAGGTCTTTTAGCTCTATCTTATCGGTTTCAACTTGTTCATAAGTCTTTTCTTTAATATGATTTTCTATTTGTTGCAATATCCTGTCTATTTCTCTCATTGTTTAGTTCCTTTCATTATGGCTCATATCGTCTTAAAATCCACCCTACCTTGCGTATCTGCAGGGATTTCTTTGCTTTTTATTTTTCCTCTTTCCGCCTTTTTCTCCCCATCACCTTCTTCACTTCCCTATCAAAATCGCTCTCAAACTTCCTATCCTGCACTACCCTGAATTTTTCATATTCCTCTTCTGCCAGTTGTTTAGCCACAGCATTGCTTACCTTGCCAGCATTTTTCAATATCTGGTATTCATTAAACCGCAGGAAGGCATCCAATTTCTGCACCCAATCTTTCATCTTCATCGGTATCTGGCGGGCAGCCTGATTTTCGGCATAGTCCAGATACATTGAGACAATGCGCTCCAGCTCCTTGATTTCTTTTTCGATAAGGTAGTTTTTGGCGATTGTAACATCTGTTTTCAATATCTTGCCTTGCGGTGTATTCTTCCATGTTTGCAAGCCCATGTGGGGCTTTGAAGCGTTGGCTCTTTCGGCGACTATCTTAGCGGCGGTTTTCCCGGTAATCGCCCAATGCAGCTTGTTCTGCACGGTCTTAAAAAAGGTTAGGGTTATCTCGGTGTCCTTGTCATAATCAATGCTGCACTGCTGATATATGTCGGTGATTTTTTGATAGAATCGCCTTTCGCTCGCCCGTATCTCACGGATGCGTTCAAGGAGTTCATCAAAGTAATCTTTCCCGAACCGTTTCCCCTGCTTTAGCCGTTCATCATCCAAGACAAAACCCTTGACGATAAACTCTTTCAGTGTCTTTGTCGCCCAGATTCGGAATTTTGTGGCCTGATGACTGTTTACCCTGTAGCCAACGGCTATAATGGCGTCAAGATTATAAAGATTAGTAAGGTAGTTTTTGCCATCCTCGGCAGTTATTCGAATTTTTCGAATAACTGAATCTTCTTGTAATTCATGGCTTTTAAATATCTCTTTCAGGTGGTAATTTATGGTATGTATCTCTACTCCGAACAATTCCGCCATCCTCTTTTGGCTGAGCCAGAAGGTTTCATCGCTGAACACCACTTCTACATGAATATCTCCTTCCGGCGAGGAATAAAGGATAATATCCGAAAATTGAGATTTTGATTTATCGCTCATATCGTCTTAAAATCTATTTCCGCATCACGAATCTATAAAGCAGAATAAAACTATTCCCCTCTTTTGGAAAAGAGTAACTTCCTCTTTTGAGAAAGAGGGAGTTAAAAAGCCTTTATAGTCAGGCATTAGAACTTTTTGAATATTTGGAACAATTCTCTTATTTCGTCTGTGCCTTCTTGCGTGTATATACCCACAAAAAATTTATAGCGATTTACCATTTTAGCTGATTTCAAAGACTGTTTTGCAGCTTCTTTATCTCATAATTTAGTAGCCAGTCTATCATTGTAACAAATCAAGAGCAATCGGTTTTTATCCGCTTTGTTCATGTATAGGAAATTATAAAAATTTACCGCAGAGTCGCAGAGAACACAGAGATAAAACTCATATTTATTTCTCCTTATTTTTCTTTGCGACCTTTGCGCCTCAGCGGTGAAAATCAGGTCTTTGTTCTTATCCATTTCGGAAGGTCTTGACGATAAATCCTGACAATAGAATCAATAAAATCTATTTGACAAACGAATGAACGATGTGATAATTTCTTAATATTTTATGCCTCAATAGATAAGGAGCCTGACTGAATGATAGAATTTAATTCAAGTTTTTTTCTGCAGTTGATAAATTTTCTTGTATTGATACTGATACTCCATCTCTTTCTATTTAAACCAATACTCAAGAATCTCAATAAAAGAAATGACCTTATCCGTTCTCTAAAGGAAGATAGTGAGAGTCTTAATAAAAAGGCTGATAAGTTGGTTGAGGAATATAACATCAGTATTGCCAATGCAAAGAAGGAATCTATGGATATAATCAACAAGGCAAAGGCTGAGGCTATTACAGAGCAGAACAGAATAATATCAGATGCAAAGGAAAAATTCAAAGAGATGGTTGATGATGCAAAGAAACAGATTCAGGCTGAAACAGAAACAGCATCAGTGAAACTTAAGGAGGGTGCAGAACCGATGTCAAGACTCCTCGCAAAAAAGGTGCTCGGTAGGGATGTAAACTAAAAAAGATTAAGGAGAAATGGGGAAATGGAGAGAATTAGAGATATAAACAAAAAAAGACTTGAGAAAACTATTAAAGATTTATTTAATATTTTCTCCCTTTCGCTATCTTCTCCCTTTCTCCTTTTTTTCTTTATTTTTTGTTTTTTGTTTCAGGTTTCTATTGGCTATGGTGCAGAAGAACACGCAGCACATCATGCGGCTGAATTCAAACCGCTTACAGAGGCTTTCAGGATAATAAATTTCCTTGTAGTCTTTGGAACCCTGTATTACTTACTCTCAAAACATATAAAGAATTTTTTTGCCGGCAGGAGAGAGGATATAGTAAAGTCTCTTAATGATGCAGAGCAATTAAAATTATCGGCACAAAAAAGATTGTCCGAGTTGGAATCAAAGATAAAGGAAATGAAGAATACTGTCCTCCAGATGATAGAAGATGCCAAGAGAGAGGGAAAACACACCAAGGATAATATTATCAGGTCTGCAAATGAGTCATCAAAAAAGATTATGGAGAAGGCAAAAAAAGAGATAGAGTATGAGACAAAGATTGTGATGGAGAGATTAAGGGCTGAGGCACTGGAGCTTACAATAAGAATGGCAGAAAATATCTTAAAGAAAAGCGTAACTAAAAATGACCATGTCGGCATGGTTAATGAATATATTAAAGGAATAGGAACCGGAGAGGCGAGGTTAGGGTGAAAGAGATAATTGTTGCTGAGAGATATGCCAGGGCGATGATAGATATCATTAAGGGAAGTGCTGTGAATAACATCATTGCTGAACTAAAACAGATATCCACAACTATTGAAGGCTCGGATGAGCTGAAGAGGATTTTCTACAACCCAAGCATCGCAATGAAATTTAAGGAGAATGTGCTCTCTCAACTGTTTGTCCGCTTCAAACCTGATGCTACAGTGAGGAAATTTATTTACCTGATTTTAAATAAAAACAGGATTAAACTTTTAGATAAGATAATCTTTGCATTGGAAAATCTGTCAGACAAGATAACAAACAGGGCAAGGATAAGGGTAAAGACAGCTCTCAAATTGGATGAAAAGGAGGTAGAAACTCTAAAGAAGAGATTTGCCGATATTACAGAAAAGGATGTAATGCTTGATATTCATGTAGAACCGGAATTAATAGGAGGCATTATTGCCCAGATTGGAAGCACTGTCTATGACGGCAGCATAAAAAATCAATTAAGAACAATGTACAGAAAATTATAAAAATTAGAATTAAGTCTTTGTTTAGGAGGTGGAAAATTGGAAATCAGGGCTGAAGAAATAAGTGAGATTATTAAAAAAGAGATTCAGGGTTTTGAAAAGAGCATTGAGCTTAAAGAGATTGGGGTAGTAATATCAGTCGGGGATGGTATTGCGAGAATATACGGACTTGAAAAGGCTATGTCGGGTGAACTCCTGGAATTCCCCGGCGAGGTCATGGGAATGGTTCTCAATCTTGAGGAAGATAATGTCGGTGCGGTTCTCCTCGGTGAAGATACCCTCATCAAAGAAGGTGATGAGGTTAAGAGGACTGGAAGGATCATGGAGGTCCCCGTTGGCGATGCCATCATAGGAAGGGTTGTCAATGCCATCGGGCAGCCTGTTGACGGCAAGGGTCCGATTGATACAAAGGATTTTGGCCCGATTGAGAGGGTTGCCCCTGGAGTTATTGACAGAAAATCTGTCCATGAGCCGCTTCAGACAGGCCTTAAGGCTATAGACTCAATGGTACCTATCGGCAGAGGACAGAGGGAATTGATTATTGGCGACAGACAGACAGGAAAGACTGCAGTTGCAATTGACACAATCATTAACCAGAAAGGCAAAGATGTAATATGTATATATGTAGCCATTGGACAGAAGAGGTCTACCGTAGCTCGTGTTGTAAAAACGCTGGAAGAATACGGGGCAATGGATTATTCAATCGTCATCTCTGCAACAGCAAGTGAGCCTGCCCCATTACAATATGTAGCACCTTATGCAGGGTGTGCAATGGGCGAGTATTTCAGAGACAGGGGTAAACACGCACTGATTATTTATGATGACCTTTCAAAACAGGCAGCATCGTATAGACAGTTATCCCTCTTATTAAGACGTCCGCCGGGCAGAGAGGCATACCCCGGAGATGTTTTCTATCTCCATTCAAGACTTTTGGAGAGGGCATCAAAATTAAGCGATAACCTCGGTGCAGGTTCCATGACAGCACTCCCGATTATAGAGACACAGGCAGGGGATGTATCTGCCTACATACCTACAAATGTCATATCAATAACCGATGGACAAATCTATCTTGAATCTGACCTTTTCTATGCCGGTGTCCGACCTGCTATAAATGTCGGTCTATCGGTATCAAGGGTCGGGGGTGCCGCCCAGATAAAGGCAATGAAACAGGTTGCCGGAAGGCTAAGACTTGAGCTTGCACAGTTCAGGGAACTGGCTGCATTTTCCCAGTTTGCATCTGAACTTGATGCGGCAACCCAGAAACAGCTTACAAGGGGCGAGAGGTTGGTTGAGATTCTCAAGCAAGACCAGTACAAACCTCTCGGTGTTGATAAACAGGTATTAATAATTTATTCAGCCGTCAACGGGTATTTAGATGACCTGCCTGTAAATAAGTGCAGAAAATTTGAGTCTGAACTCTATTCCTTCATTGACAGCAAGTATCCTGAAATACCAAAGCAGATTGCAGAGAAGAAACAGATTGACAGTGAGACTGAAGAGAAGCTGAAAATAGCTATTAAGGAGATGAAGGAGAGGTTTCTGACAACATAGTATCAAAGTATCAGAGCGTCAGAGTTATAAGACTTTGACTCTTTGACACTATGACACTTTTAGAGTATGGCGAGTTTAAGAGATATAAAGCGAAGGATAAAGAGTGTTAAAAACACCCAGCAGATTACAAGGGCGATGAAACTCATATCTGCAACCAAGATGAGGAAGGCACAGGAGGCTATCGTTGCTGCCCGCCCTTATGCACTGAAGATGCTTAATGTCATGAGCAGTCTTGCATGCCGTGTTGATACAACAGCCCATCCGCTCCTTTCCCGCCGTGAAGAAAAGAATGTGCTGATAGTTGTAATCACCTCTGATAAGGGGCTGTGCGGCGGTTTTAATGGCAATATTATCAGGAAAACTCTGAGGCTTATGGAGGAAAAAAAGGAGTGCAATATATCCCTCATCGTTGTAGGCAAAAAGGGGAGGGATTTCTTCAGGGGCAAGAAATATAATATTGTAAAGGAATACATAGACCTTTTCAGGGCATTCAGCTATCAGAGGGCATCCAATATTGTAAAGGATATAACAGATGCCTATACATCTGAACAGGTTGACAGCACCTATGTTGTTTATAATGAATTCAAGTCTGTCATCCAGCAGAAGGTGGTATCTGAAATTCTTCTGCCTATACCGGCTTTAGTCTGCAAGGTCGGAGAGGAGCCTGTTGATTATATATACGAGCCGTCTGCCAAAGAGATACTGGATGAGCTCCTTAACAAATATGTGGAGATTGAAGTATACAGGTCTCTCCTGGAATCTATTGCCAGCGAGCATGGGGCAAGGATGACTGCAATGGATTCGGCTACAAGAAATGCCAGCGATATGATAAGTAAGCTCACACTCAACTACAACAGGGCAAGGCAGGCAGCAATTACAAGGGAGATTATTGAAATAGTCAGCGGAGCAGACGCACTGAAATAAAAAGACAAAGACTAATTAACCACAGATTAACACTGATGGACACAGATAAGACTTAAAATGAAATATTTTTAAAAATCTGTTAAATCTGTGGCTAATTTTTTATTTTAAAGAGGAGGTTATAAAATGAGCACAGGTAAGGTTATTCAGGTTATAGGGCCGGTAGTGGATGTAGAGTTTCCGGTTGGGAAACTCCCCGCCATCTACAATGCGGTAAATATTAAAAAAAGTGATTCTGCAAAAGTAGAGAGAAAAGAGATTGTTGCAGAGGTCGCTTATCACCTCGGGGAGAACACTGTAAGGACAATAGCAATGGAGCCGACAGAGGGTCTGACAAGGGGACTGGAGGTAGTAGATACAGGCGGACCAATCTCTGTCCCTGTCGGCAGGGAAGTCCTTGGAAGAATCATAAATGTAATCGGTGAGCCGGTTGATAAAGTGGGACCGGTAAATGCAAAAGAGAGATACCCTATTCACAGGGGTGCACCCACATTTGAAGAACAGGGGACATCTACAGAGATGCTTGAGACAGGGATAAAGGTAATTGACCTCTTAGAGCCTTACATGAAAGGTGGAAAGACGGGGCTCTTCGGCGGTGCAGGTGTCGGCAAGACAGTTCTTATTATGGAATTGATAAGAAATATAGCAACAGAGCATGGCGGCTTCTCCGTATTCTCAGGTGTCGGAGAGAGGACAAGGGAAGGAAATGACCTCTATCACGAGATGAAGGAATCAAAGGTTATTGACAAAACCGCACTTATATACGGCCAGATGACAGAGCCACCCGGTGCAAGGCTCAGGGTGGGATTGACAGGCTTGACTGTAGCCGAGTATTTCAGGGATGTAGAGGGGCAGGATGTCCTTTTGTTTATAGATAATATATTCAGATTCACACAGGCAGGGTCCGAGGTTTCAGCAGTACTTGGAAGAATGCCTTCGGCAGTCGGTTATCAGCCGACTCTGGCTACAGAGATGGGAAACCTTCAGGAGAGGATCACATCAACAAAGAGGGGTTCTATCACATCTGTTCAGGCGATATATGTCCCTGCAGACGACCTTACCGACCCGGCACCTGCTACAACATTTGCCCATCTTGATGCAACAACGGTTCTCTCAAGAAAAATCTCGGAACTTGGAATCTATCCGGCAGTTGACCCCCTTGACTCAACCTCAAGAATCCTTGACCCGAATATCTTAGGAGAGGAGCATTACAATACTGCAAGGGCAGTTCAGAGAATACTCCAGAGGTATAAGGAGCTTCAGGATATAATTGCCATTCTTGGCATGGAAGAGCTTTCAGAGGAGGACAAGGTCGCAGTATCCAGAGCGAGGAAGATACAGAGATTCCTCTCTCAGCCGTTCTTCGTGGCGGAGACATTCACAGGGTCACCAGGGAGATATGTCCCGCTCAAGGATACAATTGCAGGATTTAAAGAACTTGTATCAGGTAATCTTGATAATATACCTGAGCAGGCATTCTACATGGTGGGCAATATTGACGAGGTTTTGGAGAAAGCAGAAAAACTGAAAAAGGCAGCATAAAGAAATTTAGCCACAGACTTTCACTGACTCATTAAAAAGGTTAAAACAGTTTAAACGGCTTAAGCGGTTTAAAAAGTCCGTGTTTGTCAGTGGCCAAAAAACATCTATGGAAAATAAGATCTTACTTGAAATAGTTACTCCTGAGAGGGCATTGATAAAAGAGTGGGTAGACGAGGTCACAGCCCCCGGAACCGAGGGGGAATTTGGTGTCCTCCCTGGCCACACACCATTTTTAACCACCTTGAAGATTGGCGAAATATCCTACAAAAAAGACAATGCAACTAAATACATTGCGGTAAGCTGGGGATATGCAGAGGTAGGACCATCGCAGGTAACCATACTGGCAGAGGCCGCAGAAATAGCCGAAGAGATAGATACAAAGAGGGCTGAGGAGGCAAGGGCGAGGGCACTGGCTATACTGGCAAAGAAAGATGCAGAGGAGAGCCAATTTAAGCTTGCAGAGGCAACACTGGAAAAGACAATGGTAAGAATGCAAGTGGCCGGAAGGATAGGAAAATAACTTATAACTGACAACTAACAACAAACAACTATTAATATACATTGATTATCAGTTATAAGTTGTAAGTTGTTAGTTGTAGGTTTCTTATGAATTACCTCATAACTGGTGGTGCTGGTTTTATAGGTTCTAACATAGCGAAGAGACTGGTTAGAGATGGTGAATCAGTCAGGGTCATTGATAATTTTTCTACAGGAAAAAGAAATAATATTGATGAGATAAAGGATAAAATAGATTTAATAGAAGGGGATATAAGAGACACCGAGACTGTTTTAAAGGCTGCGAAAGATATAGATTTCATAATTCATCAGGCCGCACTCCCATCTGTCCCACGGTCTATCAAAGACCCTATAACCGCCAATGATGTAAATGTAACAGGCACCTTAAATTTGTTAAATGCTGCAAAAAATTCAAAAATAAAAAGGTTCGTTTATGCCTCATCGTCCTCTGTCTATGGCGATACACCGATATTGCCAAAGAGAGAAGATATGCCTCCAAATCCACAATCCCCATATGCAGTAACAAAACTTACAGGTGAATATTACTGCAGTGTCTTTTATAAGGTATATAAACTCCCCACAGTTTCTTTGAGATATTTTAATGTATTTGGCCCATTTCAGGACCCGGAATCTCAGTATGCCGCTGTCATTCCTAAATTCATCAATGCCGTATTACAGCACAATAGTCCTGTTGTATATGGCGATGGGGAGCAGTCAAGGGATTTTACCTTTATAGATAATGTAGTAGATGCAAACATTCTATCGTGCAGGAATGACAAATCTTCCGGTAAAGTTTTTAATATCGCCTGTGGAAACAGATATACCCTAAATCGTCTTTTAACAGAGGTATCTTACCTTACAGGCAATAAGGCTAATCCTCAGTTTATAGAGCCGAGGTCAGGAGATATAAGACATTCGCAGGCTGATATAAGCATTGCGAGGGATTTAATTGGCTACAGGCCAAAGATTGATTTTAGAGAGGGGCTTAAAAGGACAGTGGAATGGTTTAAGGGACAAAAATCATGAACTGGTTAGATATAATTTTTATCTTGATTTTAATCGGATGTATAGCCTACAGTATATACAGAGGGCTTGTAAAGGAGGTATTTTCCTTAGCCTCTATTGCAATAGGCTATATTGCTGCAGTAAATTACTATCTCCCGATATCCGTTTATACTGCAAAGGTGCTTAATCCATCAATCTCAAAATGGGTAAGCTTTGTAATAATATTTATTGTCGTATTTATTGCAGTAATACTTATAGGAAAACTTATTCAGATGGTCTTAAATGTATCTGTAACCCTGACTGTTGTTGACAGGGCGGCAGGCGGCATAATCGGTGCGGCAAAGGGTATTATAATACTATCCATCATCATACTCTTTTTATCTGCCATTCCCTATACAAGAGACTATATATCAAAATCATGGACAGCAAAATATATAGTCATTTTAAATAAAAAACTCACAGGTGCATCACCTGTAGAATTTGTTAAGGAATTAAGGGGGGGTGTAAAGATGGACAGATTTATTTCATCCTCAAATGAAATCTTTAAGCATAGAGACGAGGTATCAGATACGGATAGAAAAAAGTTGGATGAATTAATAAAAAGCAGGGATTAGGTGTTAGGTTTAAAACCTAATACCTATAACCTAATACCTTAAAAAGAGGGAGGTGTTTATGGCACAAGATCTAAACATATTGGTTGTAGATGATGAAAAGGATATAAGGGACGGACTTAAAGATTTGTTGGACAGCGAGGGATACAAGGTTGATACTGCCATTGATGGTACTGATGCACTTGAAAAGGCCAAGGGACTTAAGTACCAACTCATTATTTCCGATATAATGATGCCAGGGATATCAGGCATAGAGCTCCTCGGAAAGCTAAAAGCTATAAGCCCTTTTATTGAGGTAATAATCATTACAGGTTATTCAACTCTTGAAAGGACGCTTGAATGCATAGAAAAGGGTGCCATAAGTTATATAGAAAAACCGTTTAAGGATTTAAGCGATATAACCAACAAGGTAAAAAGGGCGGCAGAGATAATTAAGGAGAAGAGAGAGATAATGAATGCCGCTATTAAGAAAATACGGGAAAAGAGGTAATGAAAGACAGTAAGCAGTATGCAGTAGGCAGTAGACAGTTGGCAGTTGGCAGTTGGTACAAAAATTGGGTGTTTTTACTGCTTACTGCTTACTGCTTACTGCTTACTGTTTATGCAGATGCCTTTTCTATAGGTGCTATTGAAGTTAAGAGCTCCTTAAATGAAGCCTTTAGGGCAGAAATCCCCGTATATGTTGACGGACAGAGCGGGTTAGATGTCTCAATAGGGAATGAAGATGACTATGCAAAGCTCGGCATTGAAAGGATTAAGATAGTAGACAGCCTCTCTCTTGCCTTAGAGCCGGTTGACAAAGAGAGGGTGATTATAAAACTCTCATCCTCAAAACCGATTAACCAGCCCTCCTTTAATCTCATTATCAAGGCAGTGCAAAACGGCGGGACCATCTTAGAAAACTATTTTCTGGCAATAGATTTTCAGAAGAGCCTTTCACTTAACCTCCCCTCAGCAGATGATAAACTGAAGGCTGAAGAGATACAGCCTTCAATAGAAGAAGGAATTGCTCAGAAACCTGCTGCAAAGTTGACAGAAGAAACAAAAATAGAGAATCAGCCGCTTGCCAAAACTAAAGATTCAGAGATATATGCGCCGGTTACAAAAGAAGAAATTGAGGCTTCAAATAGTTCGGCCGGTTATGTCTTTACAAGGAACCTGAAGATGGGAGACAGATGGGAGGATGTTAAAAACCTGCAAGCCCTTTTAAAATTGGATTCTTCGATTTATCCGGAAGGTCTTATTACCGGCTATTTCGGCTCAAGGACAAAGTCAGCAGTTATAAGATTCCAGAAAAAATATGCCTCAGAAATCTTGTCGCCTCTTGGACTTAAATCTGGTACAGGTTATGTTGGTCCTTTTACGCGGACAAAATTAAATACCCTATCTGACTCAAAAACTCATTTCATTCCTGAAATCCCTCTCTTAGCCGAAAACCTTACAGGTGTTGATACAATAATGCAGAATATAATTGACTGGAAAAAAGACTGGGAATCGAAAGACATAGAAAAATATATATCACATTATTCAAATGGTTTTACATCAGGCGGAAGTAACCTCTCTTCATGGAGGGAGTATAAGAGCAATTTCAATAAAAGGCATGACGGGATTGAAATCTCTATAGATAGTATACAGATAAGGAAAGAGAAGAAACTGCTTATAGCATCATTTCGGCAGAGATTCAAATCAGATAAGATGGAGAGTATCGGGACAAAGACACTCTATTTTGAAAATGATAACGGCGAGTGGAAGATAAGGAATGAAAAGTGGAATAAGCATATTGAGAAGAATAATCAGAATACCCATCCGTATGTTATTCATATGTCCTCCTTCAGAGACAGGGAATCTGCCTTAAAGGAGGTCAACTATTACAGAAAAAAAGGGTATTCCGCTTATGAAGTATCATTTAAATTAGGGGATAAAGGTACATGGTACAGAGTCTTGATTGACAGATTCTCATCAAAGGGGGAGACACAGGAATTTGCAAAGGCAATTACTAAGGAGGGACATGCAGATTATGCAAAGGAGTTGGACCTACCCTATGCAATAGAGACAGGAATGCTTGAATCACATGAGGATGCAGTCAAAGAACTTTTAAAATTAAGAGAGATGGGGTATTCGCCCTATCCATTGATGATATGCAGTTCTGATAAATGCTCATATCAGATACTTATCGGGGCATACGGCAATACCAGCAATGCCAGCCCTGTATCCGAGGAATTAATTAGCAAGGGTATCCAGAATAAGATAGTCCAGCCATAGTGACCTCTGAACAAAAGAAAAAGATTAAGGAGAATGGAGAAAAGGGAGAAAAGAAGAAAAAAGAAAATATTGAACACAGATAAACACATATAGAATAAAAGTGTCAGAGTATCAGAGTATCAAAGCGTCAGAGTTAAAAAAACTTTGACACTTTGACTCTTTGATACTTTATTAAGTCCGTGTCCATCTGTATCCTGATTCTTTTTTTGTTTTTTATCCCCATCTCTCCATCTTCTTCTCCCTTTCTCCTTATATGTTTTTTATAATTTCCTATACATTAAATAAAAGCCTTATTTTTAATCAAGCACATATATCTTCTGCTCAAGCAATTTCATCCTGTAAAAAGTCTGGATTTTTATTAGCTGGATATTGTTTATTATACTCCCCTCTGCAAGGAGCAGTTTACTATCTTTAGAATGTATATCTGATGCCAATACCATACCGGGCTTCAATTCATCACTGGAATACAATTCTCTAATTCTCTTTTTCTTTATAAAATTGCTTACAACACCTTCAAGTATATCAATAATATTTTTCTCATAGTGTTTCCCTGCAAGCTGGTTTAACTGAAGAAATACAAAGTCCTCTTTAATCTTCTCAGATGGAAATTTTTCAGATGTAAACCTCCTCCTCGTAGCAAGCTCATCATAGGCATTAACCACACCAAGAATCTTCGCTCCAAGCGGAATATCTTCGCCTTTCTTGCTATCCGGAAACCCTGTGCCGTTTATATGTTCCAGATGATGACGGATTATAACACCTGCCCTGTTCAACTCCTCTGACGGGGATAGAATAGCCTGTGATAATACAGGATAATTTCTTATAATCTTAACCTCTTCTGTTTTAAGTTCCTTTAAAGGTGCATTTCTTATCTGCTCAGGTATTGTTATCATCCCAACTTCATGCAGGAGTGCAGCCATTTCTAAATCAACCAATTCTGGATTAGAAAGTTTCATTCTACTGCCGACCTTTGCCGACAATCTTGCAACCCTTTTAGAATGCCCGCCAAGAAACGGGTCATAGACCTCTACCAAACCTGATGAGATTCTTATAGTTGCAATAAAGCTCTCTCTCAATTTCTCGTTAAGAATCTGGACCTCTCTTGTCCTCTCAACTACCTTTTTTTCAAGATTTACCTGATAATCCTTATTTTCAAGGACAAGCCTTCTATGCTCTATAGCCCTTTCAATATCAATGGCAAGATTTGATAGGTCTATTGGCTTTGTCTGGTATCCGTATGCCCCCTCCTTCATACATGAGATTGCTGTTGCCATATCTTTACTTGCTGTTGCCATTATCACCTCTGTATCAGGAAAATCTTTTTTTATACTTCTAAGGCACTCAACACCATCCATATTCGGCATCCTGATATCAAGGAGAGCAACATCAGGCTTAAAGGTCTTTACCTTTTCAAGTGCTTCCCTTCCATCATTGGCACTTGAGACATCATATCCCTTTGACTTGAGATATCTCTCCAGCATCTCACATACATCTTTTTCATCATCAACTATTAAGACAGGAATTTTATTCATAATGGCAACATTATTACAAACTTTATCCCCTCCCCTACCATATTTTTCAATTCAATCTTCCCTCCATGTTTTCCTATTATATCCTTTGCAATGGATAATCCAAGCCCTGTCCCTTTTCCTTCTGCTTTTGTTGTGAAGAATGGCTTGAACATATTGGCTGCTTTATCCTCCGGAATCCCCAATCCTGTATCTGTAAAGGTTATTTCTATTGCATTGTCTGTTTTTTTTGTAGCTATTCTTATTTCACCCTTCCATCCTTCAATTCTTAATTCTCCGCCCTTTATTCTTTTCTGTTTTTCATTCATTGAATCTCTTGCATTGTTAATCAGGTTTAAAAATACCTGTGCAAGCTGGTCAGCATCACCCTTTATAAAAGGTAAATCCTTTTTGAAATCCCTTACAAATATAATATTTTCCAATTTCATCTCATATTCTACTAATCTTATGGTGCTTTCTATAAGGTTATTTATGCTGATATCCTTTATTTCATACTCCCTCCTTCTGGCAAATCCTAAGAGATTGTCAATTATCTTTACTGAACGGTCAATCTGTTGAAGGAGTGTCTTATAGATTTTCTTTTTTTCTGTGTCCTGTTCATCCATGTCAAGAATCTGGACATTGCCTGATATGATATTGAGCGGATTTTTTATTTCATGTGTAATCCCTGATATGAGATGACCCATTGTTGCAAGTTTTTGTTGTTGGACCATCTCCTTCTCAGCCTGTTTCTTTTCAGTGATATCTCTAACAATAGCGAGTATCTCATTTTCAGCAATAACATTAAGCCTCGCTTCGAAATCAAGGACTTCCCCTTTTATTGGCAGTTTATATTCAAAGACCTGCTCCTTATTTGTCTGAAAAGCCTTTTCCATGTAATCAACCGCGGGTATTGCCACATTCTCTGGTAATACATCGGACACTCTTTTCCCCAAAAACTGGTCTGGAGGCATATACGGCTCAAACCCTTTTGCCGGTTTAAAATCCAGAAAGGTACCATCTCTTCCTAAACGAAACATCATATCCGGTGAAGTTTCTGCCAATCGGCGGTATCTTTCCTCACTTGTCTTTAACGATTGAAAGAGGAGGGAATTCTGCACTGCAGCGCCAAGTTGTATGCCGATGGATGTCAGCAGCTCTGTTTCTTCAAATGGAAAGGCTTTTATTTTATGTGTTGCAAGGGTTAATGCACCGAATACTCTGCCAGCCGAGATTAGTGGTGTGCTCACCAAAGTCTGGAAACCCTCTTTTATTATAAACGGAGCCAATCGTTCGGTAGGGTATTCTGAGACATTGAGAATAATTACTTTTCTCTCAGTTACAGCCCTGCCAGACATACCCTCATCTATATTTATCTGTCGAATATTATTCACAAATTTCTCTGAAAGACCTTTATGTATGCGGACTGTCATTGTCTTTCCATCAGGGTCTATGAGTGTTATGGCGCCTCCCTCAATTTCAAATGTCTTTAGAGCCATAGAGAGTCCATCTTTGAGGATATCGTTTAAGTCTAACGACTGCGAAACAGAGCGGTCTATCTTGTAGAGGGTGGAAAGCCTGCGGAATGCCATCTGGAGCATATCTGCTGCCCTCTTTGCCTCTGTTACATCCTCAAGTATATGAATGGAATAGAGATACCCTCCGTTCACATCTTTAATCGGATAAAACCTTACCTTAAATATTCTATTTGTAACAGGATATGAAAACTCCTCCTCCTCCTCCTCCTCCTCCTGCAATTCCTTTGCCTTCAGACACATCTTGAATGGCTTTTCCATCTTTGGAAAGATTTCATAATAAACCTTTCCTGCTATCTCTTTGATGTCCATTCCTGCAGCCATTGCATAAGCCCTGTTTGCCCTCACAATCTTAAAATCCATGTCATGGACGAATAGCGGATCTGATATACTGTTAAATGTTGCCTCCCACTCATTCTTTGCCCTTGAAAGCGATTCCTGAGACCTCTCAAGGTCTTCAAGCATAAAGAGCATTGCCCTGCGGGTCTCATCTATATTCCGCTCACGCTCCCTCGCCTTCTCAAGCTCTGACTTGAGGCGGGCAATCTCAGCCTCTAATTCTGATATGCGATTTTCAATATCAGACATA
Organism: Nitrospinota bacterium; assembly: GCA_016194325.1. Lineage (GTDB taxonomy): Bacteria > Nitrospinota > Nitrospinia > UBA9942 > UBA9942 > UBA9942. The sequence goes on along the minus strand of JACQBS010000102.1, from coordinate 15,517 downwards.
TTCAATTTCCCTTCCCATTATTGACTTCATTATATAGCCATGTTAAGCACAGATAATGCGTAAAGACGAAAACACCTGAAATATCAATTTCGTAGGGCAAACCTTTAGGGTTGCTTTCGCAGGGCTAAAGCCCTGCCCTACAAATCCTTCTCCCCCTCCCCCTTTGCCTTCTTCAATTCATCCCTTAATTCTTTTATCCTGAATTCCCTCTTAACAGCCACCTTCTGAAACCTCTCAAGCTCGTCTATCTGTTCTTTAAGCCTTTCCTCCATCTTCTTACGCTCTGTAATATCTGTTAATATGCCAAGAATCACCTTTTCTCCCTCATAATCCATCAAAACGGCATTTAATATCGCTTCAATACTCCTGCCATCTTTAGTAATAATGGCATATTCATAAGGCTCAACACTTTCACCTTTCATGTGCCTATTAAACTTTGTCTTTACGAGCTCTATATGTTCAGGTGCAACAAGGCTTAAGAAATTAAAATCAGGTGAATAAAACTCCTCTCTTTTATACTTCATCACTTCCTCGCATTTTTTATTGGCATAAACAACCCTTCCCTTTTTATTAATGAAAACCATATTCGGCAGTTGTTCAGCAAGGCTTCTAAACCTCTCCTCACTTGCCCTCAGCTCCTCCTCATTTCTGGCAGCAATTTTTGAATAGATAAGAATATAAATGGTGCAGATAGTGAGGAATAAGCTCACACTAACAATCATAGTAAACCATATCTGCCTCCATGCCTTGTTATGTCTTTCTAAAACATCTTTATATTCCTTAAGGTCAATCTCCCTCCATCTCTTGAGCCTCTCTATGGCAGGATAACCCCACTTATAATCCATCTCCTCCATGAGTCTTGCAACATCTTTATTACCAACAGGAGCAGGGATTGCAAATATCTTAATAGATATTTCCTTTATATTCTGCCATGAATTCTTTACATCCTTTAGTATCTCCTTCTCCTCCTTTATTTCATCATCAATGTCTATTTCTTCTATTTCTTCTAAATGGGGCAATATATCTTCTACATCCTTCAATCCCCTCTCAATATCTATTGATATATCCTTAAAGTCCTCAATATATTTTCTGTTTCCTGTGATAATATAGTCATTGACAGGCATCAATCCCATATCTAATGAGAGGCTCAGGTCTGTAACCTTAATCCTTTCTTTTGATATGCTATCAAGCCTTTGAGCCTCATTGTAGAGATTGTTTAGGAGGTAACCTGAGACGATAACGACAACGACTGAAAGAGGAAGGATTGGGGCAAAAAATGATAGGATTATCTTTGTGCGGATTTTAAGACGCATAACATTTTGTTAGAAATGATTAATATGGAAATGCTACTTTATCTTATCAATAAATACCTTTGCTAATTTGAATGCACTTTTAACTGTGTCCACAAACAATAAATCTCCCCTGTAATATCCCGCTATATGTAATTCATGATAAATAACCTCAAACTCTCTCATCAATTTACCATTACGAATAGCAAAATGTTTCTTTAAGGCTTCTCTATAAGCATCTACAGACTTTGGCATTTCTTTTTTTGTTAAACCTTTTTTTAGAAGATACTCATCTATAGCCTTAAGAACACCTAAGTATGCTACTCCAAAAGCTGACTTAACATACTTATCATCAAGATAAATATTATCTTCAATCTTAGATTTACTTAATATATCCTTTGCGTTTTCAAAATACCTTATTGCCTCTCTCATCGTTCACCCTCCCTTATCTATATTATATGCAAAAGAATATGCTAAAATATTTGCAATGTCAATTATAGATTGATACTATTTAACCATTCACCCTTCTAAAATAATTTTATGAAAGCACCAAAGATTTTAGTTGTAGATGATGAGGAGAATGTAAGGACAATGCTTAAGACATTCTTTACCCGTAAAGGCTACAGGGTGGAGACAGCAGCAAGCGGAGATGAAGCCCTTAAGGCAATTAAGGGTGATGTCTTTGATGTTGCATTAGTGGATATAATGATGCCCGGAATGGATGGAATTACACTAACCAAAAAAATAAAAGAGCTGTCAGAGGAGCTCCCTATAATTATTATGACAGCCCATCCTGATAGAGATTATGTATTATCAGCATTAAGAGAGGGGGTCTTTGATTTCAAGCAAAAACCCATTGCTCTGGAAGAGCTATATTACGCAGTGAGAGAGGCTATCCACAAAGTCAGGCTGATAAGGGAAAATAAAAGTCTGATTGAAGAGTTAAGGGATATGACTGCAAATCTTTACAAATTACTGGCTGAGAAGAGCGGTGATTTAATAAAAGAGAAAAACAGATTGGAAGCCATGATAGAAGGGATGAACGAAGCGGTTATATTCTGCGATGAGAATGACGCTATTCTGAATATGAATAAATATGCCCTGAATCTATTCAAGATTAAAAGGGAGGACAGCATTGGTAAAAATTTATACCTCCATCATAAAAAAGAAACCTATCCTAAGATAAAACATGTGCTGGATACATTTAAAAGCCATAAGGACAAGAATTATATGGAGTGGGATGCTCATATAGCCGATAGGTGGTTTAATTTAAGATTTTCTGCTGTGAGAGATGACAGCAACAAATATCAAGGCACAATCGCAAATTTTATTGATATTACTGAGAGGAAGTTATTTCAGATGCAGTTTGCTAAGACGGAAAAACTTGCCTCCATAGGCGGACTTACTGCCGGTATAACTCACGAGATTCTAAATCCGCTTAATATTATATCTGGCAATGTCCAGATGAAATTAATGGAAAAGGATATTAGAGAGGATGATAGAAAGATATATGAGAATATCCAGAGGCAGGTGGAGAGGATTGTAAATATTGTTGACGGGCTTTTGAGGTTCTCAAAACAGAGAGAGCCAAAGATGGAAGATGTAGATGTAAATGCACTTATAGAAAAGACACTATCTTTATTAGATTATCAGCTTAAGCTCCAGAATATCATTATTGAAAAAGAGTTTGATAAAAGCATCCCTTCTATTGTTGCAGATTCAGACCAACTGGAACAGGTTTTAATGATTATTCTTATCAATGCCCGTGATGCATTAAATAAAAGGGAATTAAAAGGGGGAACAGATGAACACTACAAGAAAAAGATAATAATAACTACGAGGGGGAACATGCCTGACTATGTAGAAATTTCTTTTACTGACACAGGTATGGGTATCCCCTTAGATATAATCTCAAAAATCTTTGACCCATTTTTTACAACAAAGCCTGAAAGGGAAGGGACAGGGCTTGGACTATCCATTGCCCACGGAATAATAGAGGGACATGGAGGTAAAATAGATGTCAGGAGTGAAGTGGAAAAGGGAACGAAGTTTACAATTTTATTACCATGCGTTTATAGAACAAAAACTTGAACACGAATAACACGAATGGGACAAATTACACGAATAACTACTAATTACAGAAAATATTTTTACTTTCAATTTTAGTTTTTATTCGTGCCATTCGTATATTAGTGAAATTCGTGTTCCAGAATTTTATAATTTCTATATATGGAGGATAATATGATAAGGATTCTTGTTGTAGATGATGAGCCTGAGGCTGGTAATGTATTAAAGAGATATTTAACTAAAAAGGGTTATCAGGTCTTTACTGCCTTAAGTGGTGAGGATGCAGTAAATATTGTAAAAGAGGAAAGACCTCACATTGTGCTTCTTGATATCAGGATGCCGGGGATGGGCGGTATAGAGGCTTTGAAAAAGATAAAGGAGATTGATAAGAATATTGGTGTAATTATGATTACTGCAGTAAAGGAGGAAGATACAGCTAAGGAGACTTTAAAACTCGGTGCTGATGATTACATCTCAAAGCCAATGGATTTAAAATATCTTGACGATGTCCTCATGGTAAAGATTGCAATGATGACAGGGTAATTCTAATTATTCCACTGTAACACTCTTTGCCAAATTCCGGGGTCTATCCACATTGAGCCCCCTGCGGAGTGCCACATAGTAAGCCAAAAACTGAAGTGGTATGGACATGATAATGGGAGTAAGATACTCACTTGCATGAGGGACATAGAGGACATGCCTTGCCATTTTAACAACCTCAGTATCCCCTTCTGTCGCAAATACGATAACAACACCATTTCTAGCCTTTACCTCTTCTATATCTATCAGACTCTTTTCGTATAAGATATTCTGTGGGGCAAGGATTACCACAGGGGTATGTTCATCAATAAGGGCTATTGGCCCATGCTTCATCTCCCCCCCGGGATACCCCTCTGCATAGATATATGAAAGCTCCTTCATCTTCATTGCCCCTTCCAACGCAACCGGATAGTTTATCCCTCTTCCGAGATATAGAAATCCCTTCTTTTCGTAGAACATCTTTGAGAGCCCCTCTATCTCCTCCTCAAGCCCCATGACATCCTCTATCTTTCCCATGACAGTAACAATATCATTAATCAATCCTGCAGTTTCATTATCATCAATAACACCCTTAAGTTTTGCAAGATATACTGAGAGTATGTAAAGGGCTGAAAGGCTGCTTGTAAATGTTTTTGTTGATGCAACACTTATTTCAGGACCGGCGTGGATATTTATAGTACTGACAGACTCCCTTGATAGACTGCTTTCAATAGTATTGCAGATGGATACAGTCTTTGCCCCCTTTTTCTTTCCATCCCGCAGGGAGGCAATAGTATCCACAGTCTCCCCTGATTCAGATATGGCAATTATCAGTGTATCTGAATCTATAATGGGGTTTCTGTATCTAAGCTCTGAGCTTATATCCACCTCTACAGGAATCCTGCTGAGCCCTTCTATCATGAATTTCCCGATTAATCCTGCATGCCATGATGTCCCGCAGCCTGTTATGAATATTCTTTTTATCTTCTTTATATCTGAACTGCTGAGCTTAAAATCCTCAAATATAATCTCTCCGCCGGAAACCCTCCCTCTGACCGTATCCCATATAGCCCGCGGCTGTTCAAAGATTTCCTTGAGTATGAAATGCTTATATCCGCCTTTCTCCATCAAGATGGGGTTTAAGCCGAGCCTCCTTATATTTTTTTCAACCTGTTTATTATTTCTATCATATACCTGCACACCCTCTTTCTTGATGACAGCAATCTCCCCGTCATCAAGGAATATAATATCCTTTACATAGCTCAATATTGCAGAGGCATCAGAGGCAATAAAAAATTCACCCCTTCCCAAACCTATTACAATGGGGTTTTCATTCCTTGCAATGACAATCTTCTCCGGGTCGGCAGGACTTATAGCAACAAGGGCATAAGTCCCTGAAATCTCCTTAAGGGTTTTCTGAACAGCACTCTCTAACCCTGAGCCTGCCGGTCCTGAGCCTGCCGAAGGAGTAAAATTTTTATCAATGAGATGGGCAATAACCTCTGTATCGGTATCGGACAAAAACTTTCTACCCTCTTTCAAAAGGGATTCTTTTAGAGAAAGATAATTCTCAATAATGCCATTATGGACAATGGCTATCTTGCCGGCTATATGAGGGTGGGCGTTCTCCTCGGTAGGTTTACCGTGAGTAGCCCAGCGAGTATGTCCAATACCAATCATTCCGTTTAAGGGCTCCTTATAGAGGCTTTCCTTCAGGACATCTATATCCCCAACCCTCTTCCTTATGCCGAGGCTGCTGTCTTTTATCACAGCTATTCCTGTAGAGTCATAACCCCTATATTCAAGCCTCTTTAAGGTATCAATCAGTATGGGGACAGCATTCTGCCACCCTATGTAACCCACTATTCCTGACATATTTTTTTGCCACAGACTTTCACTGACTAATATTAACAGAAGATGAGAAATTAAGAGGTTAAAAAGTTGAGAAAATAATTGCACTATCCTATCTTCTCAACTTCATAACTTCTTATCTTCTTGCTGTTAAGTCTGTGTTTGTCTGTGGCTAATTTAGGTTTTTGTTCTTTTTAATCTTGCTTCTGCCTCCCTCAGTTCCTCCTGTGTATTTATACCCATTATCTCATTAGGGTCTTCTGCTATTAAGGTCTCTATCTTTAGAGATGATCTGAAGGCAAGACCAACAACATCAGTAAGATAATATTCCTGCTGTAAATTATTTTTATCTATTTTTTTTAATGAATTAAATAAAAAATCTTTTTTAAAGCAATATATCCCGGAATTTATCTCTGCTATCTTCTTTATCTCCGGTGATGCATCCTTCTCTTCAATTATATTTATAGCCCTTCCTCCTGCATCCCTGACTATCCTTCCATATCCTGCTGGATTATCTACCTTAGCTGTTAAAATTGTAACCACCGCACCTGAGTTTATATGTATTTTAATAAGTTTACTGACTGTGTCTATCCCTAACAATGGGACATCGCCTGATAGAATTAGTATATTGCCATCATAATCTCTTAGTGACTCCTCAGTTTGCTGAACTGCATGGCCGGTCCCTAACTGTTCCCTTTGCTCTACAAACTCTATTTTTTCCCCTGACCACTGACTACTGCCCCCTGACCACTGTCTCACTTTTTCTGCACCGTGTCCAATTACAATAATTATCCTTTCAGGATTTAACCCCCTTGCAAGGTCAATCACATGGGCTAATAAAGGTTTGTCAGCCAATGGATGGAGAACCTTCGGCAGATGAGATTTCATCCGTTTCCCCTTCCCTGCCGCAAGAATTATAACCGCTAATCTTTCCATAAATCAATAACAAGTCTATCATTTGAGACCTCTTAGTGTCAAAATATGTTAAAGGTTAATAAATTCCTACATCTCAATATTTATTAAAATAATACTTGACAAGTTTTATAAGGTATATTATATTAATTTCTGACAGTTAAATCTAACATTTTTTGATTTTTTATAAGGTTTTATGATTTCTTATAATCTAACCCATTTAAAACAGCTTGAAGCGGAGTCAATACACATCATCCGTGAGGTGGCAGCCGAATTCAACAACCCTGTGATGCTATATTCCATAGGAAAGGACTCTTCGGTTCTTGTCCATTTATCCCGTAAGGCATTTTATCCCGCCCCGATTCCGTTTCCCCTCCTACATGTGGATACTACATGGAAGTTTAAAGACATGATAACCTTCAGGGACAGCTTCTGCAAAGAGTACAACCTTAAATTAATCGTGCATATAAACAAAGAGGGTATAGAAAAAAACATCAACCCCTTTGACCACGGCTCAAATATCTACACCAACATTATGAAGACAGAGTCTCTGCGTCAGGCTCTGGATGTCGGGGGATACGACGCCGCATTCGGCGGGGCAAGGCGGGACGAGGAAAAATCAAGGGCAAAGGAGAGGATATATTCGTTCAGGGACGAAAGGCATCAGTGGGACCCAAAGAACCAGCGTCCAGAACTCTGGAACATATATAATGGGAAGGTAAAAAAGTGTGAATCTATCCGTGTATTTCCACTGTCAAACTGGACGGAACTTGATGTCTGGCAGTATATCTATCAGGAGAATATCAAAATCGTCCCCCTCTATTTTGCCGGAGAGAGGCCTGTAGTAAAAAGGGATGGAAATCTGATAATGGTGGATGACGAGCGTTTTCGCTTTCTTCCCGGAGAAAAATCCGAGATGAAAATGGTTCGCTTCCGCACACTCGGTTGTTATCCTCTCTCCGGGGCAATAGAATCAACAGCAACGACCCTCCCTCAGATTATACAAGAGATGCTCCTTACGAGGCAATCTGAAAGACAGGGACGGGTAATAGACCATGACGAGGGAGCATCTATGGAGAAGAAAAAGCGGGAGGGTTATTTTTAGATGGTAAACGAACAGGAACTAAATTCAGACAGGATATACAGGATAAAACAGGATAAAAATATTCAAATTTAATCCTGTTAATCCTGTCATTTTTTATAATTTCCTTATATGAATGAACAAGAGCTTATACAAAAAGATATATTGGCATACTTGAAGCGGCAGGAGAACAAAGGGCTTCTCCGTTTTCTCACCTGCGGCTCTGTGGATGACGGCAAAAGCACCCTCATCGGCAGGCTTTTGCACGATAGCATGCTCATTTACGAGGACCAGCTCGCATCTATAAAGAAAGAAAGCGGAAAAGGCGGCTCGGCAGACGATGAGTTAGACCTCTCCCTCCTCGTTGACGGACTTGCCGCAGAGAGAGAACAGGGAATAACAATAGATGTGGCATATCGCTATTTCTCTACGGAGAGGCGCAAATTTATTATTGCAGATACGCCAGGACATGAGCAGTATACACGCAATATGGCTACTGGGGCTTCTAATAGCGACCTCGCTGTTATTCTGGTTGATGCCCGTCACGGTATCCTGCCGCAAACAAAGAGGCACAGCTTTATCTGCTCCCTCCTCGGCATAAAACATATAGTAGTAGCCGTAAATAAGATGGATCTGGTTGATTACAGGGAGGATGCATTTGAGAAGATATGCGAAGACTATAGGTCGTTCTCCGTAAGGCTTGAAATAGACGACATCCATTTCATCCCTATCTCTGCACTGAAGGGCGATAATGTAGTTGAGGCAAGCAATAAAATGACATGGTTTAAATCAGGTCCCCTTCTCAACTATCTTGAGAGTGTCCATATTGCATCAGACCGCAATCTCATAGATTTACGGCTCCCGATCCAGTATGTCGTCAGACCCGACTTAAACTTCAGGGGCTTTGCAGGGACGATGGCATCGGGCATACTCCATCGTGGAGATGAGGTGGTTGTTCTACCCGGCGGACAGAAGAGCCGTGTAAAAAAAATAGTCACATTTGACGGCAATTTAGAGGAGGCATTCCCTCCGCTATCAGTAACCATAACCCTTGAAGATGAGATAGATGTAAGCCGCGGCAATATCATCGCCCGTCCGGACAACCAGCCAAGGGTTGGAAGAGAACTGGAGGCAATGATTGTCTGGATGGCTGAACAGCCAATGACACCTATGAACAGATACCTCTTTAAGCATACCTCTAACATGATTAGCGGAACTGTATCTATGCTGCGATACCGGATTAATGTAGATACCCTTGAAAGGGAAGACTCAAAGGAACTGAAAATGAACGAGGTGGGGCGGTGCAGGGTATCGCTGGAGCGGTCAATCCCCTTTGACCCTTATAAAAGAAACCGCACTACAGGTTCATTCATAATTATAGACAGACTCACATTTAACACCGTAGGTGCAGGCATGATAATTGACCGCGAGGCAGCAGATGAGGAGGGAAAGGATTTCTGGGATATAGAGGTATCGGATGAATTTTTAAGACACCAGAGGGGTCGTGTATCTATCAAAGAAAGAGGCGAACTTTACAAACAGGAGACTTTGACTATACTTCTTACGGGTCTTCCATGCACAGGGAAGACAACTTTAGCCTATGCGATTGAAAGACGGCTCTTTGACAATGGACTGGCAGTTACTGTGCTTGACGGAGCAGATATGAGGAGCGGCATTAGCAAGGATTTGGGTTTTACTGCAAAGGAAAGGTCGGAAAACATGCGACGCGCAGCCGAAATTGCACTCCTGCTCAATAATGCAGGGTTAATCTGCATCTGCTCATTTGTTGCTCCAGATGCCGAGGTGCGAGAAAAGGCACGAAAACTGATTGGCGTAAACCGATTCATAGAGATTTATCTCACTGCACCGGAAGATACCCGACGCAAACGCGATGAACAAGGCGTATACAATAAGGCAGACAAAGGGGAGATAAATGAATTTCCGGGAATATCGGCGGCTTATGATGTGCCTGAGTCACCCGACCTTGTTCTTGAAACCGATAAGCTAAGTGTTGAAGAGTGTGTGGACAGGATAATACGGCTGCTGGAAAATAGGAGATAGAAATTGGGAGTAACCACAGATAAACACGGATGAACACAGAATTTTTGAGATGCAAGATGCAAAATACAAGATTTACTCTTACTTCTTGCTTCTTGAAACTTATTTATCTGTGCTAATCTGTGTAAATCTGTGGTTTCATTAAGTTTTTGTTCCTATAATGTATTTTAACAATTCTAATGGAGGTGGTAATTATGTCAAAAATTAAAACAAGAAGGGAAATGAAGATTACAGTTGACCACAATCTGGAAGAAGATGTTAAGAAGAAGATTGTTGTTGATGCCAAGATTGACGGCAAGGTTGGAAAGATAGATTTTAATGAATTAAAGTCCGGCGGTTTTATAAAACAGAGACAGAAGGATTTATTTACAGCAAGGATGAGATGTCCCGGCGGAAGGATACCTATTAAGAAGCTGAAGAAGATTGCTGAGGTTGCTGAAAAATACGGCGGTGAATATGTCCACTTAAGCTTCAGGCAGTCCCTTGAAATCCCGTATGTTAACTATAAAAGCTTCAACAAGATGATAGAAGAACTAAAAGAGGTAGACCAGAATATTGCATCCTGCGGCCCAAGAGTAAGAGTTCCAACGGCTTGCAGCGGATGCGAATATAATCCGAATGGCCTGACTGATACGCAGAAGATGGCTCAAACTGTCAATGAAAAATTTTTTGGATATAGGTGTAATCATAAATTTAAAATATCATTTTCTGGCTGTCCCATAGATTGTGCAAGGACAAATGAGATGGACCTGGGATTTCAGGGTGCTGTATTCCCCGAATGGAATGAAGACCCATGCACTGGATGCACAATATGCTCATCAGCCTGTCTGGAAGGGGCTATAATTCCACATCCCCAAACAGGTAAGCCCATATTTAATTTATCTAAGTGTCTTTTCTGCTCAGACTGTATAAGGGCATGTCCAACAGGTGCATGGCAGCCGGGTAAAATAGGGCATATTGTAAGGGTAGGCGGAAGGCATGGGAGACATCCTCTGAACGGCTCTGTTATAGCCAAATTCATAACTGATGAGGAGGTTCCAAAGGTAATAGAGGTCGTCCTTGAATGGTATAAAAAGAACGGCGAGGGCAAAGGCAGAGTAAGGATAGGAGAGATACTTATGGAGGCGGGGAAGCTTGAGAGTTTGATTAAAGAACTTGAAAAAGCTATTGGGGGCAAGATTATAAAAAGTGCAAAACCGCCTCATGCGGTTCATATAAATCAATACGATTAATTTCATTATTTAAAAAAGGAGGTTTTAAACATACTATGAGCAATGTAAAAATAAGTACAAATACAGATATTGGAATAGATGATTCAATAAATCTATCTAATGAGGTCTGTCCGATGACGTTTGTCCTGACAAAGACAAAGCTTGATGCATTGGAGCCAGGACAACACCTTGAGGTTATACTGCCTGCCGGTGAACCGATGAGAAATGTCCCAATACAGGTTAAAGAAGAGGGGCACAAGATTTTAAAGGTTGAAAAGATGGGGAATTTCTTTAGGCTAATAATTGAAAAATCGTAAACAAAAACAAACCACAGAGGGGACAGATAACGCAAAGAAAAAAATATAAAATACATATCCACAGATTTCACAGATTTTCACAGATTAAAAAAGATTAAGGTTTTAAAATCCGTGTTAATCTTGTGTAATCTGTGGTTTATCAGAAGTTTTTGTTCTCTTTCTCTGTGAACTCTGTGTCTCTGTGGCTAAATTTTAGGATGGAAAAATGGCAAAGATAGATGTAACGGAAATAGAAAGGCTTGGGGTTGAATTTGAAAAAAAGAGCCCGCAGGAAATTATCAGATGGGCTCTGGCTGAGTATGGGAACAGGATATCATTTGCATCAAGCTTTGGGGCGGAAGATGTGGCGATAATAGACATGATTGCAAAGATAAAACCCGGTGCAAGGGTGTTTACTTTGGAAACAGGCTATCTTTTTCCGGAGACACATAATGTTATAAAACGGATTAAAGAGAAATATAATATAAAACTTGAAACTTATGCCCCATCAATAAGTGTGGAAGAATTTGAAAGAGAGTATGGAAAACTATATGAGATAGACCCTGATAAGTGCTGTGCCATTAGAAAGATTGAACCACTAAACAGGGCAATAGCAGATAACTTAGACGCGTGGATTACAGGCATAAGGAGGGACCAGTCACCTACACGGGCAAATACCAAAAAGGTAGAGGTGGATAAGAAATTTAATCTTGTAAAATTTAACCCAATTGCTGATTGGATATCTGAAAAGGTATGGGCTTATATAAGGGAGAATAATGTCCCTTATAATGTCTTGCATGACAGGAACTATCCGAGCATCGGCTGTGCCCCATGCACAAATCCTGTCAAACCGGGAGAAGACCCAAGGGCAGGAAGATGGGCAGGAAAAGAAAAAATAGAGTGCGGGCTGCACCCATCTGGAAAATAAAAACTTAATTTAAACCACAGATTGACACAGATTTCACAGATGACCTCCCCGTACATAATTTATGTATGGGGTCATTCTGAGGGCGAAGCCCGAAGAATCACAAAAACCGAGATTCCTCGCTTTGCTCGGAATGACATTTTTGTGTTTATCTGCGTAAATCTTATTAATCCTGTAAATCTGCGTTCCGTATTTTATTTATGGAATCCATCCACTTAATCGCAATAGCTGTATCATTTCTTCTTGCCATGAACATTGGTGCATCCAACTCTGCCGCAGAGATGGCTGCTGCCTATGGTGCAGGTGCGCGAACTAAAAAAGAGGCAGTAACACTGATTGCTATATTTGCCTTACTCGGTGCAATAATCAGCGGCGGTGCTGTAATAAATACACTCGGCAATGGATTGGTTTCCGGCAGGACATTCTCTGAAACATTTTCGACTGTATTCATAGTCCTCATTGTAGCCACTACTTTTGTAATATTTGCAAATTACTTAAAGTCGCCTATTGCCACGACCCATGCAATAGTTTGTGCAGTCGTTGGAATAGGGCTTTATACCGGAGAATTAAATACAAAAAAATTCATCCAGATAGTCCTATGGTGGATTCTCACCCCTTCCCTTGCCTTTATATTCAACTATCTTATCGGCAAATATCTATACTTCAAAATACTACACTATCTTACAACACTCGGCTCTGAAGAAAAGATAAAGCGATTGCTCTCTATTACAATAACGATATCGGGATGCTATGTCGCATTCTCCGCAGGCTCAAATAATGCCGCAAATGCAGTAGGTGCAATAGTAGGGGCAGGCGTAATACCATCTTCAAATGCCGCTATCATGGCTGGACTTGGAATGGGGCTTGGGGCTATACTATTTGGCGGGAGGATACTTGACACAGTTGGTAAAGGAATAACCGATATTGGTATAGTAAGGGCAATATCCATTGAGTCAACAGGTGCAACAATAATATATATTGCATCTCTCATGGGCATACCAGTATCACTGAATGAGACAATCACATCAGGAATAATTGCAACCTCTTGTGCGAGGGTAGGTTTTAAAAAGACTGCAAAAAATGAGCATGTTGTAAGGATACTATTTTTCTGGTTTGGGGCACCCTTCTTTGCTGTAAGTTTAAGTTACGGATTGACTGCACTATGGATGAATTTAAAATAGATAAAGAGCTAAATCTAAAAGGGACCATCTGTCCTTATAATTTTATAAAGACAAAGCTTGCCATTGAAGGCATGGAGAAGGGACAGATAATAAGGGTCATTGTTGATTTTCCAACCGCACCTGATGATGTATCAAGGGGGATGGAATATGAGGGGCATACTATATTAGAAGTAAAACAGCTAAATCAGACAGACTATGAGATTATTATAAAAAAAGCGGGATAGCATCCTTCTCTTTAAAAAGCAGGGGGCATAAAAAAGAAACTCTTAGAGCTATTTTTAGAAGTATGTATGGTAATCTGTTCTGCGGTTTGATTTAATCCATTTATATCTTCTACAAAACAATAAATCTTATCTATTTTACCGCTATTAAACATCTCAACAATCTTTAACATTATAGATGGGGAGAGAAAATAACAATTACACTGTAAATCGTTAGTATAAATTACTATCTCTCCTTCTTGGCTGGATTTTAAAGTAGCAGCAATTGAAGTGATGTTTCCTTTTTCTTTTTCTTCTCGTTTATTGTTTTTATAAACCAATAATGTTGTTTCGGCACAAGCATTAAAGAAAATTAAAATTGGCAACAATAATAATATAAATTTATTCATTTTGAAAAAAAGGGGGATAGATTATCCCCCCTTTTTCTTATCCTTTCTCAAAGGAATCAAAAAATCATATTAGCACCTAATACTATACCTTCTGTTATATCAGGTCCCTTAAGTCCGTTAGGAGCATCAGTATATATTGACTGATATCTATATCCAAGATTTATCATAAGAGGTATGCTCTCAGCCCGATAGTTAAACCCGGTATCACTCAATGTATATGTTGAACTATCTTCCCTGCTTACGCCCGTATATTTACTTTTAAGCCACCCATAAGCAAGGTTTCCATACAATCCAAATCCTCCGCTAATTGGGACATTACCTGTAATACCTATAGCAGGACCCTTTATCTCGGTAGTAGATTTTGATGTCGCTTGACCATAAGTAATACCCGGGGAGCTTAAAGTTGAGGTATAATCTTGTGTAATATTTTTATAGCCTAAACTAAGTGCAACAGAGGGGTGTATGTAATAGCCAATATTAGCATCCCACTCTGTCCGGTCTGCTGAAGATGCAAGAGTTTCAGTAATAGTTCCTACAGTGGAATATGTTGCCCTATAGCTAAATTTATTGAAACTAAAATCTGACTTCATATAATAGCTTCCAGAGATAAAAACATTTCCATATTTTACAGCAAGGACAGGAATGAGGGTAAACTTACTGCCTGTAGTAACCTGTACATTTTTTCCTGCATACGATTCATCATTAAAAAAATAGCCTGTCTCCCATTGGTTTGACCACCCCTTTAAACCGATACTATAATTGAGTCTGCTCTCCTCTGCCGATACAGAAGAAACTAAAGCGATTATAAAGACTGTTACCATTAATAAGGTTCTAACAGCTAATTTTGTTTCTTTCATAAATCCCTCCCTTTAAATTAAATTTGATAATCCACTTTCTTTGATACCCCGGTACTTAAAATTTTATTTATCACCTCCTTTTTTAAAAAGCCGGTGGCATAAATACTGGCTCCTCCTTCTTCTTTTTCTTTTCTAATTCCCTCTTTTCCTGTTCCAATTGCCGTTTTTCCTCTATCTTCTGCTGCTCAAACCGATGCCTATCCTCCTCTATCTTCTTTTGCTGTTCTCTATCCTTCGCAATTCTCTCTTCATCCATTTTCTTTGCCTTCTCCTTCATCTCCTTTTCAAGCCTCTCTTTCATCTCCCTTTCTATCTTCGCTGCCTCCTCTCTGAATTTCTTCATATCTTCTTCCAGCCGGGCTTTCTCCTCTTCCATCTTTTTCCTTTCTTCCTTAAATTTTAAATCATCTTTTACTTTTATATCTTCAATCGGGGGGGCTTTTACATGAGCAAGCATAAATACAAATTGCCCGCCTTCATCGCCGATACCTGCAATTGGTGCACTCTTTGGGGTCTGCTGTGATTCATTTGAAACTAAGGGCTGTAGTTCTGCTATTATCTGCTGTGGTATTAAGTACTTATTTTCATTTCTTTCCAAGATTCTCAATAGATAAAAAGCAAATGTGCTGTGATTTCCCTTCCCCTTATCAGGAACAGGAT
>JACQBS010000101.1 GCA_016194325.1 Nitrospinota bacterium | reverse complement strand
TTCATGGCTATACTCCTTTCTTTGTTTTAGGTTTAAACCAACTCGTTATTCTAAAACAGAAAGAGTATAGCCTCTTTTTTAGAGCTTAACTACTTTCTATAATATAGCAAGCTTTGTGGCAAAAATCAGGTTTTTGTTCTTATCTTCTTAAATTACAAATCAGCTCAATTTCACCTTCGGAGGCACCTACCTTTTCGGCAATCTCTTTTATACTTAATCCTGTGTCATGCAATTTGAATATCTCATCATATTTATCAATTATTGAACTGTTGTTAATGTCGGCAGAAGGCTGGATTTCCTTTAATTTTCTTAATATAGATACAGCCTTCTGAATTGTGAGATTCAATTCCTTTGTTTTTTTATCTACAATTACCTGCAGTTCCTCACCAAATCTCTTTTCTTCTTCAATATTATTTTTAAGTCTATCAGCGATTTTTTCCGCCTTTGTTGTTAATTGATTTAAGGATTCTGCAATAGGTCTTAATTCATTTACATCTGATGCTGTCTCCGGGATTCTGTTTCTTGGAAGGCTATCTCTTAAGATATAGAATATAATGATTAATAAGAGAAGAATATCTACTGCAAACTGCAATATCAGCCATCTGTTCATACAATTACATCAATTATCTTTCCCTCTCCTGTATCAATTTTTACCTCTTCCTTTATCTCCTCTGTTATTTCTTCTGTCTTTCTTTTGGTCTTGACAGGGCGATATCTGTATTTTACTCCGCCCCCTTCCGTATATTCCTCTCTTATATTTGGTTCTTCTGTCTTTTCAGTAGCAGGGACTTCATTCCTTTTCAGGTCATCCTGAACCCTGAGTGCGGCAGAGAACTGCTCCCCATGCACAACAGTCTGCTGCTGCTGAACCTGTTGAACTTTTTCAACAGCCCCGCTCATAGATAAAACCTGTTGTAAATTAATAAGTTCTGCCATTTGAGTTTATTATATACCCAGAACTCATTTTGTCAATACCTAAGCAAGCTTTATAATCTCATATTCCCTTGAGCCGAGCCCTATCTCTTCGCCATATTTAAGCTGAACCGTCCAGTCAATTTCAGGATATACACCCCTGAATTTATCCTCTCCCGGCTCAAAATTACAGGTCAATTTGGAATTTCTATTTCCTGACTGATTATTGACTAAATCTGCTGATGCCTGGTCTATTGCAACGGGGTCTTTTGAAATCAATATTCCTATGTCTTCTACAACAGGCGTATCACTTGCAGGATAGCAGTCACAGGCGGGGCTTATCTGGGTTAAAAAAGATATGAATATATATTTATCTTTCTTTTTTTGTAGTGCCGCATAGACATGCTCAACCATCTTTTCCTGCATACTGCCTGTATCCGCATCCCATTTGATTTTAATAGCACCATCCCTGCATGGAAGTATGCACTCGCCACAGCCTATACAAATCTCAGAGACTATCTTGACCTTTTTATTGTTTTCAATCTTTACAATGGCACCCTCTACAGGACACCATGGTATGCACCTCATACAGCCTGTGCATTTATCCACCACCACAAAGGGCTTGACACTTGAATGCTGATTCAGTTTCCCTTTCAGTGTTGCACACCCCATCCCTATATTTTTTATTACACCGCCAATGCCGCTTAGCTCATGGCATTTGAAATGCGTGACAGCAATAAGAGAATCTGCATTATGAATTTCTGATGCAATATCTACTTCCTTATACCATTTTTTGTCAATCCTGACCATCTCGTATGATTTTCCCCTAAGTCCGTCAGCTATTATTATTGGTGCATTGACAACCGAATAGTCAAAGCCATTTCCAATTGCAGTCTCTATGTGTGTAACTGATTCTTTTCTATTGCCTACATAGAGGGTATTTGTATCTGTAAGAAATGGCATCCCGCCAAGACTTTTGACTTTATCAACAATCCTTCTCAGATAAATTGGTTTTACATAAGATGTGTTCCCCCTCTCCCCAAAATGAAGTTTTATGGCTGTAAGGTCACCTTTTTCAATTATATTATTGAACTCAGACTTAACGAGAAGTTTATCCAGCTTCTTAAAGATATTCTGCTGTGGTGTTACTCTCAAATCTGTAAAAAATACTTTACTTTTCATACGAAAATACCTCTACTTGTCATTCCGTGCTTGACACGGAATCCAGTCTTTTTTGCTTTCTGGATTCCTGCTTTCGCAGGAATGACATTTTTATCATTCTTTATATCTCTTTGAGATTTAGTGTTTCATATTACTTCATCAGGTATCTATAAACACTTATACCAATAGCACCTGCAAGGTTTGTAATCATGAATAAAAAAACAGGAGCACTACCAATATCTGAGTTTTTCAGGATAACTAATACAATAAAGATATATGAGAAGATGGCAATATTATATATTACATTTAAAAGTATTCCCCTCCATCTCTCAAAAATAGAGATTATGCACAATACAACAATAACAGCAATAAATTTCCAGTTCAGAAGGTAATTAATTGTCCTTTTATTACTGATAAGGTTTAACAGGTCAGAAAAGTCAAATGTGTTAAAAAAGTGTAGGAAATTTTCTTTTAATAGTCTCATTTAAATATAGGAAATTATATAGCCACCAAGACACAAAGGCACAAAGAATAAAAAATAATTTCTTAATCTTCGTGTCTTGGTGTCTTTGTGGCATGGTTTTGTTCTGAAATGATACAGATATAAGGATTGATTTGTCAAATGTTTTCTGTTATATTCTCCTTAGGAATAATAACAACTGAACCCCGTTAGATAATAGATTTTCAATAGAATTATTCCCATTCGTTAGCAAATATCTAACGGGGTGAACCCTTCCTTGATATTAGTAAGGGCTTGGATAGTGTGGTTTTAAATGTCTAATATAGATACGCCAATAATCCCTGACGAACCCAGAAAACAGATTTGGGCAGTAGGAGGGGGTAAGGGGGGAACAGGAAAGACAGTAGTTTCAGCAAGCATAGGGATACTCCTTGCAAAGGCTGGAAATAGAGTTATTATAATTGATGCCGACCTTGGCGGTGCTAATCTTCACACCTGTCTTGGAATAAGACACCCCTCAACTACAATCGCTGATTTTCTCTTGAAAAAAGTAACATCGTTAGATGAACTGCTTTTAGAAACCCCGATAAAAAATCTAAGACTTATAAGCGGTGCCAATGATTTCCTTACAATAGCAAATATCCCGTTTGCCCAGAAACAGAAACTTATAAGATATATAAGAAATCTTAACTCCGATTATGTAATCCTTGACCTCGGTGCAGGCACATCGTTTAATGTCCTTGACCTTTTTCTTATATCAGACTCCAATATACTTGTGGTTATGCCCGAGCCGACCTCTGTGGAAAATGTATATCGGTTTATAAAGTGTGCAATCTTAAGAAGGCTTAATAATGCCCTGAATAATTCAAGGTTTCAGGATATATTCAGGTTGGCGACAGAGGCGAGGGGGAATGAATCTGTGAAAACTCTCTATGACCTATTGGAGAGAGTAAAACAGATTGACAGTTCAGTAGCAGCTGACTTAAAGAAAAAGATAAATACATTCTCTCCGAAATTAATAGTAAATCAGGTTAGAGAGAATGATAATATCTCTCTTGGAAGTTCAATAAAGGATATCACAAAGAAATACCTCGGTGTTGACCTGGATTATTCGGGTTATATTCCATACGATGAAAAGGTCTCTGAATCTATAAAGAGATTTAAACCCCTTGTGACAGAATATCCAAATTGCAGCGCATCGCTTTGCATGAATCTAACAATGAAGAAACTGTTAAACGGAAGTAAGTTATCTGATGGGCAGGAGGAGGTAGAGGAAAGCAGAAATGAAGAGGCTTGAAGAACTCAATTACTATGAATTGCTGAATTTAGATGAGAATGCAGATTTGGGTGATATACATCAGGCATATCTCATTGCTGTATCAACATACAGCAGGGATTCGCTGGCTTCTCACAGTATTCTTTCAGAAGAAGAAAAGACAAATATGCTGAAAAGGATTGAGGCTGCCTATACAACTCTCATAGATAAAAACAAGAGACTCTTTTATGATAAAGAGGTATTAAAAATATATGTTGATGAGAATTTAAGGAACAGAAATATTTCTGAGATTTCCAGTAAATTTGTTCAGCATAATGGGTATGGTTTTCAAAGTAAGAGAGATATAACAGATGAATCAGATAGGGGAGAGAAAAATACATTTAAACATACAGAATCAACAATATTTGGAGGTGCCCATCTTAAAAATATAAGAGAGATGAAGGGGATTACAATAGATGAAATTGCACAGAAGACAAGAATAAGGGCATCGTATCTAAAGGCACTTGAGGAAGAAAATTTTGAACAGTTGCCGGCAGAGGTGTTTTCAAAGGGATTCTTGAAGGCATATGCAAAATATCTCGGTCTTGACCCTGATGTTGTAATCAGAAATTATAAGTTTAAAGAGGGATAGAATGAACTATATAGAGCTTATCAAAAATATTGAAAAGGGATGGCTCAATCCTCTCTATCTGTTTTATGGAGATGAAGGATTTCTGATTGACGAGGCGGTTAAAAAAATGGTGTCAGTTATAGTTGAACCTTCTAATAAGGATTTTAACTTAGAGATTTTAAGGGGTAGTGAGACAAGCTATGCAGAGATAATAAACAAGGCTCAGACACTTCCATTTATGGGAGAGAGGAGGGCAGTAATTGTTAAAGGTATAGATGAAATAAAGGTGTCAGGTGTAGAAAGATTGATGGAGTATTGTTCAAATCCGTCCCCAACAACAACACTCATCCTTACAGGACATAAAATTGATGGCAGGGATAAATTACATACTACTATCTCAAAAAATGGTGTAGTGGTTCAGTTTAAGCCGCTATATGAGAAAGATACGGCAGGGTGGGTGATGAGAATTGTAAAAGGAGAAGGATATGGAATTGACAATGATGCAAAGGATTATCTAATAAGCATCGTAGGAAATAATCTCCAGAGGCTAAAAAATGAATTGGAGAAGGTATTTACATATAAGGGGAGCAATAAAGATATAAAAATAGATGATATAAAGCTGTTGGTAGAAGATACGAAGATAGAATCTATATTTGCCTTTACAGATTCAATAGGCTCAAAGAATATAAATAAGGCTCTCAGGCTTCTTGAGAAGATGATTAGCCAAGGAGAAATGCCTGAGAAAATTATCAGTATGATTACGCGGCAGTTCCGTCTTATTCTGCTGACAAAGGTTTATCGGGAAAGAGGTGCCGCTTCCTCTGAAATACCTGCAAAGGCAGGTTTCGCCCCATTTCTTTTAGAGGGCTATCTAAAACAGGCTGCTAAATATAATTTAATAGAGCTTAAGGATAGTTTTTATAAGGTTCAGATGGCGGATGTTAAAATCAAATCATCCGATATATCTAAGAGGATGATTATTGAAAAACTTATCTTTGAGCTATGCAGCGTCAGTTTTTACACCAATAGAGTTAACCAGCTTGTATAATCGGGAGATTTTTCTTGAGCCCGTATTCCTGTGGATTATCCCCTTTGAGACAACCTTATCAATTAAGGATTTTGCCTTTGAAAGTGCCTCTAATGCATCTTCCTTTTTTCCGATATCCGCTGCTGCGACAACTTTCTTTATTGCAGTCTTAACAGCAGATTTATAAAAGGTATTTCTCTCGGCTATTTTCAAACTCTGCCTTGCCCTTTTTATTGCTGATTTATGCCTTTTTGATTTAAGTTTCTTTGCCAATTTCTATCCTCCTGAATAAATGAATTATGAATTATGAATTAAGAATTACGAATTAATTCAAAATTTGTAATTCCTTTTTATAATGTTTACATATAAAAATGGCTAATGTCAAATAAAATTATTCATCCACAGGAAGAGAGTTTTGCGTTTTTCCGTATTCAAGATAGAACTCAAAGAGGGTGGAACAAATTACCAATATCAGCGGTCCTAAGATAATGCCAATAAAACCAAATGCTGAGAGACCGCCAAATACTCCTATAATGGTAAGAAAGAGGGGTGTCCTTGACTTGCCGCTTATGAAGAATGGTCGTATCATATTGTCAATTGTGCTGACTATTAAAAGGCACCAAAGCCCCAGGGTAATTCCATGGGCTGTATCCCCTTTCAAAAAAAGGTAACCCACTACAGGAACCCAGATTATTGTTGAACCTATGAGAGGGACTAAAGAAAAAATTGCAGTAGCAGCACCCAATAGGACTGGAGAGTTAACGCCTGCAACTGCATAGCCAATTCCAGCGAGTGTCCCCTGAACAAGACCTGTAAGGAGTATTCCATAGAGGACGGCATAAATCATCTGGTGAAATTTAATACGAAGTGTATCTATCTGCTTTTTTTCAAGAGGGATTATTTCTATTATGAGATGCCCCCATTTTGCACCATCCTTAAACAGGAAAAAGAGGGCAATTACCATAAATGCAAATTTTATTATAAAAACAAAAATGTTTTTAATTACCTCGCCTGAATGCTCAAGAACAAACTCTGCAATCCTTTTGCTCAATGAAAGCAAGACGGGCTTTGTGGTAGTTCCGAAATGGGAGAGAAAGTAATTCATATTCTGCCAGATGGTTTTGCCGAGGGGGTAGCTTTTAAACAATTCAAGAGGGGGATATATGCCCTTTTCAAACCATTCCTGAAAAATATTGTAAGCCTGTATTGCCTCTATGGAAAGCATCTCTACGAGAATAATAAACGGTAATAGTATAATCAGAGTTAAAATGGCAGTAGTAACTAATGCAGACAGGATATCCCCTTTTACCTTTTTTTTGATGCGATGGTGGAGTGGCTGTGCCGCCATTCCAATTATAACTGCCCAAAGCAAGGGGAAGATCAACGGCTTAAGAATTATAATGAGTAGAGCCGCACCAACTATTAAGGCACTAAAGGCAATCAATGCATAAAATACGCTAATATTCATTTTCCTCCCATCAATATTATTGTTTAGATTTTATCAGTTCCCACATTCAACCTTGAAGTGCAACAAAAGAAGAAGCCACTTCAAGTGGTGTTTTAAAGCCCAGACACTTTCTGGGACGGTTATTAATAAGAGATTCGATATGAGCAATCTCATGTTCAGTGATTTTACTAAAGT
>JACQBS010000011.1 GCA_016194325.1 Nitrospinota bacterium | reverse complement strand
TACACTAAGAGCAATGATATTGAATTACAGATAAATTTAGCGACTACAGTTACAGAGATTGAAGCTGTTAAGTGGTGAGATGTCAAAATTATAACACTAAAAATCAAATTAAATTTGATACAGTCAAACAAAATTCACACCCCAGTTATCCACGCACTCGTCTTCTATTGTCCACAGCTCCTGTAATATACTAAATTCCTTGACATTACTCAACTTATATGTTCTTATATATAAAACTCTTTAAAATAGTCCAGTGAGACTATAAAGGGAAGAAATGAACTATAATCAAAAAAATAGAACGTTTAGAAACCTCCTCGCCATTTAATGGCAGGAGGTTTTTTTTTGCTTAATCCTTTATGAACACAAGAGTAATGAATGCTGATGAGATAAACAGGGCAATTACCAGAATTGCCCATGAGGTTCTGGAAAAAAATAGAGGTGCCCATGACATCATAATTGTCGGCATAAGGACAAGAGGGGTATTTATTGCCGATAGGCTGGCAGTAAAGATTAAAGAGATTGAAGGAGAGGCAATCCCTGTCGGGATTATTGATATAACCCTTTACAGGGATGATATAAAGGCAAGTCCATCAAAACACATAGTAAAAAAGACAGAGATACCATTTTCTATATCGGATAAAAAAGTAATACTTGTTGACGATGTCCTTTATACAGGGAGGAGCATCAGGGCTGCCATTGACGGGCTAATAGATTTTGGGAGACCTGCAAATATACAGCTTGCAGTCCTTATAGACAGGGGACATAGAGAACTGCCAATCAGGGCAGATTTTGTCGGAAAGAATATCCCTACATCCCATGATGAATCGATAAAGGTTATGCTGAAAGAAGAGGATGGGGTGGACAGGGTTATTGTAGAAAAAGGAGATGATAAATAAATTAAAGAGTAAAGACCTGCTGGGGACTAAAGATTTATCGCCTGAGGAGATACTCCTTATTCTTGATACTGCCGAGTCTATGAAGGAGATTTCATCGCGGGATATTAAGAAAGTCCCTGCCTTAAGGGGAAAGACTATAATAAACCTCTTTTACGAATCAAGCACCCGCACACGAACATCCTTTGAGATTGCTGGAAAAAGATTAAGTGCCGATGTTGTAAATATCTCTGTCTCTACAAGCAGTGTGGTTAAAGGTGAGACACTCAAGGATACTGCAAAAAATTTAGAGGCAATGAATCCTGATGCAGTTGTTATAAGGCATTCATCCTCCGGGGCACCTGATTTTATTTCAAAACTTTTAAGATGCTCTGTTATAAATGCAGGAGATGGGGCGCATGAACATCCCACACAGGCACTCCTTGATTTATTTACAATCAGAGAGAAAAAGAAGGAATTCAAAGGACTGAAGGTCAGCATAATCGGAGATATAGCCCACAGCCGTGTGGCAAGGTCAAATATATATGCTATGAACAAGATGGGAATGAATGTAACTGTTTCAGGACCTTCAACACTAATACCTGTAGATATTGAGAAAATGGGTGTTAAGGTATTTACAGATGTAAAAAAGGCAATAGAAGGGGCAGATGTGATTATGATGTTAAGGATTCAGCTTGAGAGACAGGAAAAAGGGTTATTCCCTTCAATCAGGGAATACTCAAGATTGTTTGGACTCAATGCTGAAAAATTAAAAAATGCAAAGGAAGATGTAATAATAATGCATCCCGGACCTATAAACAGGGGTGTAGAAATCTCCGCCGATGTAGCTGATGGAAAATACTCACTCATACTTGACCAGGTTACAAATGGCGTTGCTGTGAGAATGGCTGTCCTTCATCTTTTGACAGGTGGAGTTTAGATAAAGGGTATCTTTCTAATATGGATAAAAAAGAACTTGGGTCTATGACTGCTAAAGGTGGTTTTGCTAATGAAAAGAGTATCTGTAAAAAATTTAACTCTTGGCAAAATGATATTGAGGCTCAAGAATGGCTTAAAATAATGAGTTATACAATTGATAAACTAAAATCGGTTAAAGCAATTCAAGTTCCTACCAGAATAAAGAAAAGTGATTTAAGCAAATTTGAAATAGATGAGGAAGAATATGAAGCATTGATGAAATTTAAAAAAGCAGATGCCCAAAATAATAAGTTTGAATATAAAATGTGTAATTGTCCAAGAGAATTTTGGGAAATCATAATTGTTGATTCTGATGAGAATTATGAAGATAGAACAACTATTTATTATCACTGTGATTACTGCTGTGAAGATTTTGTAGTAAAAGATTTTGAAACTGAGAAAATCTTATTTCAAAAGCAAACCTATGCAAGATAATAGTCCTATTGAGAAAATTGGAACAGGTCTTGTTTGTTCTTTAGAAACATTCAAGGGTGCTAAAATTGAATTAGTAAACAGGAGGTCTGGCTTTAATGGTCTATCTGTGTATAAGAATGGTAAAATTAGAAAAATAGAAGTTAAAACAATGCAACGAGCAGACAAATGGATTGCAATTAATGGAATCAGAGCGATTGACAAGTTATTTTTTGAGAGAGATTATTGGATATATTTTGTCTTAGTTCCTGAAAATATAGTAGTCGTAACAAAAGGATTGCCTTTTATCAAGAATCAATTGAAATCCACTAATGATACAGAATATTTAAATGATTTAGAACTGTGGATGAAAACTACAAAACGATTATCTGGTGTTACTGGGTTTATGTTTACTCCTAAAATTAATGTAAACTTATTAACTCCGATTAGAAAACTTTTGAAAATAATTTTGGAAGATGGAAAAACTGAAGAATGGGAAAAATCAGTAATTGAGATTTGGCAGAATAAAGAAAAATGGACGAGATTGTTTTTATCAGAAAATTATGAAGAAATATGATAAATACCACAGGGAAAATCCCTGATGATGTCTGGGAATTTTCAAGAATCTGTGGAACCTTTAAAGAACGTCTCTCTGACCATCCCTGTCAAATGCCTGAATCATTATTGGAAAGAATAATTAGGGCAAGTTCAAATGTTAATGATATTGTCTTAGACCCATTTGGTGGAACTGGCACAACTGCAGCGGTAGCAAAAAAAATAAAAAGAAACTATATAACAATGGACATTTCTGAAAACTATTATGATGTAATAGTTAAAAGGTTAAATGGTCAAATTGAGGAAATAAAAAGGAATGCTGATACTAACCACCAAAAGCAGAGACAATTATTCAACTATGACCAATAATAAAATGAAAGAAAAAATTCTCATTAAAAATGGAAGGGTTATTGACCCTGCGAATAAGATTGATAATATACTGGATATACTTATTGATAATGGCAAGATAATTGAGATAGGTAAAAAACTCAGCACTCAGCACTCAGCACTCGTCATTATAGATGCCTCTGATAATATTATAGTCCCAGGGCTTATTGATATGCATGTCCACTTAAGAGAACCGGGTTATGAGTATAAAGAAACTATAAAAACAGGGACTGAGGCGGCTTTGGCAGGCGGATTTACATCAATCGCCTGTATGCCTAATACAAAACCTGTGAATGATAACCAGTCAGTTACAGATTTTATATTGGACAAGGCAAGAAAAGAGAGTGCTGTAAATGTATATCCTGTCGGTGCTATCACAAAGGGGCTTAAAGGGGAAAAGCTATCTGAGATTGGCGAGTTAAAATCAGCAGGTGTTGTTGCTATAACTGATGACGGAAAGCCTGTGATGAATAGTGAATTGATGAGGAGGGCAATGGAATATGCATCCATGTTTGATTTGCCTGTAATCTCCCACTGTGAGGATTTACACCTTTCTGAGGGGGGTGTAATGAATGAAGGGTTTGTCTCAACAGAATTGGGTCTCAAAGGGATACCAAATACTGCAGAGGATGTGATGACTGCGAGGGATATTGCCCTATCAGAATTGACAGGTGCAAGACTCCATATTGCCCATGTAAGCACAAGAGGTGCAGTAAATTTAATAAGGGATGCAAAAAATAGAGGTGTAAAGGTTACATGCGAAACGACACCTCATTATTTTACTCTTACAGAAAAAATGGTAGACGGTTACAATACAAATGCAAAGATGAACCCGCCATTAAGAAGTGAGGACGATTTGAAGGCAATAAGGGAAGGATTAAAAGATGGGACAATTGATGTTATAGCCACAGACCACGCACCTCATGAGGCATCAGAGAAAGATGTTGAGTTTGATAAAGCACCCTTCGGCATTGTTGGGCTTGAGACAGCACTGCCACTGACATTGAAACTTGCTGAAGAGGGTATAATCTCACTTACTGAAGCGATTGCAAAACTAACTGTGAACCCTGCCAAGATATTGGGGATAAACAAAGGAACGCTTTCAGTTGGTGCAGATGCAGATATTGCTATTATAAATCCTGATAAAGAATGGCAGATTGATGTAAAAAAATTTAAGTCAAAGGGGAAAAATTCTCCATTTCACGGATTAAAAGTAAAGGGTTTGGTAAATACAGTAACAATAAACGGAAATACTTTTAACTTTGAAGCTCGCTAACCTTCAGTTTTCCCCTCTTCTTTTCATCTCGTATTTTGAGATAATTTCATTTGAAGCAAGTCCTACACAATTTGCATAGGCTCTTAAAAAACCCCTTACATATACCTCAGCAGGAATACTTGAATAATCATCGTTTTCCAAGGCTTGCAGATACCTGGTGCATATTCGGGTGATACTGGCTATTTCCTGCAATGTTATAGCCTTTAACTCCCTTTCTTTTTTCAGATATTCTCCAATAGATTCTATAATTAAATCCTCATCATTAATTCCAATTAGTTAACTTACTGACCCCTTTTCTAATAGCATTTTCAGCCGCAATTTCCACTCTCCTCCTGACAGTGCCTCCTGGCTGATCAGTCTTCCAGATAAAATCCCCTACTTCAAAATTTTGAGAACCTTCTTTGCAAAATTCCTTTATCACTGCCTCTACAACATGACTACCTATTTTGAGGGTAACCGAAGAAACTCTACAGGCTTCCTCTTTTTTAACAATTTCTACATTCATCATAAAATTTCCTCCTTTATTTAATTAATGAGCAGCCTTAAAACTCCTCATAAGTTATTTCATTTATTTTATATTACAATAACTATGCCAAATTCAAACTATTAGATATTTAGCTACAAATCAAATAGTTAGGATTCTTATGAAAAAGAGAACAGGTTTTGAAAGCTAATTTAATGTATGGTAAATCTTACAGGTGTATGAAAATTATGAATATAGTTAATTGCATATAAAATAATTGATATTTATTCCAACATCTGATATTTTGAAATTATGGCTAAGGCAATTCTTGTTCTATCAGATGGAACAATATTTGAGGGGGAATCCTTCGGTGCAGAGGGTGAGACCATAGGAGAGGTTGTATTTAATACAAGCATGATTGGGTATCAGGAGATACTAACAGACCCTTCTTACAAGGGACAGATTGTTACAATGACATACCCTCTGATAGGAAATTATGGAATAAATGAGGAGGATGTGGAATCTGTAAAACCGCAGGCTGCCGGGTTTATTATTAAGGAGGGAAGTAAGATTCTCAGCAACTGGCGGGCGCAGAAGAGTCTTGATGAATATCTTAAAGATTACAATATCGTCGGCATTCAAGGAATTGATACGAGGGCGCTTACAAAACATATTAGGGATAAGGGGGCACAACAGGGGATAATTTCAACCACAGATTTTAATCCAAAAAGTCTTATAAAAAAGGCAAAAGAATCCCCTACGATGATAGGGAGAGACCTGGTCAAAGAGGTTACCTGCCATGAGAAATACCACTGGACAGAAGGGGGATGGGACGAAAAAAGTTTCAAGTTTCAAGTTTCAAATTCAGATAAAAGGAAGTTTAAGGTTGTTGCATACGATTGCGGTATAAAGCAAAATATACTAAGACAATTGGTAGATGCAGGCTGTGATGTAACTGTAATCCCTGCATTTACAAGTCCTGACAAAGTTCTATCAATGAATCCTGACGGTATATTTTTATCAAACGGTCCCGGAGACCCTGACGCTGTTCCATATATGGCAGAAAATATAAGAGGACTTATCGGTAAAAAGCCTATATTTGGAATATGCCTCGGTCATCAGATATTATGTCTATCATTTGGTGCAAAAACATATAAATTAAAATTTGGACACAGAGGCGGAAATCATCCTGTGATGGATTTAACTACCAGAAAGGTGGAGATTACTGCTCAAAATCACGGTTTTGCTGTAGATGCAGCTTCACTCCCGCCGGAACTTGAACTAACCCATATAAATCTAAATGATAAAACTGTAGAGGGGGTAAAACATAAAAACCTGCCAATATTCTCTATCCAGTATCACCCTGAGGCATCGCCAGGGCCGCATGATTCAGGGTATCTATTCAGCAGATTTGTGGAATATATGAAATGATAGTGAGCTTGCCGATAGTGAGCTTGCCGAACTATGATACATCAAGAATATTTTAATAAACTGGTTAATGTAATGACCTCTGAAACATATCTTGAAGAAGTAAAAAAGGTAAGGGCGGAATATATAAAGATAGCAGGAGAGGTATTTGAAGATGATAAGTCTTTTGAGATGAGGATGACCTCTTTTCTTGAATGGTATATATTGGCTCATCCGATAAAGACAAAAAATAAGACACCACTTAAAATATATTTAGATGAATATACCGCTAATATCAAAGATGAAGAGAGGGAATTTTTTAGCGGGCTTGTAAATACTATACACAGCGTGTTTGAAATAAAGGGACAGAAAAAGGAATTTCTTAAAGTAAGAGACCTCTTCAGCATGGAAAATTATCTTGTCAGTGAAGACAACAACAATCATAATTTCAGAAAGGGGGATATACTGGAGGCAAAGATATTCCCATTTAAAGGGAAATACTTTTTTTCTAATGCCTTCTGCTTCCACCCTAAAAAGGCAGGCAAATTTATAAGCAGTGAATTAAAGAAGATGAAAAAAAATAATAATCCTGATATTTCTGATTTTATTCTCAGGCTTTCATATATGAACTTAAAATGGGAAAGGGCGAGGGGGATAGATGCAAAAGAGATTTATAGATAAGAGAATCAGTAGGCAGTACGCAGTAGGCAGTAGGCAACGTCATGTTTGCTGCTTACTCCTTACTGCTTACTCCTTACTGTTTTTGAGTGGCTGTGCCGAGAGGAGTCCATACAGATACTACAATATATACACTCTTGTAGAGCCAGAGGTCATTAAAAATGGGATAAAGCAGCCGCCAAGCTATGACAAAGAATTTGAGGATGACAGGATAGCAATAAAATTTACATTTAAAGAAAAGAAGATATACTTTAGACTGAAAAACAAAACAGATAAAGAATTAAAGATTTTATGGGACAGGTTATCTTTTGTAGATTCAAATGGAGACTCACAAAGGGTTACAGGCTTTAAAAATATATTTACAGATAAAATGGACAAACAGCCTGTTCAGGAGATTCGGGCAAAGACAGAGATAAATGATTTAATCGTTCCTATAGATAATATAGAACTAATGGAGGAATGGACATGGTATGTCCGCCCATTGTTCAATCAGACTGATGAGCAGTCAATTGCAAACATGGGAAAGATATTTTCTATCTCAATGCCGATAGAGATTGCCGGAGATGTAATAGATTACAACTATAAATTCAGGATAGACCATGTAGTCCCCCAGTCAACATGGGTCTATTAGCTATACCTTTATATTGATTGTCCCCCCTACTGATTCTTCTGCAGTGAATCTATTTCTTCTATTTTCTTCAGTTTCCCTCTTTTTTATGTCAGCCTCTCCTGACTGCTGGGCATCATGCCTCGCCTGCCGCACATCCTCTGCAGTATTTCCATCCCTCCCCTTATTATTTACGGCAGGTGCCCTGTATTTTTCATAATAATTTTCAGCAGAAGATACTTTAGGCATAACAAATCTCCTCTGTGGAAATAATATATAGAGTTCTACCCGTCCTGTCAATAGCCTTGAGTCTCCTGCTTCATTTTGATAAACCAAGAAATTTCTCCTTGATTATCTTACCTTCAATTTATAGAATGCATCATAATGTTGAATAAACATAAAAGACAATGTTAGGTGTTGTATGAGTCATTCGGTTTGCGTTAATTGCGGTTTTGTAATTCTTACTGAAGAGTTACGAACAATGGAAAAATCAGTATGCCCAAAATGTGAAAATAAATACTTCACAATGACATTCCACTCTACAGTGCAATTTCTCTCAAACAACACCACAAAAATAAAGCAAAAAGACCCATACAGAAAAAGCAAGGAAAAATTAAGGAGAGAACATTTTGTTGGAATGGAAAAGAACTCTAAAGGCGACTTAATGATAAAAGAGCGACTAATAGATAAAGACTCAAGTATTTATTATGAATTTGTAAAAAACCCAGATACTGGTGAAGTAACTCGTTTATGCAAAGAATCCTTAAAAGAACATATGGACCACGGTAGTGCAAAAAATAAGAAGTAATACACCTAACCTTGCGTTCAAGCGGGACGCCGCAAAAGCGCGGCGCCCCTTAACTTTATGTTCTCCCTCGCTCCGCGAGGGAGAACGCGGGGCTGAGCCATGGTGCCCCATCCCTTCGCTTCGCTCGGGAGAACCAGGGGCACGAAACCAATGACCCTACGGGTCATGGCTCAGCCCCGCGTTATGCAAACAAAAAATAAAAATAATTTATATTATTGCGAAAATACCCCCAAATCTTATTTAAGATTATCTTCCACTACCTTTATAGTCCTCATCATGTTATAGACAAAGATTATTACTGATATCAGTTCTATATAGGCAGAATATAGTAGTTGTTGCCCATACTCTAATTTCCCATGTCCTACAAACCCGAAATACAAAACCATCCCCCATACTCCTATATTTGCGAGATAGAAATGAACCCACCCAAGCTTTCTACTATACAGGGGTCTTCCGCTATGCTTTGGCACAACATGGTAGAGAACTCCATACAATGTCATACTCGCCCAGCCGAGCAGATTTAGATGTGCATGACCCGGGATATATGTCCTCGTCCACCATGGAAATGTAAGCATCAATACACCCATACTTGCCGCCACAATAAAATACCCCAACGCCATCCTGATAAACCATACTGAAATCCTATTCATCCATTACCTCCTCATCATTTAGAATACAAGAGAATACGAATTGCACAAATATATAGGAGAAATTCCAAATCACAAATTCCAAATTTCAAACAATATTCAAATTTTAAATCCAAATGACCCAAACTGTCTGAAATTTGGAATTTTGGTTATTTGAATTTATTTGATACTTGGTGCTTGGAATTTGGTGCTTTATATTATTTTCGTGTAATTTGTCTCATTCTTGTCATTCGTGTTAGATTTTTGTCCCTTTTAGATTACCTCTTTAATCCATCCCCCGCCTATAAGTGTATCTTCAAGATAAAACACCGCCGCCTGTCCGGGTGTTATTGCCCTCTGAGGCTCATCATAAATTACTTTTACACTATTGTCATCACTCAAGGTAATCTCTGCTTCTGATGCATTATGTCTGTATCTTATCTGAACTAACGCCCTTATAGAAGTGGTGAGTTGAGGGATTGACCAGTTTACATTCTCAACTATAAACTCTCTTTTTACCACACTATCATTTTCACCTACAATGAGACGGTTGTTCTCTAAATCTATCTCGCTTACATAGAGAGGTCTCTCATAGCTTATTCCAAGCCCCTTTCTCTGTCCTATTGTATAAAAGGGCAATCCCCTGTGCCTTCCCACTACTATCCCATCGCTCGTAACTATCTCTCCTTCTATTATTTCCCCGGCATCAACCCTCCCGGCTATAAAACCTGCATAGTTATTATCTGGCACAAAACATATCTCCTGACTCTCTTCCTTTTCGGCAACATTCAAACCAAAGGTTTTTGCCATTTTTCTAATATCTGATTTAGTATAATCTCCAAGAGGAAAGATAGCCCTCTTCAACTGCTCCTGACTTAAACTAAACAAAAAATAGCTTTGGTCTTTGCTTCTATCAACACCTCTCTTTATAAAATACCTGCCCCCCTTTTCCACCACCTTTGCATAGTGGCCTGTTGCAACCTTTGATGCCCCGATTTTTACAGCATAATTGAGCAGGGCATCAAACTTTAACCTCTGATTACATGGCACACACGGATTAGGTGTCCTCCCCTTTATATACTCCGATACAAAATACTCCACAACATTTTTTTCAAACTCCTCCTCAAGATTTAAAACATAAAAAGGGATGCCGAGCTTCTCTGCCACCCTTCTTGCATCATTTATATCATTCAGAGAACAGCATGTCCCGAACTTATCTGACCCTTCGGCTCCGCTCAGGGCATGGCTTTCTGCAGAGTAATCCCATATCTGCATGGATATGCCAACCACATCATATCCTTCATCCTTTAAAATAGCAGCAGCAGTAGAGCTGTCCACACCGCCGCTCATTGCAACTACAACCCTTTCTTTCATAAAATAATATTATCATAACATTTAATCAACTTCCATTACCTCTATCACCATGATATAATCGCAATATTTTTGAAAGGGATAAATTTTTATAGAAATAGGCAAATGAGAGTAAAACTTCTAAAACCATTATTTACATCTTTAATTCTTTATTCAATTGCAGGCATATTTAAGGCAGCCATTATTATTGCAAAAGCTAATGACTTTCACTTCCCCCAGCTTTTACGCATAGGAGAGAAGTCTCTTACCCTCTTTTTCACGCTTGGCACTGTAATTTTACTGAGATGGCTCATAGCAGATGCCCCTTTCAGTATGCTTCGCAGATATACAGTCGCTCCTCTCTTAAAGAGTATAATAACTTTTCTGCTATATTTTGGTACTGTCTTAGTTTTACTAAACCGCCTCTTTGGTATAAATCTTACACCGCTCCTGACAACATCCGCAGTCCTGACAGGTGTATTGGCATTATCTCTTCAGGAGACATTAAAAAACTTCTTTACAGGTCTCTGGATAAATACTGAAAGGGTTGTTGCAAAGGGGGACTGGGTGAAGATTGCCGATAAAGAGGGTGAAGTCCTTGAGGTTACATGGAACACCACAAGGCTACTCACCCGTAAAAACGACTGCATATACATACCGAACAGGATACTCATGGAAGGACACCTTGAAAACTATACATACCCATCGCCCCTTCATGCTGTAGAAGTTGACATAGGGGCAAGCTATCACGACCCGCCAAACAAAGTAAAAAATGTCCTGATTGACTTGGCTAAAAACCTTCCTCATGTCACGACTGAGCCTAAACCTGAGATGTGGATAATGAACTACGCTGAATATTCAATCAATTATAGACTAAGGGCATGGGTAAATGATTTCAGATTGGTACCGTATGTGAAGACTGAGATAAACAGCAGAATCTGGTATGCCTTCAGGCGGAACAACATAGAAATACCCTACCCTGTCAGGGTGAGCTACTCAAGGGCAGAGGCAAAGCCTTTAAAGATGGAAATCATCATGGACTCCCTTAAAAATATTGAATTCTTAAACCTCATAAACTATGACGAATTAAGAAATATTGCGGCATATTCCAGCTTTGAGACCTTTGGTGCTGGAGAAACCATAGTCAAACAGGGTGATACAGGTGATACATTTTATCTAATCCACAGCGGCATAGTAGATGTGCTTTACAAAGACTCAGCAGGGAATGAGAAACTTTTAGCCACCCTAAAGCAGGGAGAGTTTTTTGGGGAGATGAGTCTCCTCGCAGGAGAACCAAGAAGGGCAACCGTGATTGCCCACGAAGATACATCATGTATTGTAGTTACCTCCAAAGGCTTTAAGAGTGCGTTTATCAAAAACCCAAATCTGGCAGAGAACTTAAGTGAACTACTTGCCAAACGATCAGGAAGACTTGAAGAGATAAAAAATCTTGCCATATCTGAAAGGGAAAAATTAGAAGCTGAAATATCCTTAAAGAAAAATATCTTGAACAAAATTAAGAACTTTTTTAAGGTAAATTAAATTGGTAAGTTTACAACCTTCCAAAGAGTGAAACAATCTTGGATTTCTCCACATCTACCAATCCTTTATCAGTAATCTTTAGTTCAGGTATTACAGGGAGTGATAGAAACGAAAGAGACATGAAAGGATGAGTAAGTTTACATCCAAGCCTTTTGGCAGCAAAATTCACTCTTTCCACTCCTTCTTTGACTTCGTTCAATGATTTATCAGACATAAGCCCTGCTATGGGGAGTGGGAGGGATTCAATTATCTTGCCATCACTTACTACAACCTGCCCCCCTTTTAAATGAATAATTTCATTTACGGCAGAGAGCATATCCCTGTCATTAGTCCCTACAGTTATTATATTGTGTGAGTCATGTGAGACAGATGATGCTATTGCCCCCCTCTTTAGACCAAATCCCTTAACAAATCCTATACCAACACTTCCAGATGCGAGATGCCTCTCTATAACAGAAATCTTAATAATATCCCTATCTATATCTGCAACAACCATCTCTTCATCAACCCTTGCCTTTTCTATCCTTATTCTGGTTATCAATTGCCCTGATACAATTTCAATAACCTTTATCAGCCTTCCCCCTGCCTTAACCTTTAAATCATTTATAGACAGTGGTCTTACATTCATTGAACTTCTTAGATATATAGGATGTTCCGGCTTGTCTTCTAAAATGAGACAGCCATCTTCTGCTATAAGTCTTCCTTTTTTAAATACCTTTTTGATATTGAAACTCTTAAGATTATCAAACACAATAAAATCCGCATTATATCCGGGTGCAATTGCCCCAAACTCATTCAGGTGAAAATACTCGGCTGGATTCAGTGTTGCCATCCTCACTGCGGTTATAGGGTCTATCCCCCGTTTAATAGCTGTCTTAACCATAAAATTAATATGCCCTTCGTTTATAATGTCAACAGGGTTTCTGTCATCTGTAACAAACATGAATCTCCTACTATTTTCAGTTGTAATGAGAGAAAGTAATGTCTTTAGATTCTTTGCAATAGTCCCCTCACGGAGCATTATATACATCCCCTTTTCAAGCTTCTCTCTTGCCTCATCAATCGTGGTGCATTCATGGTCAGACCTTATACCTGCACTTATATATGCATTTAATCCCTTTTCAGAAAGACCCGGTGCATGTCCGTCTATTACCTTCCCCTTCATAATGCCTATCTTTTTTAGAACACTATTATCCCTGTGGATTACACCGGAATAATTCATCATCTCTGCAAGTCCTAAAACCCAGGGTTTATCTGCAAATATGGAAAGGTCATGATACCCAAGTCTTCCCCCCGATGTCTCCATATCTGTCGCAGGGACACATGACGGGAGCATAATAAATATATCAAGCGGAATATTTTTGCTATATTCCGCCAGTAGTGTCCGCTAAAAATTAAAAAAGCATGGCTTGTAAGCCTCTTTTATTGGATAATTGAAGTTGACAAAACCCAATACCAATAAGGAGGAACAAACCATGCACAAGGTTGGAACTATATTCTCGGAACTCTTGAAAC
>JACQBS010000110.1 GCA_016194325.1 Nitrospinota bacterium | reverse complement strand
TATTCATTTTGATTCTTCATCGCCTTTACCTCCTCCAAAAAGTTTTTGGAAGAAGTTTAGACGATGTAAATTAGTTTAAGATGTTATTAGATTTTTTAAGTATACGATGTTATTAGATAAACCAATTAACCACAGATTAACACAGATTAAAAGACAAGTGCATAGTAGATAGTGAATAGTGAATAGTTTTTACTGACTACTATTCACTAACGACTATTAACTATCTTTTACCTGTGGTTTCATGCATTTTTTGGTTTATATTATCTACTCGTCATCAGATATCCACTCAGGATTTTTTTCAAGCGTAATCTTTTTCTTTATTTCCGGAAACTTCTTTTTAAAATCAGGATGAATCTCCTTTAGGTAGCTCTTAATCGCCTCAACCTCTATCTTGATTTCGTCAATATCCCCTTTAAAGGTCAGCTTGCCGTTTTCAACTCCATCTTCCAATGCACTTACCTCTTTTTCCAAAAAATGCAGTTTACTTGCCAATTCCTTTTCTTCCATTTATCCTCCAAAATATATTTAGAACACGAATCTCACGAATAAACGAATTACACAAAAAAATTCAAACAGGGATATACAGGATGGACAAGATAAAAGAAAATCCTGATTATCCTGTGCATCCCTGTTAAATAAATGTCTTTATTCGTGCCATTTGAATATTCGTGTAATTCGTGTTCCCGATTATTTATGGCATTACAAATTCTCTTCCTGGTTTTTTGACTACAAATACTGAACATGGGGACTTTCTGACTACCTTCTCAGCTACGCTTCCAAACAGCATATGCTCCAGCCCTGTCCTGCCGTGTGTTGCTATTACTATTAAATCTGCCTCTTTTTCTCTTGCAGTCCTTATTATTTCAAGGAATGGAGTTCCGGTGACTATCATATTTTCTACACGGATCTCATCCTTTACCTTCTGTGGTATAAATTTCTCAATCTCTTTTTGTGCTGCATTTTCCATCTCTTTATACAATTCAGTTACCGGCAGTTGTGGGACATAAAAACCAGAGACATCAAATATATGCTCAATAACATGGAGGACATAAAGTTTTGCCTTATATGCAGTTGCAAGGGATATGGCATACTCCAGTGCATTTTTTGAAAAATCTGAGAAGTCAGTGGGGAATAATATTCTCTCTATTTTTGGCATATTTCCCTCCTTCTTATTTTTGACTTATCATTGCATAAGTAATATAAGGTGTCAAGTATTTCACCTGTCTGTTACGGCTATATCTTCTGGAAATGACACAACTATCTCGGCACCCCTGTAGAGTTTTATCTTTCCATATACTGCCACAGTCTTTCCTTCATAGTAACCTGAAGGGTCAATCCCTTTTTCTCTGAATCTCTGGTAGTCCCTGTCAAAAATAGTTACTGTAAAATCTTCATCAGGATTATTACCGAAGTTGAGATGAACTGCCTTCCCTGTATTATGTATGCTTCTTACAACCCCTTCAACAAATCTGAATTTTCCAATATGTCTTATGGCATCAGAATGAGGGATTGGGGCAATTGAATCAGGCTCACTCCATAGACCCTTTCTGTTTTTTATTGCCTCTTTCTCCAGTTTCTTAAACCGGCTGTAGTATTTGACATTCGGCGGGATGCAATATGCCCTTGCATCCCCATCCTCTATTAATTTTGCATTTACAAATGTTCCGTCTTTTAAAAATATATATGCGAGCAGACGGCCGTATTTGTCTATCTTCTCTATATCAAATTCAAGCCTTATTGTTTTGCCATCAAGCATATTCTTATTTGCCATTTTAGCCTCTTCGCTGAAAAACTGGGCGGGCATTTTCTCTGATGCAACTTCGGGGGCGTCAATCCCGAGAAATCTTATCTTTTCACCTGATGTTGTAATAATTGTATCGCCGTCTATAATATGCCTTACACTGAATGATATTCCTGATGGCGGGAGATTTTTCTTCTCCGCACTCTTCCTATACCTTTCAGGTATTTTATCAATTGTGTCGGCAAAATTTACAGTGCCATCCTCATCTACCCATTTATAGACAATTAAATCGTAGCGCGGGGGTTTATCCCCAGCCTCCCCATAAGCAGGGAGTGTAAATGTGAGTGAAAATATGAGCAAAAGCAGAATCCTTAAAACTTGTCCTGAACGGAGTCGAAGAGTTAGCATAAGTTATTTTATCTTAAAACTGTGCTAATGAGAATAAATAAAAAAAGCTGTGGAATTTTATAATTGATTTATTACTGATATTTATGATATTTTCCTTTTAAATCTATTCTTTTAGCAAGGAATCGTAGTGCGGGGGTTCATCCCCCGCCTACAGCCGACCATAAAGGTCGGCGCTACAGATATATAATGTAGCGTTGCCCTTTATGGGCAACAAATGTCGTCGCTACACATATTCAAGGAGGTGCATTATGAAAAAGTTCTCATTAACCATCCTTATATTTCTTGCCTTCTTTCTATTTTTCCTACCCTTTGTTCAATCAGAAGAGAGGAGTGTTACAGTAAAGGCAAAGAGAGACCTTTCGGTAGAGGCAAAAAAGGGGTTAGACCCTGCATTACTCAATACAAAATACCATGCCATTATTATCGGTAACAACAGTTATAAAAACCTCCCAAAACTAAAGACTGCCATAGCAGATGCAAAGGAGGTGGAAAGGGTACTTAAAACCCAATACGGTTTTGAGACAAAACTCCTGCTTGATGCTACGAGAAACGATATACTTACAACCGTCAATGATTTCAGAAAGAGACTTGGCTCAAAAGACAATCTCCTGATTTACTATGCAGGGCACGGAGAATTTGATAAGACAGCGGACAGGGCATACTGGCTTCCGGTAAATGCCCAGAGGGATGACCCTGTGGACTGGATTAGCGCGACAGACATAACCGATAACATAAAACGCATTGCATCCGCTCACATACTCATCATATCTGACTCCTGCTATTCAGGCACATTAACAAGGGCTGCAGCAGGGGACCTTTCAACAAAGGGGGAGAGAGATGAATTTGTAAAGAAGATGATGGAGAGACGGTCAAGAACCCTTATGGCGAGTGGAGGTAATGAGCCTGTGGCAGACGAAGGTGGCAGCGGACACTCTGTCTTTGCGGATGCATTCCTAAGGGCATTAAAAGAGGCGGACAAGGGTATATTCACAGCAGAAGAATTGTTTCACGGAAGGGTAAAATCAAGTGTTGCAGGCAAATCAGACCAGGTGCCTGAATATAACGATATAAAGAACTCAGGACATGAAGGAGGGGATTTTGTATTTAAACTTGCCAATGCTGGTTCAATCTTGAAGATTGAACCAGAAATTACAGGTTCAGCCCCTGATAGAATCAGTCAGGGGCTTTCACCAGCAAAAGAAATCAGTGAAGAATTAAAAAACATACAGCAGGAGAAGGAGAGACTTAAAAAGGAGAGAGAGGAATTGGAGCAGAAGAAGGCTTTAATGGAGGAGAAGAATCGTCTTGAAGAAGAGCGGCGGAAATTAGAGAAGGAGAAGCTTGAGGTAGCAAAAATACTTCCGCCTGACAAGGAAACATCAAGTAGTGCAACATATAGAGATACTTTAATAGAGGGCGATTATTGGGCGTTAATTATCGGAATAAATGAGTATGTTAATCTCCCAGCAGATAAACAATTACAGGCAGCCCAACCCGATGCAAAGGCTGTTGCAGATGTGCTTAACAAAAAATATGGTTTTGCAAAAGAGAGGATGGTAGAGTTATACGATAAACAGGCAACGAGGTCTGAGATTATAAAGAGGCTTCGCATATTAGCTAAAACTTTGAGTAATAAAGATAATCTCATGATTTACTATACAGGACATGGGAAATATGATAGAGATACACAGCTTGGTGTGTGGATACCATCGGATGCGATGTTGGAGGATACCTCTACTTTTATCAGTAATGAAGAGGTTAGGGAGTATTTGAAGAAGATAAAGGCAAGGCATATATATATGATAGCAGACTCATGTTTCAGTGAGTCACTGATGGGAGGAAAGACCAGAAGTATAGGGCAATTGAGTGAACCGGCGATAAAGGAATTATATAATGATAAATCCCGCCTGATTTTGACATCCGGAGGACTATATCCTGTTCC
>JACQBS010000105.1 GCA_016194325.1 Nitrospinota bacterium | reverse complement strand
TTAAATTTAAGCCGTATTATCCGAGAAACGCTCTTTGACCGAAAAAACTTGATAGATATATTAACCTTAAAGCCTGAACGACTACTAATCTTTCATGATGAACCATTACAGGCTATGCTATTTTAATCGGACAGTAGTGTCTTAATATATCAAATTTTATAGATAAAAATATAGTGTCAGGAGGTATGTATGTCAAAAGAAAGTTCCTTTGATATAGTATCCATTGTTGAGAT
Source organism: Nitrospinota bacterium (assembly GCA_016194325.1). Lineage (GTDB taxonomy): Bacteria > Nitrospinota > Nitrospinia > UBA9942 > UBA9942 > UBA9942. The sequence continues at coordinate 82,776 of JACQBS010000105.1, read as the reverse complement.
ACCTGAGGTGATAAATGCCATTAATCAGGCAATGATGGAGATAAAGCAGAGATTTGATTTTAAAGGGAGTAAGAGCGACATAAAACTTGAGGAGAAGGATAAGAAGATTGTTTTGTTATCCGATGATGAATATAAATTAAAGAGTGTTATAGATATTCTTCAGACTAAACTTGTTAAAAGGGGTGTATCCCTTAAGGCATTAAAATATGATAAGGTTGAACCTGCAACCGGAGGGACAGTGAGGCAGGTAATAACTCTTCAGCAGGGCATACCAGTGGAAAAGGCAAAGGAGATTGTAAAGATTATAAAGGATACAAAGCTAAAGGTTCAGGCTCAGATTCAGGGGGAGCAGGTTCGTGTGTCCGGAAAGAACAGGGACGACCTGCAATCCGTTATAAGTTTGTTGCGGGGTAAAGATATGGGAATGGATTTACAGTTTGTCAATTACAGGTAACCCCTCACCCCCCTCTCCATTAGGAGTGTAATAAGTTTTACTGAACTGATTGTTTTTAGAGTCTTTTTATAAGCATGATATAATTATTTGCATAAAAATTATAAGAGGGGAGGTTTATTAAAATGAAAAAGGTAATAGCAGAGGAAACCATAACTGTTCCAAAAGTGGAGTATAATTTTTTAAAAGAACTCTATAAGACAATCAAACGCCAGAATTTCCTATTAAGGATTGAAGAGGCTGAAAGAAATTTAAAGGCAGGTAAAGTAAAAAAAATATCAATTGATAAGCTTATTGAAGGTTTTTAAATATCATGAAGCCAAAGGAGATAGTATATGATGCGGCTTTTGAAAAGAAATTTGAAAAATATAAAAAGCAATTAACTGAGAGTGAACGGAAAAGATTTAAGAAGCAGTTAGAAATTTTTAAAGAGGACATTTTTGATAAGAGGTTAAACACCCACAAATTAAAAGGGAATCTCAGTGATTATTATGCTTTTTCAATAAGCTATTCAGATAGAATAGTTTTTAAAATTCTTGATGATGGAAGTATATACCTTATTGAAATAGGTAGTCATGATATATGTTATTAAAAACTGTGAGGATTCGTTTGAGGCATCTTCCACTTGAACCAACCTCTTAGTGGAGCTTTTCGCCTAACACATATTTACAATTCACTTTACTAACCTCATGCCCTCAATTAAGCGGGGAGTTGACATAAAGGCTTGTAATTTGATATTGTGAAATCAGAACAAAGGCTTAATCAGTCCACAGATTGCACAGATTTTCAAAGATACCATTTCTGTGGTAATCTGCTAAATCTGTGGTTGAGAAGGTGTTTTTAGATGAGAAGCACAGGTGAAATTCTTAATGATACTATAAGGAAACTTGGACTTGATACAAAGATAAAGTCACATCAGATATGGTATATCTGGGATAAGGCAGTTGGGCAGCACATAGCCAATGTAGCCCAGCCTGACGATGTTAAAGGGAAGATACTTTTTGTAAATGTAAGGGATAATATCTGGTTAAGGCAGTTAAAATTTTTAGAATCCATGATAGTGGATAAATTAAACAACACTATTGGTGAGACTGTAATAAATAAGATATATTTCAAACTGGGAGATGTTAAGAGTTCGGAGTTTGAAGTTCGGAGTTCAGAGTTTACTGAAAAACAGTTCCCAACTAATAACTCTGAACTGACTGATATAGACCTGCCTTCTATCAAGGATGTAGATTTAAAAAAGACTATTCAGAGAATAATATCCAAAATCAATGCTATAAAGAGGACATGACATCAAAAGACCATGGATTGAGGGCTGAGAAATATCGGGCAATAGCAAAGAATCAGGATGCAGGCTTTCCCTCTATTTTAAATATTCCTCCTTCTATCCCTTATTTTTTATCCTTACTTTTAATTATCTTTTTCTCCTTCGGATGTGCAGCTTACAGGGGCAAATTAAAAGAGCCTGCAAAACAGACGAAGGAACAAACCTTTCAGGCAACTGCAAAGGAAGGCTTTATACCTCAGGATTACAGGGCATACTATCATTACCTTACGGGCTTAATTAATGAGCTTCACAATGAGATAGAGCCTGCAATAAGGGAATACCAGAAGGCAAAACTCTATGACCCAAAATCCCTTGCCATACTTAAAAATCTTGCCGTAATATCATTACGGAAGGGGGATATTAAATCGGCATTGGATGCATGTGAAGAGTCTCTAAAAATAGACCCTAATTTTATATCCGCCCGAATGATAAAGGGGAGCATATATTCAAGCCAGAAAAAGTTTGATGCCGCAACTGAAGAATATAAAAAGGTTATAGAGATAGACCCTCAGGCTAAAGATGCCCATTTATATCTTGGGATAATATATGCTGAGAATAAGGACTATGATTCTGCAATTGCAATATTAGAAAAATTAGTAAATATAGAACCAACTTATATCTTGGGATTTTACTATCTCGGCAGAATAAATGCGAAGACAAAAAATTATGCAAAGGCAGAGGAACATTTTACCAAGGCACTTGAGATACACCCAAATTTCCTGAAGGTCATGGAGGACCTCGGTCTGGTCTATCAGCTCCAAAAGAAACATGACAATGCAATAGATATGTATAAAAAAATACTTGAAATTGACCCGAATAACGAGCTTGCCCATAATATGCTGGGAGAGATATATATAAAAGAAGAGGCTTACGACAAGGCACTAAATGAATATAAAAAATTGAGCGAGAGTTTTCCGGATAATGTAGAGGTTCATATCAAGATGGGGCTGATATATTATCAGCAAAAGGATTTAATGAGGGCATTAGAGGAATTTCAGCTGGCAAGGGTGGCAGACACCAAAAATGGCAAGGCTATTTTCTATATTGCCTCAATCTATGAAGAACTGGAGAACTATGAAGATGCCCTTGATGAGTGGCTTAAACTCCTAAAGCTTGAACCGAAATCCGTGGATATCATGCTCCACATCAGCCAGATATACGAAAAATTGAAAAAGGCAGAAGAGGCTATTGATATGATAAACCGTGCAATCAGGGTGGAACCTAATGACCCGAAATTGTACTTTTATCTTGGAGTCGCACAATACAACGAAAAGAGATACACGGATGCCGTAGAAAATTTAAAAAAGGCAATAGAAATGGAGCCAGAAAACGATACCTATCACTTCAGGCTTGGTGTTATTTACGAAAGGCTAAAAGAGAATGTGAAATGTATTGAAGAGATGAAAAAGACATTGCAGTTGAATGAAGACCATCCAAGTGCTCATAATTATCTCGGCTATATCTATGCAGAGATGGGGATTAATCTTAATGATGCATTGGAACACATAATGAAGGCATTAGAATTTGAGCCTGACAACGGATATTTTCTTGACAGCCTCGGATGGGTCTATTACAAAAAGGAGCTCTACGATAAAGCAGTAGAAAAACTGGAAGAGGCTGTCCTGCTTGTCCCTGACGACCCAACCATGCACGACCATCTTGGAGAGGCATATTTCAAGATGAATAATTATGAAAAGGCAAAAGATGCATGGGAAAAATCCCTTAAGGAAGAGAAGAGCAGTGCAATAGAGGAGAAATTAAAAAAGGTAAACAAACTTTTAAGGAATAAGCCGCGGAAATGACTACAGGCATTAAGCAGATGAGATTGGGAAACAACTCTATTTCGTCTATAGTTTACCTCTTACTGTTTATTACATATTGTCTGCACTCATCGGGCTGTTCCTATAAAAAGATTGAAAAAACAATAATTCAACCTGAATCCCCCGCCGTTTCTGTTAGTTCAATAATTGATTTAATCAGTGAGAGAAACAATAAAATAAAAAATATCAGAGGTATTGCAAGCATAAATATCATATCCAACAATTCAACACAGAGGGTAAAGGTGGCAATAGTGATAAACGGGGATTCTCATATCAGGCTGGAATCCCTAAATATAACAGGCCAGCCTTTATTAATAATGGTATCTGACAGTAATGCAGTTACAATCTACAATATAAATGAGAATAGATTCTATAAAGGGGATGCCTCGCCTGAGGTCTTACATAAAATAACAGGCATATACCTCTCTCCCCTTGAGATTGCCAATCTCCTTACAGGAAGACAATCTATTGAAAATAACAGAACAGAAGATATGCACCTTACAAAAGAGAATAGTTCATACATTTTAAAGACACAGTTAAGCGGCAGTAAATCTTATGATGAGATACGGTTTGAACCGACCAATCTATCCACAACTGCCATAAAGAGATATGATGATACTGGAAAAGTCGTAAAATTTATAACCTTTTCCGATTACAGAAAATTAGGGGAATATCTCTTCCCCTTCAAGAGGCAGATATTACTCCCTCCAAGGGGGCTGTTAATGACTGTTGAATATACAGACATAGAAATAAATACAGAAATGGAAGAATCTGTATTCAACCTGACAATCCCTGAAGATGCAGAGGCTATAAATTTAAATTAGGAATTTAGCCACTGACTTGCACAGACTTGAATAAAAGAGGTTGAGAAATTTAGTCAGTGAAAGTCTGTGGCTGAAAAGGAATTTAGAAGTGAAAACTATTAAAATTAAATCCCCTGCAAAGATAAATCTTGGATTAAAAGTAGTTGGAAAGAGGAGTGACGGATACCATAATATTGAAACGATTTTTCAGATGGTCAGCCTGTATGATGATATTACACTGACTGAATCTGACGGTGGAATAACATTATACAGCAATAACAAAAATATCCCATTAAATGAAAAAAATCTCGCATACAAGGCAGCCTATCTTTTAAGAGAGAGGAGCGGGGTTAAAAAGGGTGTAAAGATTGAGATAGATAAGAATATACCCGTCTCGGCAGGACTCGGCGGCGGAAGCAGTAATGCCGCAGTAACACTACTCGGTTTAAACTATATATGGGGACTGAAGTTTTCAAAGAAGGAGTTGTTGTCAATAGCAAGACTGCTCGGGGCTGATGTCCCATTTTTTCTTTCAGGTGTCCGTGCATTGGGGACAGGAAGGGGGGATGAACTGCAAATCCTTCCTGTTACCAATAAATTTTATGTTATACTTCTTAATCCATGGCTCTCCATATCAACCGAGTGGGTATATAAGAACCTTAAATTGAAGTTGACAAAAGAGAGAAAAAATATTAACATAAAAAAATTTATATCTAAAAAAGGAGCGATAGGGGATATAAGGGATATCCTATCCAATGACCTTGAATCTGTGGTTATGGAAAAGTATGATGTTATCGGCAGGATGAAGGAACTCCTGCTGTCAGCGGGTGCCTACGGCTCTTTAATGTCGGGGAGCGGCTCCACTGTATTTGGCATTTTTAAAGATTATAGTTCGGCAAAACAGGCGGGTGAGATGCTTAAAAGAGAAGAGTGGTCTCTGTTTCTTACCGAAGCTCTGACCGGCTTAGATAAAATATATCCAGGGGAGGTGATTGTCTGATGCAGATTACAGAAGTAAGGGTAAGTCCTGTAGAAGAAGAAAAGCTGAAGGCTTATGTATCCATAACCTTTGATAACTGCTTTGTGGTAAGAGATATCAAGGTGATAAGCGGAAATAATGGGTTATTTGTATCTATGCCCAGCAAAAAGAGAAAGGACGGGACATTTAAGGATATAGCACATCCTCTCAATAATGAGACCCGTAAGATGATTGAGGAGAGTGTGTTAAAAGAATATAATAATGTGCTGAAAACAAAGGGAACATCGGTGTAATTCAGTTAATGAGTTGGTGAGTTCATGGGTTATGAGTTTTGTTTAACTCATAACTCATCAACATTTTTTGGGGCGTCGTCAAGCGGTAAGACACGGGTCTTTGGAACCCGCATTCGGAGGTTCGAATCCTCCCGCCCCAGTTAGGGATACAGTAAGCAGTAAGAAGTAGGCAGTAGGAAGTTACTGCTTTTGATGGAGGTTTAGGTGTCACATAAAGGATTGCTTATATTTTCAGGGAGGGCGAATATCTCCCTCGCCGAGGGGATATGCAAATATCTCCACATACCGCTTGGAAAATCTCATATCTATGATTTTTCAGACGGAGAGATAGGGGTAAGGATTACAGAGAATGTAAGGGGGAGGGATGTATTTGTAGTTCAGCCGACATGCTATCCTGTAAATAAGAACCTGATGGAGCTCCTCATAATGATTGATGCCCTAAAGAGGTCATCTGCTGAGAGAATTACCGCTGTACTCCCCTATTATGGATATGCGCGTCAGGATAGGAAGGTTGAACCGAGGGTGCCGATAACATCAAAGCTTGTGGCTGACCTCGTTACTGCCGCCGGAACAAGCAGGGTTCTTACGATGGACCTCCATGCAGGCCAGATACAGGGATTTTTCAATCTGCCTGTTGACCATCTGTATGCAGCCCCTATGCTGATTGAATATATAAGAAAAAAGAAGATAAAAGACCTTGTCATTGTATCGCCCGATGCAGGGGGTGTTGAGAGGGCAAGGGCATTTGCAAAAAAGCTTAATACCTCTTTGGCGATTATAGATAAGAGAAGGGACAAGCCCGGTGTTGCCAAAGTTATGAATATAATTGGTGATATTAGAGGCAAAAGGGCAATGATTGTTGATGATATTATAGATACTGCAGGGACTTTAATTGAGGGAACTAATGCCTTGCTGGAGAATGGGGCAAAGGAAGTCTATGCGTGCTGCACACACCCTGTCCTATCAGGCCCTGCAATAGACAGGATAGCAAATTCCCCATTGAAGGAGGTTACTGTCTCAAACACAATACCATTAAATGACCATCAGAAATCATGCAATAAGATTAAGGTCTTATCTGTATCAAAACTCTTAGGAGAGGCAATTAAAAGGATACATAGCGCTACATCTGTGAGTTCACTATTCAGTTAATGAGTTGGTGAGTTCATAGGTTATGAGTTTTGTTTAACTCATCAACTATTTAAGGAGGTTTTAAAAATGGAAACATTACAATTAGGTGTGAAGGAAAGAGGGCATCTTGGGAAGAGTGATGCCAAGAAGCTGAGAAGGGATGGCTTGATTCCAGCCGTCCTTTATGGGGGGAAAAACAATCATTCCCTCGCCATAAATTCAAAAGAATTGATTAAGATACTGGAGAATGTGGCAGGTAGAAACGCCATTCTGAACCTTAAATTTGAAGGCAAGGGGAAGAAGGACTGCACTGCAATAGTAAAAGATTTACAAAAACACCCCTTAAAGAGAGAGATTTTACATGCCGACCTCATGGAAATCTCCATGGATAAAGAGATAAAGGTAAAGGTCAGGGTAAAACTCGTTGGTGAGCCTGTTGGTGTAAAAGAAAAGGGCGGTGTATTGAGTCAGCAGATGAGGGAGATAAAGGTATCCTGTCTGCCTTCCAACATCCCAAATGATATAACAATTGATATATCTAATCTTGACATAGGAGATGCCATACATATAAAAGATGTCATAGCGGGAGAAGGTATTAAAATACTTGAGGCACCGGATGCAACCGTAGTATCAGTAAGCGTGATGAAGGAAGAAGAGGTTAAGGCTGAAGTTCCTGCGGCAGAGGCAGCACTTGCTGAGGGTGCAGCTGCAGCAGCAGCGCCTGCTGAAGAAAAGGGGAAGGCGGAAGAGAAGGGAAAGGCTGAAGAAAAGGCCAAGCCAGAAGAAAAGAAAAAGAAGAAAGAATAAATTAGCCACAGACTTGCACAGACTTAACAGCAAGAAGATAAAAAGTTATGAGGTTGAGAAGAATAGGATAGTGCAATTTTTTCTCACCTTCTTAACCTTTTAATTTCTCATCTTCTGTTAATATTTGTCAGTGAAAGTCTTGTGGCTAAAAAGTTGTGGCTAAATGAAGGCTATTGTAGGACTGGGCAACTATGGTAAAAAATACGAAGACACTCGCCACAACATTGGATTTATTACTGTAGATAGCTTAGCCTCAGAATACAATATCCGAATAAATAAAAAGTGTAACTTTTCCTTAATCGGCAAAGGTGTAATAGAAGGGGAAGATGTCATTATTGCAAAACCCCATACATATATGAATAAAAGCGGGGCTGCCGTAAGCTCAATCTTCTCTGATTATTCCCTCTCAGCCTCAGATTTGATAGTCATCCACGATGACATTGATTTAGCAGTAGGAAAGGTTAAAAAGAAGATTGGCGGCGGTGATGCAGGGCACAGGGGAATAAGGTCAATAATTGAGTGCATTGCCACAGGTAATTTTCAGAGGATAAGGATAGGGGTCGGCAGGCCACCGGAAGGTATTGAAGCATCAGACTATGTCCTGAGTCCATTTCACAGGGATGAGCTGGATATTATAAATTGCTCAATTGAAAAAGCAATTAATTTGGTAAAGGAAATAATAAAAAACCAATCAAGCAATGAGCAATGAGCAACGAGTAAAGAGTTTTCTACTCATTGCTTTGCACTCATTGCTCATTGCTTATTTTTAGGGAGGGAAAGAATGGAAAAGTTTACTGCATTGGCACCATTGTTTGGGGTAGGCGGACTCTTGATTGCATTGTGGATTTATGGACATATTAAGAAACAGCCTGACGGGACAGACAGGATGAGAGAGATAGCAGAGATGATACATGAAGGTGCGATGGTCTATCTCAAAAGGCAATATACAATCCTTCTTGCATTTATAGTATTAATCTTCGTTTTGTTATCAATATTTATAAATATCCCGACCGGCATTGCGTATGTCGGCGGGGCAGTATCGTCCATGCTGGCTGGGTTCTTTGGGATGAAGGCGGCTACAAAGGCAAATGTCAGGACGGCACAGGCTGCAAACCTGCATAAGCCTGATACCTCAAAATCCCTCTCTATTGCATTTCTCGGCGGCTCTGTAATGGGACTTTCTGTTGCAAGCATCGGGCTTGTTGGCATTGGTATATTCTTCTACCTTTACGGCAAACCGGATACTGCTGCAATTATAAGCGGCTATGCAATGGGTGCCTCGTCAATAGCCCTTTTTGCAAGGGTCGGAGGCGGTATATACACAAAGACAGCTGATGTCGGCTCGGACTTAGTCGGAAAGATTGAGGCAGGCATACCTGAGGACGACCCAAGAAACCCCGGTGTTATTGCTGACAATGTCGGCGATAATGTCGGTGATGTCGCAGGGCTCGGTGCTGATATATTTGAATCTTATGTTGGTGCCGTTGTTGCGAGCATTGCAATCGGCGCTACTGCACTTACAGGCACAAAAATCGCAGAACTCGGTTCGGCAATGGCACTCATGTCCCTGCCGGTTGTTCTTGCAATGGTAGGGCTTCTTGCATCAGTCATAGGAATACTATCCATGAATGTTCTTGAAAAATACGACCCTGCATCTGCCCTACGTTATGCTACATTTATTGCAGCAGGACTTTTTCTCATATTTGGCTACGCTGCAGTCCATTACTTAAGTGTTAACAGCGGCATTTATTGGGCAGTATTCTCAGGCTGTGTAGGCGGGATTGCGATAGGACTCATTACAGAACATTACACATCTGCCAAACCGGTTGAAAGGATTGCAGAGGCAAGCCAGACAGGTGCAGCAACAAATATTATAGCAGGTATTGCTGTTGGACTTGAGAGCTGTGCCCTCCCCGTCCTTGCAATATGTGCAGCAATATTTGTAGCAAACTATACGAGTGGTTTATATGGTATAGGCATATCAGCGGTAGGCATGCTTGCAACAGTAGGTATAGTCATGAGTGTTGATGCATACGGACCAATTGCGGATAATGCAGGCGGTATCTCTGAGATGAGCCACATGGGTAAGGATGTCCGGGCAATAACAGACAGCCTTGATGCCCTCGGCAATACAACAGCAGCCATTGGCAAAGGCTTCGCCATAGGCTCTGCTGCCCTGACTGCACTCGCACTCTTCTCTGCATATACTCAGGCAATAAGTGTAAAATTAGGCAAAAGTTTTGACATACTTATAACAGACCCCTATGTCGTTATCGGATTATTGATAGGGGGCATTATTCCATTCTTTATTGGTGCATTGACAATGACATCAGTCGGCAAGGCAGCCTTCAAGATGGTCAATGAGATAAGGAGACAGTTCAGAGAGATTCCAGGACTCCTTGAAGGCAAACCAGGCGTAAAACCAGATGTTAAAAAGTGTATTGATATAAGCACTAAGGCAGCCCTGACAGAGATGATACTCCCTGGTATTACGGCTGTTGCAGCCCCTGTCCTTGTCGGCTTTATACTCGGTCCTGAAGCACTTGGCGGAATGCTTGCAGGTGCAACAGTTGCCGGCGTCCTCCTTGCAATCATGATGGCAAATGCAGGCGGTGCATGGGACAATGCAAAAAAATATATAGAAAAGGGAAATCTTGGAGGTAAGGGCTCGGATGCACACAAGGCTGCAGTAGTAGGTGATACTGTCGGCGACCCGTTTAAAGATACCTCGGGTCCTGCTATGAATATATTAATTAAATTGATGGCAATTGTATCTCTCATTCTGGCACCTCTCCTTGTTTAAATGGTGATTTATGAAAAGGGTTTTGATACCAATAGCACCGGGTTTTGAAGAGGTAGAGGCTCTATCAGTTGTTGATATTCTAAGAAGGGCAGGAATAGAAGTGATAATGGCAGGGACAGTGGATGGACCAATAGAGGGGAGAAATAAGATTAAAGTCCTAACAGACACATCTTTGGATTCTGTGAAGAATCAGGACTTTGATATGATAGTCCTCCCCGGTGGTGCAGTCGGAACTGAAAATCTCAAAAAAGACCCACGCATAAAAGAGATAGTTGAAAGGCTATACAAAAAAGGGAAATTTACAACAGCCATCTGTGCCGCACCTACAGTCCTTTCATCTATAGGCATCACCACAGGAAAAAATATTACAAGCCACCCGAGTGTAAGGGATAAGCTCACCAAAGAAAAAGTCTCAGATGAAAGGGTTGTTGTTGATGGCAATATTGTCACAAGCCAGGGTCCCGGCACTGCCATTGAATTTGCCTTCAAACTTGTAGAACTTTTATTGGGAAAAGAAAAGGTTACAGAAGTGAATAAAGGAGTGCTCGCAAGGATTTAATTCTAACTTAATATCTTTTCAAGCCGCTCTGCTACCCAAACCTTGATAATAGATTGCCGAGGCACCCCCAGACGTTTTGCCTCTTTGTCCAACAACTGGATCATCCACACAGGAAAATCAACATTTACTCTTTTTTGCTCCTGCTCTGGTCTTCTTGCTTTTGACACATCAAGGTATTTGGAAATATCCTTGCCCTCATCAAATTTCTTATCAAAATCACGAGCCTTCATATATATCAACCTCCTCTTTTATGAATCGTCGTACAGAAATAATCCGAACTCAAACTCCATAATATGCAATTTATGCTTTTGTTATACCTATTGTCAACTATTTCTCAGTTCTAAAATCTAATGGAAAATTTTAGTGGAATTGGAATAGAAGCAGTAAGTTCAAGATTAAAGGCTGTGATACCTGATGAAAAATTTATAAAGGACTTAGAGGCTTAAACATAAAGGCGGATACTATATATTATAAGCATGCTTTTTACACATAACAAGTTATTATACGGTTTCTGTCTTTTAAAACAAACAATAAAATTATTAATAAAAACCATAAAACTATATATATTATTTCCGACTATTGTTAATTACAATATAACATTAGATAAACTTAATTATAGGATATAGCATAACCTTAATGAAAACAAAGAGTTTTTTGTAAGGTTGGTTTTGTAATTTTTGGTAGAAAGTGAGGTTTTGGGTGAAAATTACAGAATAATGCTTTATAATTTTACAAATCGCAAATTTCTTTATAAAGGTTTATAAAGCTTAAAGTGACAAACTTATGACATTATCTTTTTTATTTTCTTTTGGATTTAGAGCTTTTAGTCTTTGATTTGGAGGGCTTTGAGGACTGTTTGGGCTCTTTTTTAAAATTTTCTGATAGTGGTTTTATCTTATGATAATGATACTCTCCAGTCTTTCTATTATAATGTCCACCACTGGAGTCCAATCTTCCAGAGTGGGCAGAAGCTATAGAAAAGCAAAAGAAAATTACCGAGATTATAATAAGGTGCTTCATAACTATTTAAAAGGATTTGCGTCTATCTTTTTCATATCCTCAATATTAGAATCACTAAGACCTAAAAAAAGAAGGAAGTTAGCAACCTTATCTTCATTATCAATATCATAGTTGATAATTAGAGTAAAATTCCCCAAAGTGTATTTATATTGCTTATAAGGGAAAGCTTCTGATATTCCTTGTAACTGAGATAACTTTTTAGATTTAAAGGTATAGATTTCTTTCTTCCAATGCCGTAAAGGGTCATTTTTATTAACATAAGCTCCTATTAAAGCAAAATCCGTAGGCATCAAATCTTTAATACCTTGAAAGAATTGTTGCTTGGTTGGATTAACTCCAATTACTGCTCCGAAAAGTCCTTTAGCATTTCCTTCCAATCGACCTGCTCTTTCAGAGTTACCAAAAGCATAACCCAGTAATCCAGTTGTATAAGAGAAAGCACTTCCTTTATCAAAACCAATCGTTACTGTTTTTGAACCGTCTCCCATAGGTACTTCTTTTTTATATCCCCTATTCCACACCGATTCTATAGTGGTAAATGTGTCCCCAACTCCTGCCTTTTTTGCAACTATTTGCTCAGCGTGTGAGATACCTATAACGAAAGCCAATATACATAAAGATATAAGCAAACATCTTTTCATACAGCTACCTCCTCCTAAAATTTTACTTTTCTCCACCCATCTATAACCTTACCTATTATACTATAGTGTTCGTTTGGTTTAAAAGCGGGATATTCAGGATTTTCGCTGACCAACAACACATCTCCATTTTTATCCACATAGTATTTTTTTAGCATAGTTTCACCATATTCATTATTTACTACTATCACATCTCCGCTTTTAATCTCTCCATTTGGTTTAAAGATGACATAATCTCCGTCTTTTATTTTGGGACTCATACTGTCGCCTTTTACTATAAGGACAAAGGAACCTGGTGGTGCATCTGGTAAATGAACATATTCAGTTATTTCATTCTCAGGAATCTCATTTGGAAAGCCTGCCGGGACTCTACCAAGAACAGGGACAAGCACTGTTGGCTTTGCTTTAGGTATCGGGAGTCTTTTATACATCTCACCCTCGCCAGTGAGAAGCCAATTAAGATTGATATTAAAATTACTTGTTATGCAAGTTAAAATTTCATTGCTTGTACTATATTTACCTGTCTCTATGCCGGTATAAAAACCCTGTGTTATTCCCAGAATCCTTGCGAATGCCTGCTGTGTAAGGTGTTGAGCCTTTCGCACTTGTTTAATCCTATCACCTATATTTTTTTTTACTTGCATAGCATTTTTTACTTGACAAATACTTGTAATACGATTATATTTATCTCCATGTTGATAACAATAGACAAAAAAATACGGATTGAGATGGTTAAAAAGGGAATAAAGGGTGCGGCAATTGCCCGTAGAATCGGGGTTTGTCGGTCTGCTATTAATAAAACCATCACTGGGAGGATTAAATCCCACAAGCTCCGCAAAGCTATAGCGGATGAGATTGGACTGCCGATTGCGGAGTTGTGGCCCGAGGAGGGGAAGGTGGCGTAGATAATATTTCCAATCCAAATCATGACATCTATTTTAAACATTAATAATGGGGGCGTCAATGTCAAATAGTAAAAAAGATTCGATAGGGGTGGTATCAATGAATCTGTTCTCCACTGATATAGAGGGGAGTCTGGATGTTGACAGGCGGCTCCGGGAATGCCTGTCAGATGCGATGCGTAGCTGTAAGATGTCCCGATACCAAATAGCTGCAAGGGTTTCGGAGTTATTAGGGAGAACCGTGAGTAAGGAGATGCTTGACCAGTATACATCTACAAAGGCTGAGTATAGGATTCCAGCGGTGGTGCTACATGCTCTTTGTTTTGTGCTTGGGATAGTTGAGCCGTTCAGGATTCTTCTTAACTCTATCGGATGTGATGTGGCGACTTCTGAAGAGAGCAAGTATATGAAGATAGCCAAGCTGGAAGCCCAAAAAGCAGAGATAGATAAGGAAATAGAAAAGATAAGGAAGGAGGGTTAAAAAGGTGAAAGACAAAAACCTTAAAATTATAAAGAAAGTAAGAAAAATTATAACCAAGAGGACGGGCAGATATTTATCGTTGAGAGAGGCTAAAAATATCGCAATAGCCAATGGCATTATCCCTGACAGTAAAGAGGGGGGTTATGAAAAGTCAAATTAATGACGGGATAGGGGAAAAAGAAGGTTGTAACCTTTTAGCTGAAGGTTACAACCAAGGTTACAACCAAAATGGTAAGGTTACAACCGAAAATCAGGCAATTTTGACCAAAGGTTACAACCAAAATCATGCTCAAAATGATGACATATATTTGACACGGAAAGAAGTAGAAGAATTTTTAGGTATTACACTTCAAGCAGTACTGAAGGGCTGTAAAGAAGGTAAATATAAGGCAATCAAAGTTAATGGCAACGGTGGTAAGCAATACCGAATTGCCCTATCCTCTCTCCCTCCCGATGCCCAGTTGAAGTGGATTCAGAAAAATCAAGAAACTGCAAAGCTACTCTCAGAACATATTAAAGAAAGGCTCTCATCACAGGCACAGTGGGAGATTGAAAAGATGAAGGTAGATAAAGGGGGAAATTGTGAGGGGCAGATAACGGTATGCAAGATTGATTATGAGAGGATGGAGCTGGTGCAAAAGGCGCTCTCCGTGCCGCAGGGGTATAAAAAAGGTAAGTGGAAAAGGAAATGTGCGGTAGAGGCAGGCATAACATACCAGACACTTTGCGGTGATATTAAAGGGTATAAGGAGCAAGGCTCGCAATATTTTAATAAGGAGAGAAAGCAGAAAGGGACGACAGCATGGGATCCAGAGGCGCTCTTATATATGCAGGGTGTATATCTCAAGGCTATCCGTGAAGCCGGTGATGCTTCAAAACGGTTTGTCTATCAGGCTGTGGCATCAAAGGCAGAAAAGGAGAGCTGGAAAATCGGCTCTGAATCTTCCGCTTATGAGCATTTCACCCGACTCAATCCTCTCCTTGAAAAGTATGCCCGTGGCGGCAGCCGTGCCCTTGACAATATCTTCTATATTATCAGGCAATACAAAGACCTTGCACCCTTTGAATGTATCGTTGGAGACCAGCACAGGTTTGATTTCTGGGTGCATGACAGGGAGATAGACAAAATATTCAGGATGGAGGGATATTTCTGGCTTGACCTCCGCACAAGAAATATCTACGGATGCAGTCTTGCTGACCGTTACAACTCATACATGATAGGGCTTTCCATGAGAATGGGGATAGGACATTTTGGAAAATTTCAAAAGGCATATACGGATAATGGAAAGCCTGAGACTTCAAGGTTTTTCAATCTTGTGGGGAATGACCTGCAGGCTTATGGGATACAGAGTAAAGATATTGTGGAGTTATACAGGACAAAGGATAACAAATATGCCATCGAGGGGGAAGACGAAGGAAAGATTATAGAGACGGTAGATACTCCAGAGGTATGGCATCGATATGCAAGACCTTATAATGCTAAGGCAAAACTAATTGAAAGGTTTTTTGGGAGTTTTGAGCGAATACTTTTAGACCTCGGCGTTCCAGGACATATCAGAGAGCTTAAAGGGACATCTGAGGAGAAGGCATTATCAGATAGAAGGCTTAAAAACCTCATTAAAGAAAACAAGCTCCTCACCCCGGAGGAGTTTATTTTAAAGGCGATAGAGGGAGTGGGGGTTTATTCAAATCGCCGACACTCAGCATTAGGGAGAACTCCGATGGAGGAGCTTTTGTATGCGGTTAAGAATGAAGGGTTTAAGCCGGTGTATATGCCGGAGCATGAGCTTGATTTTGTCCTCTTAAAAAGGGAGGAGAGGACTGTTAATCGTGGGCGGATATGGATAGAGAAGAAACTTTATGAGGGTTTGAACCTTGAATGTGGTCTATGGGATTTAGCGGATGGCACGAGGGTTGAGGTAAGGTATGACCCTTACGATTTTGAAAAAGCCTTTGCAGTAAAGCCCGGCGGAGAGGCAATTACACTCCGCAAGGTTCCTGAAAGCTCAATGAAGGACAATGAGCTTGTAACGGAGCTTATGAAGTGGAAAAAGGAGATGATGGAAAAGGTCAGAGAGCATTACAAAAAACTTACCGCACCGGTACCTGGAGTCATTGAATATAGCAGCCAGAAGATAGTCAGAAGCCAGAAGACAGAAGACAGATGACGGATGAGGAGTTAAAAAAAGAAACTGAAAGAATTGTGGCAGAGTCAACAGAACAAAGACCCATAAAACTCAGGGCAAAGAGGGGGACATATAAATATGAGGTTGACCGCTATCAGTCGCTGCTTGAGGATCATCTTGGTGGATTCCATCTCACTGAGGCAGATGAGGAGTTTATGAGGCGGTATGAGGCAGGGATGGACGAGACAGAGAAGGTAAGATTTGAGGAGTTTGAGAGGCTTTACAAATCCATGAATGAAAGGGGGTGAAAGACGAGGGACGAGGGATGAGGGACGAGTAAAAACTTAAAAAAAAGGAGAGTGAGATATGCAATTAAAGAAGTTAATGGAGCAGTATAAAGGTGAACTCATCAATGCCAGAGTCGCCAAGCTCACAGGCTATGATGAGTCCACCATAAGCCTCATTATCAGGGGCAAATACAGTGGTAATACCTCTGAGATTGAGGCAGATATTGTCAATAAACTATCAGAACATGGATACAGATTGCAAGAAAAAAATTTCAGGGTGAGGGCAGATGTCTTTATTCAGACAAGCAATGTCAGAAAATTCAATTCCCTCTGTGATGAGCTATCGGAGGGGGATTTGACCTCATCTTTTGGTGTTGTTGTAGGGACAGCAGGCAGGGGGAAGACAAAGGCTGCGGTGCATTATGCGGTGAATAACCCCGATGCAGTGTATGTCCAATTCATCACAGGATTTTCCCTCACAGATGTGTCCAGAGAGATAGCCTATGAGCTGAACGGAATCCGCCCTTTTAGATTCCGTGATTGTCTGATGGAGATTGAAAAGGCGACAAGGAGTAAGAGGAAGATAATACTTATAGATGAGGCAGATAAGATGCACCTGCAATCTGTAGAGATGCTGCGGGGGCTTAATGAACGGTGTTTATGCCCGATTGTCCTCATAGGTGAGGAGGCTGTTGTGAGGTATATGGATAGAGAAAGAAGATTAAAGAGTCGTGTTCGTCAGACAGTCGCCTTTGAGGAGATAACACTATCGGATGTCTCGGCGTATTTCAGGCTTGCAGCAGGGATTGACCTCGATGCCGAATGTGCAAAGGCAATATGGAAGAGGTCGGGAGGGGATTTTAGATATGTGGTAAGGGACGCACATTCAATTGTAAGAATAATGAATACCTCTAATCAGCATGTAGTAACGATGGACATAGTGAGGGTGTTATGAGGGAGAAATATGGTGAAAAAGCAGACAGGATATGGAGGGCGTGGAGGTATTCCCCAATCTGGACAGTCAATGAAATTGCACAGGTTACAGGGATTAAGAGGCTCTATGTAAAGCTGATTATGTGTATTTATAAGAAGGAAGGGTTCATTAAACAGATTGGGAAAAGAGGAAGGAGCCCACTTTACTGCCTTATAGATAGGGAGCTAAGGGAGCGGCCGAGAATACTTAAATAGCGTATAGCGTATAGCGTATAGCGTATAGCGTATAGTAACTAACCGCTAACCGCTAACCGCTAATCGCTATACGCTAATAATGAGTGAGGTGATGAATATGGGTAAGGTGATAGCAATCAGCAGTCGGCAGTCAGTAGTCAGTAGTCAGCAGTCAGTAGCCGGCAGTCACCAGAGGAAGAAAAGCGTAGTTAAAGATTTTAAATATCGCAGGGAGATGATTGCAAAGATACATATTGCAAAAAAAGATATGAAGATTTGTAAGAGCTGCAATACCTACACCTTTTATGTCATGTGCCAGAAATGTCATGGCGAAGACTTAAGGCAGGTGGAAGACCTTGATTACAGGCGCGCATTGTTCAGGCTCACAAAAAAAATATCCTGTAAGGATATGACAGGGAAGGAGCTTCGCAGGGTGCTGGAAGCTTTTAAAACCGTAGGATTCCAAGCCTCAAAAAGGGTTTCATTAAAGGGCGCTGTGAATAATGTGAGGAGAAGGATGGCAGAGGCATTAAAGAGGGAGGCGGAAAAGATTTTAGGGGAATACTGGGAGAACAGGCTAAAAGGGTTTTGCCGAAAGGCGTTCGATAAATGGGATGTAGGGCTTTGCAGTATAAAGGAGCTGAAGGTATGTTTTGGATTTTTAAGGAAGGTTGAAAAAGGCATGTCCCCGCAGTCATTAAGCGGGGAAAGGGAGGGGATATGAAGCAGAGGAGATTAAGGAAAAAAGGGCGGAGGGGCTGTTCTGGAAACAGCCAGAATTGTCAGGGATACACAGACTTTGCAGTTTGTATTATCTATCAAATCAGGCATCCGCATGAGTGCTACGGATGCAGGAGATATGGGGGGTGAGGAGATGTTTTTAACATGGCTGGCAGTGGGGATAATTATCGGGGTAGTGATTGGGGCTGTGGGGATAATGCTCATGGCTGAAGAGAGCGATTACAAAAAGGGAGGTGATGGGGGATATGACGGATTTGCGGTTTGAAAGAATAGAAATAAACAAAATAGCAGTAGCGATGATACTGCTGGTTACAGGGATAGCTGCAGGATATTTCTGGCACTTTAAGCAGACGGAAAATTTAAGGATGCAGATTAAGGCAGAGATGCAAGAGGCGGCTGACTCGCTAAAAGAATTAAGAGAGGAAAACGAAAGGCTCAATAAGAAATTTATGACTAAAACCTTTATTGCGACTGCCTATTGCAACTCGCACATTTGCATCAATGTTTCAAAGTGGCAGGATGGAAGAACTGCGACAGGGACGGTTGCAAGAATCGGAGTAGTAGCGGTTGACCCTGCTGTGATTCCGCTTGGCAGCGAAGTTTATATTGAGGGGATGGGGTGGTTCAAGGCAGAGGACACAGGAGGAAAAATCAAGGGCAACAGGATAGACATCTTCATGGGGAATTACAAAAAGGCAAAGGGATTTGGAAAAAGGGTTGTGATAGTAACATTTGCAGCCCCACAGAGAAAGGAGGGATGAAGGATGTACATTGGTAAAGGTGTTTTAAATTGGGACAGAAAAGAAAGGATAAGTGATAGATACGGAACCGTTTTTCTCTTTTTTGATGAGTGGTGCGACAAATATTGTCGTTTTTTAGATAAATCAATTAATAATCAGCATGGCAAGCTTACGGCAAAAGTTATAAAAACAAGAAAGTCAATGCATATAGGCGATTTGGTAAGGGGTTTTTTCCCGTCAACACCGAAAGTGGGGCAGAAATTTACGCTCGGTGAGGGGAAAGTATTTTTTGTTGGTGATGCAGTAGGACTTGTGCCTGATGATGTAAGAGACTCTGACTGGCTTAATCCTAAAGTGCTCTACAAATTACATCACCAGACGGTAGAACTGTATTTTGAAAAAAAGGAGGGATGAGAAATGGCGACGATGTCAGCGAAGTTAAAGGGTAAGGCGGAAGTGGTAAGAAGGCTTAACAAAGAGAGAAAAGAGTTTAAACAAGTCCTCGAATTTAATAAGACAAATACAGTGCTTCGCAGCATAATGTTGAGCCTTTATTGGTTTGTTTTTGAGGCGAGGGTTTGTAAAGATTACTCAAAGACCGAGCTTCATAAGATGCTTGATATGTGTATTAAGGCAGTTGAGAGGGAAAATAAAAAAAGGGGGTGAATAAATATGGGGTTAATTAAAGAGATGTTATCGGGAGTCGGGAGTCAAGAGTCGGGAGTCGGTGAAAAGTGGAAAGAAGTAATCATCAAGAAAGGCAGAGAGCAGTGGAAAATAGAGGATGTAAAGCTGGCGGAGGTTATCAATGAGGCGTGGAATCTGAACACAGATTTGAAGGAGATGAAACATCAGTATGACGAACTCAAGGATTACATAGAAGATGCTGCAAGAAACTATCTTGAAGAAAACGGGACACTGAGATTCGCCGTTGACGGAATAATATGCAGCGTAACTTTTGGTAATGAGTGTGTAATTGACGAGGAGCATATTGATGAGGTTAAAAGGCTGCTCGGAGATAGGTTTCCCGATTTGGTTCGGACAAAGATTAAGTATGAGGGAACAATGAAGCTCATAGAGCTTGCTGCTGATGGGGATAGAGGCAAGGAGATTGCAAAGCATCTAATAGTAAAAGAAAAATCTCCAAGTGTAAGATTTGAATTTGAGGAGATTAAAAAGGAGGCAGCATAGCCCCTCACCCTGCCTCCCCCCTCTGGGGAGAGGAGAAAGGTGAGGGGATTTTAAAAATTATGTCAGGATACTGGTATTGCAATAATTGTGAAAGTGAAATAAATGAAAGGCAGGTGACCTACGAAGAAACACACGAAAGGTGTGGTTGTCCTGTCGAGTGGATTAATGAAGGAGGCGGCGTGATTAAGGAAATCTATATATATCTGGATGGTGAGCTGCATTGTGTTATTAGCGATAACGAGAGCAGTGCGGCTGTTATCGCAACGCTTGCGGAGCTTAATCCCGCAAGGGTTTTGACGACACAGAAGGTTGAGAGGGAACATGATTAAAATCAAACTTATTCTGCCGAATGGAAAAGCCATTGATGCCCTGATAAGAGAGAGGCATTTAAGAAAGATAGATAACAAAAAAGTATCGTGGTGGGAGAGGGTTAAGAGATGGTGGAGCAGCTTGAGATAGCGTTTACTGAACCTATTAAAGTATATCTTGAGGGAAAAGAAGGACATTATTTAAAATGTCACGGAATGGGTGTAGTGATGATACTAAAGACTCTGCGTCATGGTTCTTGTGTAGCATGTGGCTATCCGGTGTCCAACCTGGAAGAAGCTGCAAATCATTGGTATGAAATGTTAGGAATACCACCAGAGGTATGAGCCAATTAAGTTTAGATTTTGAGAGTAGCTTAACCCACGAGGAGAGGCAGATTTTATGTCTTATACGGAAGGGGCGGGCAAATGCCCTGTCTGTGCGGTATCTGGCAGGTATGACCAGTTTCAAAGAGGTTGAAGTCAGGCAGATGATACGGCATCTCATCATGGAGCATGAAGCCTTAATAGCAAGCTCAGTGGGGAATCCTCCAGGCTTTTATATTGCAGAGACAGAGGGCGAAGTCAGAGAGGCTACAAGGTCATTGAGGCATAGGGGAATATCAATTCTTGAAAGGGCTGCAAAGCTGCAAAAAATAAGCCTTGAAGATATATTTTATCAATCAAGGCTGGAGTTTCAAAATGCACTTGATCAAAAATGAGGACATACGGCAATGAATTGGCGGCAGGAATGTAAGTATAAGGCCCAACGGCTTGAGATAGACAGGAGACATAAATTCCTTGATCTGATATGGCAAGGCAAAACTATTGGTCAAGCAGCTGATGAAGTTGGCATTACTTTTGATGAAGCCAATGGCATTATTATGCTAAATCTGAAAAAGCACAAATTAATAACTTTGAACAGGATTTCAATATAATGCCGATTAAATGGAATGATAGCAACCACCATTAAAAGAGAATATCTTGAGCAAATTAAGGCTGGAACAAAGACGATAGAGTATCGTGCTAATAGTGCTTTTTGGCAGAAAAGGGTAAATGGAAAATTTCATAGCATTATTATGTTTTTATGTGGCAGAAAATGCAATGCTTTTAGAGTTATAAAGATTGAGACTATTGAAACGCCTGATGCTGTAAAAGCAATAATCCAAACCCCTCAATGCTTTGCTATCCATCTGGGGGGGGGGCTTATAGATGGCCAGAACAACTGAAGCTTTTTGAGGGGTATTAAACATGGCAAGGCAGTCTGAGTTATTTGAGATAGAAACGATAAAGAAGGAAATGAGTAAAGGACCTTGTTTTTACACGGTAAAGGATGCTGCCGATATTTTGAAAGTGAATTATATAACTTTATGGAGATTGATAACTTTCGGAGAGATAGACGGCTCAAAGATTGGCGGCACATGGCGGATACCTGCAAATGCTTTAATTGATTATCTCGAGCGGAGGCATCCGTTTAATATGGAGGATAGATGAAAGCGATTTACGAGACAAATGGTCGGGCTAAGGAATACTGTGCGCTGGCAGTGAATCTCTATAATGGCTGCTCACACGGATGTATTTACTGTTATGCTCCAACAATATTACATAAAACAAGGGAAAACTTTTTAAGCCCCTCTCCCCGCATAGGAATTATAGAAGCCATAAAGAAAGAAGCGAATCTCTATACTGGCAGGGAGGTGCTGCTGTGCTTTACAACAGACCCTTATCAGTTAATAGAGTTGACTGAACAACTTACAAAGCAGGCTATTGAGGTGTTGCACAGCGCAGGAGTCAAAGTAAATATTCTGACGAAGGGCGGTCACAACAGTATGTGCGACTTCTGTATACTCATCTATAAAAGGAATCTCAGTAAATATGGATGCACTCTTACCTTTGTAGAGATAGAGGATAGTAAAAAATATGAACCCATGGCTGCATTGACAAATGACCGCATATATGCACTCAAATCAGCTTATGCACTGGGGATTGATACATGGGTATCTCTGGAGCCGGTAATTGATCCAGCACAAACGATTGAATTGATCCGCATGACGCACAGTTTTGTAAATGAGTACCGAGTTGGCAAATGGAATCACAGTACAGAGGCGGATAGAATTGATTGGAGGCGATTTACAAAGGAAGTTGTAAGAGCGCTTAAAAGTTATAGAAAGAAATTTTATATCAAAAAAGACCTGTCAATATATCTGTAGAACAACTCTTACCTTCAGTATTCAAAATTCACCCTTTTAAAAACAAGCAATTCTTTCTCCGAGCCTAATATGGTTGTAAATCGTTGGGTGTCTATAATTTTGAAAAACCCATTTTCTAAAAGCGAGCTATCACCATAAAATTTACCTTGCTCTTTGATTAATGCAAATTGCTGTCCCCGTCTTTCATGCATATAAATTATAAAATTTCCTGCCAAACTTTGAACTCTAAAAATATCATATCCACCAGGGCTGATTAAACATTTTTTGGCAGATTCAAATGATTGAGTTCCGTCAGAGATATTAACTATGGTATCGTAAATACCCTTACAAACTCCGAGTGAATATCCAAGCTGCTTTGCTTTTTTGCTCATCTTTTCATATATCTCCTGTGTTTCTTTAGCTTCCTCCTCCGCAACTTTATTTAAGTCCTCCTCTTCTTTTTGGCGGGCTAATTCTTCCTGCCGTTTCTTTTCTTTAAAAGCTTCTACAGCCTGTTTTTTTTTCAAATTTCCACGCTCTGCCACAGAAAGAGTTGGATGTTTCTCTAATATACTTTTTACATCATTAAAAAGGTTGGCAAATTTTGCATATATTTCATCGTTATCAGTAAATTTCTTTAATCTCCCGGTATCACGATAATTGCCATATTTATACGACCGCATAATTTGTAGAAGTTCCTCTTTTATGACATCATCCTTTGGTTTGCGAGATGTCATGAAACCTGTGTCAATATCATACAATTTTAAAACTTCGATCAGATTCTTCTGGTCATTTTTACTATTCTTATCCCATGCCTCTAATGTGTTATAAAGCAGTTGTTCTTCGGGCATCGCTAATGTAGGGAACGAAGAAACACTCAAAAAGAATAATAATAAAAATAAGATTCTTTTAACCATGTTGCACCTCCCCTAATGAGTTTTTAAAATTATAATACTTTTTAGCAGGATTTACAATCCCTCAAAACCACTTCTGATATTCTTGCCTCTACATAAGCAGGACTTAAAGCCCTGCTGCCCTACATTCACATACAAGGAGGATTTATGAAAAATAGTTATATATCTGCAATCAAAAGGGTATTGCCTGACAGCATACTTCTTATCATACTTGTGTTTCTGCTGTTCACAGATTTTTACAAAATCCTATCTGCACCGGCTCAAGTGTTAATTTCAAAGATGCTTCTCGTCAGCACAGGTTTTATACATGCACATATAACGAGAAAGCTTGCATTCCCCAGCGTAGACTGGGAAGACCCCGATGATGACAGGATGAAGAAGCTATTGGTAATTGCCCTATATGTGATTTTTATATATGCGTATAGTATCGGAGGATAAATGGCAGAAGATGCAAGAGGCAAGAGGCAAGAAGACAGAAGAAGCTGGATTCCTGCTCCCCGCTTAAAGCATGCAGGGACAAGTTTCGCAGGAATGACATTGCTGGCTGTTGCTCTGCAGTTCTACTGCTCTGATGCTCTGGCGTTTCAGCTGTGTAAACAATATGCCCATGATGTGAAACGATTTCACAATTTCTATTTTGGAATAGACTTCCCTTATGAATATTCAGTTGCACAACTGCATAAAGAAAGCCTTTGCAGGGAAAATATTTTAAGCTCAGATGGCATTGGCTCTGAAGGGGTTGCACAGATTACCTTCAGAATCTGGAAAAGGGAGTTAGAAAGGGAGGGCATCCCTGAAATTAAGACAATTTCAAATCACCTGAGGGCACAGGCTTATATCAATAAACAATGCTATGAGCAGGCAATCTGCAAAAAGCTATGGGTGATGTATCAGATATACAACGGCGGGACACTTGTGAATATAGAGATTAAGAGGGCTGGCTCTTGCGATTGGGCAAAGGCATACAAAGCCTGTAAAAGAAGGGATATTGTCTTTGTTCCAACGCAGAGCGTGGGAACAAGAAAGAGTCGTCCTGCCTGCGAGATTAATTACGAGTATTCAAAAGAAATTTTTGAAATTGGAAGACAATACAGGAGTCGGGAGTCAGGAGTCGGAAGTTATGAATACTGGTAAGAAGTGTTCCCCGAACAGTCCTGTTCTCACCTGGTCTGAATTTGCTGAATGCAGTAAAAGACACAGTTGTCCAAATTGTGAAATAGGGAAGCCAGAGAGGGATAGAGATGAGTGTATTAGGTGTTATGAAGCTTATATAAAAGAGCAGTCAGGAGTCGGGAGTCGGGAGTCAAATCAGGAGATGCGTTCCCACGCAGAGCATGGGAACGAGATTAAAAGAGGGGAATTTTAAGAAAAATGACAGGGCTATATTTTGTTTTCAAATACTGGAGATACATTGTTTCATCTGTGGCTGCCCTATTTGTCGGCTTTGTCATTGCATGGCATATACAGGGCATAAGGATTGAATATGGTAAAGCTCATAGCTCAAGACTTGAAGTTAAAATTGAAAAATTGGAAGCTGATTTGAAGGGATGCGGAGAAGCCAATACCACAAACCTGACGACAATTAAAAATTTACAGAATGAGATTAAAAATGCTCAAAGCCTTTGCAGCTCAAGGCTGAAAGAAAAAGAGAAGGTTATTAAGAGACTCAGGAAAATAGACAGTTTAAGGGAAAGCGTTGAGAGTCAGAAATCAACTGAAAATGTAAAAAAGGGGAAATCATCACCCTCCCCTCAATCCCCTCCCATCAAGGGAGGGGAGGTTATATCAAAAGAATTTGAGGAAGTGAATCAGGAGATAGATGGTGAAAAAGATAGCGATATTGCTGACGATCCTATTCTGTTTGAGCTCAATCGGATGTTCGACACCGCAGGTGATCAGGACTGAATACATATACCCTCAGATACCTGAGCTGCCGGCAGAGCCGGAGTATTACGAAGTTAGATGGATAGGAAAGGACGGATTATATTGCATAGATGCGGATAATGCAAAAAATCTCCTGAAGAATATTGAATTAATGAAAGGTTATCAGGAGGAGATGATGCTAATCATGGAGGGATTGAGGTAACAATGGAAATCATGCATGCCCTTAAATTTATCGAACATGGTGGAGCGATAGCCCTTGTGGCTTTGCTCTCAATATTGTTTATCAGGCTTGAAAAGTCGATAGCAAAGCTCCATGAACGGATAGACGCAACTCAAAGCGAACTGGCAGAGAAGTATACGCAAAAAGGTGAGCTTTATAGCGATATTTCAGGGTGGCGGGGAGATTTGAGGATTTTAACTGAAAAGGTAGATAAGTTGAGAGAAGAGTTTTTCTATCTAAAAGGTAGATATGATGAACTCCGGGAGGAAAAAAATGCATCTTAAATCACTGAGGGGTATGATACTTGAATTTTTAAATAAGATATATCCAAATATGGTAGTTGAATTTGACATTATAGGAGTATTCTATCGAGACTATAGGGATAAATATATTCTCAAGGCACTCTCATATCTTACTGATAAAGGCTATGTAGAGGCTATAAAGAGGTCTCACCCTGTTCGCAGGTATGAAGAACAGGTCTTTTATAAAATCACACCAAAGGGGATTGACTTACTTGATGGGACTGAAAATGACAACGGAATATTGCTGGAGGATAAGGAATAATGGCAAGGCGGAGCAAGGTTGATATTCACGGACTGGTGGAGAGGATTCTCGGTCTTTACAATGAGGGTAAAACAATCATTGAGATAGAAGCTATACTCAAGGGTGAAGGGTATGACATAAGTAGAGAGTCTATTCGCAGGAAATTAAAGAGCAGCAGGGAAGTAGCAGAGCTATATCGTAAGAGCCTCGATGAGGCGAAGGTCTTGCTTGAGGCAGTGAGGGATAATCCCAATACTGATGTGATAGAAGTTACAAACTCACTCCTTGCACATAAACTCTTTGAGTTTGCAAAGTCTGTTGAGGAGCTTAATTTTGAGAATCCGAATGAGTTTGTTTTGGCAGTAAGGCAGTTATCAGATGCACAGGTGAAGGTGGCAAAACTGAGGCTCGATTTTCAGAAAGGATTTGAGGCTGCAAAGAAGGAGATTATGCAGTCGCTCTCTTTAGAGCTTTCAAAACAGCCTGATTTAAAGCAGAGACTTGTGGATATTATCGAAAGGTTAAAGGTTGAACAATGAACATACTGAAAGAGCTTATTGGAGATGTTGATATAGAAAAGGAGAAAAGGAAAAAGAGGGCGGAGAAAGATTTTGCCTTTTTCTGTTCCTATTATTTGTCAGAGGCGTTTACTACTGAATTTGGGGAATATCAGAGGGCAATTGTAGATGTCATAAACTCTCGAAGCATCACCTCAGTCATCATCAAAAAACTACAAAGGTTTATTTACCCTGAAGACCATGTGTATATCAAGGAAGTCGAAACACTTGAAGGTCTCCTCGATATTGAGCCTCGTGAGCACGGTAAATCAACAAGGATGTCGCAAGCCTTTCCGCTGTGGCTTGCCCTGACAAAAGAAGATGTATTCCCTGTAATTGTCGGGGTAAACAGGACAAGGGCTACCGAATTCCTTGCATCTATAAAACTTGAGCTTGAAAACAACGAACGAATACTTTCTGACTTTGGTTTTCAAAAGGAAAGGGGTAAAAAATGGGGAGCAAATAAGGTCGTCCTTAAAAATGGTAATGCTATTGCTGCATTAGGTGCAAGAGAGGGAATCAGGGGGATTAAAGATAAGTATCGTAGACCCACGCATATCGTGTGTGATGATCTTCTCAAAGAGGATGAGGTTGAAAGCAAGATATCACGAGAAAAACTGTATCGCTGGTTTAAGAGGGTCATAATGAACTTGGGAAAAAATGCCCTCATTATTATAGTCAATACGATAATGCATCCAGATGATTTGCCCAGCAGCTTGCTTAAAGAAATTGCAACTGGAGAGAAATTACAGAAATGGGCAGCCCTCAAGTTTGATGTATATCTACCTGATGGAAATCCGTTGTGGTCCGAGAAATGGACACTTGAAGAACTCAAGGAAAAGGAGATTGATATTGGCTCTGCGAACTTTGCCACAGAGTGGCGAAATAAGCCAATGCCTGATGAGGAAAAGAAGTTTAGAAAGGAATGGTTCAAAACTTTCAAGCTTACTGATATTGACTGGAGCAAATTTAAAAGGATTATGTCTGTGGAGCCTGCAACAGGCAAGGCTGCCGGTGATTATTCAGCCATTGCAGTGGTAGGGCGAAGCGAAAGCAATATGCTTTCTGTCCTCGATGCAGTCGGCGAGAAAATTTCGGATATGCAGTTAATAAGGCTCATCATCGAAAAATTTAGAATCTGGAAACCTGAAAAGATTGTCTTTGAGATTCAGGTATTTCAGGAGATATACAAAAATCAGGTTTTAAGGGAGGCGCTCAGAGAAGGAATTATATTGCCTATAGTCTGTGTTAAACAGACCTTAAATAAGCAGTTCAGAATAAGCAAGCTCTCTCCCCTTGTGGAGGCTGGAATACTGCTATTCAGGGAAGGGCTTACGCTATGCCTTGAACAATTCGAGAGCTTTCCGAAGGGACATGATGACATACCGGATGCAATCGAGATGTGTGTGTCAGAATTAATTGTCGATAAGAAACCAGAGCCGATTGTTTTACCACTCGGTGTTCACAGGGATACAAAGACAATATTTAAGGGATATGGAAGGGAATTTCCAATTTCCAATTTCTAATTTTCAATTAAGGAATTTTATTGAAAATCGAAAATTCTATGACAATGGCAGACGGGAATAATAGTGTAAGTAAGGACAGAGCAATACTGACAGCGGAGGTGATAAGTCCATTTCTTGCTAAGCTGGACAGGTTTCTTGACTTCATGCCTAACCCTGATGAATTGCTGAAGGATACAGGGGAGAGCCTTGAGATTTATCAGAAGATGCTCCTCGATGCCCGCATATTTTCACTTCTCGAAATAAGAAAATCAGAGGTGCTTAATTTCCCATTTTACGTCCTGCCTGGCGGAGAGACTCCGAGAGATAAAGAGATTGCCAATTTTGTAAGTAAGACAATAAAAAGTCTCAATCTCTATCAGGAACTGAAGGAATTACTATCAGCACTTGAGTTTGGTTTTAGTCTATCGGAGGTTGTCTGGGAGCTTCGTAATGGCAAATGGATCCCTTTATCGCTCAAGAGTAGAAAAAATGAGCGGTTTAATTTTAAGACAGATGGGACACCGATACTGATAACTCCATCCGGAAGGCAGGAGCTCAAAGAGCCATACAAATTTATTGTTCACCGCCATAACCCGCAGGCTGAAAACCCCTATGGCAATTCAGTCTTAAAGCAATGCTATTGGCCCTGGATGTTTAAAAAGGCAGGATGGAGGTTCTGGCTTACTGCTGCCGAGAAATTCGGAGTCCCCACTGTCCTTGTTATCTTTGAAACAGATGACGAACAAAAGGCAAAGGAGAGGGCTAAGAACTTAGCAGAGTCGCTCTCAGGTATTCAGAGCGATGCAGCAGTGGCACTGGCAAATGTAAAAGAGGTTACAACCCTCGAGATAAAAGGAGACCTATCGGCGTTCAAAGTTTTAATAGAGGCATGTGATACACAAATATCCTACGGAATCACAGGGCAGAGCCTTGCCACAGCAGAATCTAAATATGGCACAAGGGCACAGGGGCAGGTTCATGAGAATATACTTAGAAGTATTACTGTCGGAGATGCACGGCAGATTAACTATACCCTCAATAAAACCCTGATTGCATGGATAACCGAGCTTAACTTTGGCAGCGATGTGCCAAAGCCTATCTTAGAGTATGACCTCGATGAATATGCCTCATGGGAGATAGTGAAAGATGCAATAGATAGAGGTGTAGAGGTTTCAAAGAGCGCCCTCTATACAAAATACAATATTCCGAAGCCGGCGGATGATAAGGATGTGTTTGTCTTATCTTCTGATTTTATTAAGGGCGGAAGCCGCCAGCCACCAGCCGCCAACCTTAATATGTCTGACGGTTTTTTTTTGCCGATTCGCAGACCCCTCCGCATCTCAAACAAGAAATCATAAAGGCAGAGGAGCTTGATAGTGCAGTAGATGAGTTTTATAAAGAGATACTTTTAAAAATAGAAGATGAGATTTTTAATCTCGATACAATAAGGAGGTTGTTACAGGATAAGGCTTTACAAATTCCAGCATCAGAGGCCCTTGTAAAAAAGACAAGAGATGCCATTTTATTTTCATTTCTTCTTGGGATGGATCATGCGGAATCGAAGATTCAGCTTGCAGAGATTTTACCTGAGCCTCTTGCCTTTGAAGAGGCAATTAACTTTATGAAGGGTCATATTACATTATCGGCAATAATATTCTATGACCTTGAGAGTAAGCTGCGTTTCAGGGCATTCACAGTCGCAAGACTTACACAACTCGATGCAATAGACAATATCCGTGAAAGGCTTGCGGATGTGCTTAAAGAAGGTAAGACACTTAGTCAATTCTGGGATGAGGGCGGAAAAGATGAGCTGCTGCAAAAGTCAGGATTCCATAAATCGAATCCGTGGTACTGGGAAACGGTCTTCAGAACAAATATTCAGACATCATACAACGCCGGCAGGGCAATGCAGTTTAAGGAGAATCCCCCGCCATACTATGAGTTTATAGGCATTACCGATAGTCGTCAGACTCAAATCTGTCAGGCAAGGTCAGGGATAATAAAGCCGTCGGATGATCCATTCTGGTCTTCAAACTGGCCTCCGTTACATTTTGCATGTCGCTCAACAATAAGGGGAGTTCATAAGGAGGAGTTTGAAATATCAGGACTGAAGGTGACAGAAGATTTAAAAGATACCAGAAAATACAAGGCTCAAAAGGGCTTTGGCGGGAATCCCATTGATACAGGCTCTTTTTACAAACTGACGCCTGAGATGAAAAAGAGGGCAAGAGAATTTGGAGTGATTGACGAGATAGAAAGACTGGCAAAAAAATTAAAATTAAAAGATTTCTCATTGAATTAATAAATTTTACATTTTAGCTGTATTTACAACACCCTTTTAAAATTTCTGATAAATTCTTCACATGAATAAACTTGAACAGAAAGGATTTATCGAGAAAAAGAAAGAACTCCTTTTCTCTCTCTCGGATTCTCTTAGAAAGGTAGAGGAGATAATAACCGCAATGGTTTCTACACAGGGTTGGAGTGAAGACAAAATGAGAATCCTTCAGCTCCAAAAAGAGATCGAATCTCTCGTCGGGATTAAAGAGAGACACGATAACCTCGATGCAGAGATAAAAACCTTTGAATTTAATATGAGGTGATTTATGAAGCTTCAACTCGCAAAGACGGGTAAGTTTGGAATAGACGGGACAATTGTAACAGAAAAGGATCTCACGGATGCAGTAGAGACCTTCGAAGGAGATGTCCCGGTAACACTTGGACACAATCTCGCCGATTTTATGCCTGCCTTTGGGTGGGTGAAATCGGTCGAATATTCTGTGCCTGAAAAAATCCTCTACGGCAATGTGGAGCTTTCAGATTTACTCAAAGATGCCTATGAGCAGGGATTCTACAAGAAATGGTCTGTAGGCATTGAAAGAAGGGCATCGGATAATAAAAGATACCTTCATCATTTAGCATTCCTTGGAGCTACCCCGCCTAAGATTAAAGACCTGAAAATCATGGATAGTAAAATCATTAATATGTCAGATGTTAAGGAGATATGGACATTTGGAGAGCAGGATACAGATAAAGATAAAAAGGAGGTGAAGAATATGCC
Organism: Nitrospinota bacterium; assembly: GCA_016194325.1. Classification (GTDB taxonomy): domain Bacteria; phylum Nitrospinota; class Nitrospinia; order UBA9942; family UBA9942; genus UBA9942. The sequence goes on along the minus strand of JACQBS010000105.1, from coordinate 51,332 downwards.
TGAAAAAAAGGATTCACAGGAGCTTGCTGATGCAATAAAGCCTTATGAAGATAAGCTAACTGCAATGGCGGAGAGGATGAGAGAGATTAAAAAAGAAGCCCTGAAGTCTGCAATTACAGGAAAAGTCCCGGAGGCAAAACGCAGTCTTGTGATGGAGCTTGCAGATAATCTTCCAGTTGAGGATTCCATTGAGCTCAGCGATGACACCGGCAGCAAGAAAAAGGTTTCTGCAATTGATTTGCTCACAGAAATATTCAAGTCAATCCCGCTGCCGGTAAAACCCGGTGAAATGGAGATGGGTGATGCTGATAAGGGGAAAGAGATTAACTACGCAAGCCTTGTGAAAAATGTATAACTCCTCACATAAATTATATGCGAGGGGTAAAGGAGGTTTAAGATGTTTGATGCAAAATTAGGGGCACAGAGTTTTACAGAAAAACAGGTTGTGGATGCCACACATCCAGCAGTAATTCTCACCATGAAGGTGAAGGCAAACCAGGGTGAGCTTGCAGTAGGTTTGATTGTGGCAAAGGATGGTAATGGGGATATTGTTTCCTATGACTCTGCAGGCGCATCTCCACTTAATACACCTGTTGGTGTATTGACTATGAAGGTGGATTCCACAAAGGAGACGGTAGGCAATGTGTTAAGGCATGGAACTACAGTAAAGAGCAGCCTGCTGGTCGGTACTGCTGCACCATCTGCATCCGACCTGACAAAACTTGAAGATGCAGGCATTTTTGCCATTTAAAGGAGGGATAAATTATGCCGTTTGAAATTGATTTAAGAAAGTATTTCACACCAAAGGCAGTAGCAGAGAGCCTACAGCAGCTTCCACTGCTTACATCCCCTGTGCTTGATAGGATATACCCTGAGAGCAAGAGGAGGCAGCATCCGCTGCCTGTGCTGGGGATAGATGTAATCAGTAAGGTTATCAAGAATGTCCCTGTTGTGCGGCGTGGGAGTCCTGCAGTTTCCATTAACACAGGGGAGAGGCAGATAACCTATCTCGAGCCTCAGCCTGTTGAGGTTTCTACCTTTATTGGCGGGGTGGAGCTTAACAATTTGAAGCTCCTCGATGATAAAGGTATCGAGCAGTACGTCGCAGGCAAGATTGATGACTTAAGACAGTCTATAAGAAAGACCACAGAGGCAATAGCAGGTCAGAGTCTTGCAGGCTCTATCTCATATCCAATGAAAACATCGGGCGGCTATGACATATATTCGGTTGATTTCGGTGCAACCCTTGAATTTGTCCCGACAAAACTCTGGAATGCAGCGGATAAGACACTCGGAGAGATATTGAAGGACATTATTGAGATAAACAAGCTCTTAAACCAGAACGGATATGGCTCGGACATAGCCTATCTTGTCGGATCAGATGTATTTGTAGCAGTTGCAAATAAGGTAATTACCCTTTCTGACAGGGGAACCATCAATGCACAGATTACAGAGAAGGGTATAACTATAGCAGGATTCACCATCGAGCTTTTTGCAGGGGTATATGAGAACCCATCTGATGGGACAATTAGCAATGTGATTCCATCAAACAAGCTCTGTGCGGTTGCCCTCGATGCGCCATTCTCACTCTACTATTGTGCATTGGATGATATAGATGCAGGGCTGCTCCCCATGCCATTCTATGCATCGCCTGAAAGAAAGAAGAATCCATCAGGTATAGAGGTTGTGGGTAAGAGCAAACCTTTACCCGTGTCAATTCCAAAGGGAATATGCTGGAGCCAGGTAATATAGCCTTTATCTCTCCCTCTCCTTTTATTGAGGGGGGGGGAGTAGCCTTTTAAAACTTTTACATAGTTTATAAAGCTTTATAAAGGCATTTAAAACGATTTTAAGATGTCATTGCCAACCGCTTTATGGTGACCGTTGCGGATTTAAAGCTGGAGATAAAAGAATACAATTATCAAACCCTTGTCAACGGGGATGATGCGGTTGCAGAGAGATGTATCCAAAATGCTGCATTAGCGATAAAGGCAGCTTTGAGGAGCTGCGGGGTGGAGCCGGATTGGACGGATGATATTGACAGGGCGGCTCTGATAAAGCTTTCCCTCTACGAGTTATACAGCTATGCGGAGAATGAAGCGATTGCAGCAGATAAGAAAAAGGATGCCTTTGACTTACTGAGGGGTAAATATGGCAACTGTGTCGGGAAAGGCATAAGCCTGCCCCCGAATGTTTCTATCGGGGGTCGGGAGTTAGGTGATCCTGTGGTGCATGTAGAACCGGGGAGTGATAACTGGAAGGGATATAAATAAAAGTAGGCAGTAGGCAGCAGGAAGGGACGAGGATGGTATCAATAAAGATTGACCTAAAAGACCTTGCAAGACTCAAAGAGATTCCAAAGAGGCTCTCTAATATGAAGCCTTTGATGGATGAGATTGGTGAATACATGGTCTCCTCTACACAGAGGAAGATTAAGGAAGGCATTCAACCCGAAAACTCACCACTTACAAGGGCATGGAAAAAAGGCGGGCTTGCATTGAGAGATACTGGAAGACTCATGTCTTCTATTGACCATAAAGCGGATGCACAAAGTGTTACTATCGGCACGAATGTTCTATACGGAAGGCTACAGCAGCTTGGTGGAAAAATCGTGCCTAAAAAAGCAAATAAGCTCTACATCCCTGCTGGATGGAAGACAAGACAGATGATGCGAAAATTCGGATTGACACCGGGTAAGTGCATAGAAGGAATGAAGAAGGCGGGATACGGTGTCTGGAGGTCAAAGAGTGGTAAGGCAATGATGGCTGCAGAGAAAGGCAAAAAGGGAAAGCCCTTTGTCTTATTTATACTGAAGAACTCCGTTGAGATACCGAAAAGGCGGTTTTTGAATATTGATTCGCTTGACAGGAAAGTAATCTCACAAAAGGTGGATTCATGGCTGAACCAAAACATCCGGGCAGTGTAACAGAGTGGAGCTACAGCGAAATCTTAAGGCTCTTTGCAGAGGAGATGGAAAAGAAAACAGGTATCCAGACTCTCGTTGAGCCGCAGCCGGTAGAGCTTAAAGAGCCGCACCTGAGGATACTTGCACCAACTGGATTTGAGTTTAACTTTGAGGATGACAGGTATTATGAGCTGGGAAGACTATATACGGTTAGGATGGATGCCCTTGTAACACTTGCTGCCTCTGGTGATGGACCCGATCTGTTTTTGAATAAGTGTATCGAGGCTTCTTTTAAGGTTAATAAGTTTTTTTATAAGCCCTTTTCAATTCTTTTAAGCACAGGATATATCTCAATTAATGGTAAAAGAAAACCAGGGGGGCAGTTTTTTAAAAATGAAAAAGAAGGCGAAAAGCCTTATCTGTATGAGGAGAGCTTTGAGGCGAGCATTTATTTTCCGTATGCGGAAGAAGAAAGTTCATAAAGTTCATAAAGTTATAAAGTAAATTCAACAACCCCCTACCCCCCTTTATTAAGGGGGAATAAAGGGGGTAAGAGGGAGGTATTTTATGGCAAAGAAAAATAGGACAGTCGAGAGTCAGGAGTCGGGAGTCGAGAGTAGGACAGGCGTCCCGCCTGTCAGTCAGGAGCCAATTCAGGATACCCCGAATCCCGAACCCCGAATCCCGAATTTAAGGTATGTAGGCAAGACTATCAAACATTTTGAGCATGATGGCAAGACATATCAACTCATGCCCAATAGTGTATATCTCAATCTGCCTGACTGTGAGCAGGTCAAAAGACTCATTGCAGCAGGCGAGCTAAAGGAGGTTTAATATGGCATTTCAACATGGTGTATATATTCAGGAGCTGGATACAAAGGTTTTAGGTGTAAGGACATGCGACAGTGCATTGCCATTTATCGTTGGCGCTGCACCTGTGCAGAGTCTTACAGGTGATAAGCCTGTTAATCAGGCAAAGATTATATTTAATTATAAGGAATTTGTCATAACCTTCGGAGAGGTTCCACAGGGGCAGAGTGAGGGCAATTACTCACTCTCACAATTCGCAAAGGTTTATTTCACGCTCTACGGTATGAGTCCTGTAATCTTTGTGAATGTCTTTGACCCTGCGGTGCATAAGGATACTCAGGATAATCCAGATCCGTCACTTGTGACGGCAACGGACATCATCGGCGGTGTGGATGCTACAACAGGGAAAAGGACAGGACTGGAGCTTATTGAAGAATCCTTCACAAGTTTCGGAAAGGTGATTGGATTAGTTCTTGCGCCTGGATACTCTCATAACACCTCCGTTGCCAATGCCATGATTGCAAAAGCAGAAAAGATCAGTAACCACTTCAAGGCGATTGCTTATATTGATGTCCCCTCTACTGTGGAGAAGCCTGCGGATGCCCTGACATTCAAGGCAACCTTTGGCTCTGCACATGCTGCCATATTCTGGCCACAGGCGAAATACGGTTCTGATACGCATTGGCTATCAGCTCATGCAGCAGGACTTACTGCAAAGGTGGACGAGAAGAACACAGGTGTTCCTTATGAGTCTCCGTCAAACAAGGAATTACGGATTGACGGCCCTGTAAAGATTCTCACCATTCAGGAGGCAAATTATCTTAATGAGCAGGGTATTGCAACGATATTCAGATTCTCTACAGGCTGGAAGCTCTGGGGTAACAGGACTGCTGCATTCCCCGAGGTTACTGACATAAAGGATACATTTATCCCATGCAGAAGGATGGCTAACTGGATTGAGAATAACCTTGTCCTTCTCTCATGGCAGAAGGTTGATGACCCTATGAATAAGAGGCTCATAGAGACAGTCGTCAGCACAGTGAATATCTGGCTCAATGGGCTTGTGGGCAGGAGTTTTTTAATCGGTGCAAAGGTATATTTCAGGAAAGAGGACAATCCCACCACAGACTTGCTGAATGGGATAATCAGATTCTACATCACCTATCTTGCACCGCCGCCTGCAGAGACCATCGAGCATATCCTCGAGGTGGATGCCAACTACTTTAAAAATCTTTTTGGAGGTGAATAAATATGGAGATACCAAATATCTTGAATGATGCAAATGTATATGTGGATGGAGCCAACTGGCTTGGGAAGGCATCTGTTGAGCTGCCAGAGGTGTCGCATAAGGTTGTGGATGTGAATGCCTTTGGAATTGCGGGTGGTATGGAGACCCCGCTTATAGGACATATTGATAAGCTTTCGGGTAACATCAAATTCAAATCCATGACTCCTGATGCTGCCAAGGTGCTTTATAACGCATCACACGCCCCTATCCTCGATATCCGTGCAGCAGTGCAAAGCTATAATGTGCAGACAGGCAATATGGATGTCTACCCTGTTAAGGTTACGATGAGGGCATTCTTTAAAAAGGTTAAGCTCGGTGATTTTAAACAAGGCACAGATGCGGAATCACAGGCAGATTACGAGGCACACTATTACAAGCTTGAGATAAACGGAGAGGAGATACTGGAGATTGACAAATTCAGTTACATCTATAAGGTCAATGGCAAAGACCTTCTTGCAAGTGTGAGAGAAACACTGGGAATGTAATGCCAAGACATTTTAACACAGGGAGGTATTAATATGGAGAGTAATGAAAGTAAGGAAATAGTTTTACCATCTGGCAAAAAGGCGACTTTAAGAAAGGGCAAAGGGAGAGACCTTTTTAATGCACAAAGGAAGGCAAAGGACCCAGCAGAGATGCAATGGGCTTTATTGTCTGAGCTCGTGGAGATTGATGGCAAAAAGGTTGTGTTTGAAGACCTGCTGGAGATGGATCTGCCTGATGTTTACATGCTTAATATCGAGATAGCAGGAGGTCTTGAAAATTTGTCCTTCCCTCAATCCAGCATATCATCCACCTCGCAAGGACTACTGGCTGGACATTCAAAGAAATCTCAGAAATGAGCATCGAAGAGATTAACTTTTGGGTTGAGGAGAGTGTTAAATATAGCGAGGCTGTAAAAGGCTCATTAGAGGTGAGAGAGCCTCTTCTTTAAATATTGTCTGTTTACCCTGTGAATATAACTTCTTTTCTGTCTGATATACCTAATAGACAGAATTCCCATATACATAATCAAAAGTGCAAGACCTATTGTGAAAGATAAGACAATGGTTATACCCATCATGGCAGCAAAAAGATAAAAGGCAACCAACTCATATTATAAATATAACATGAATCTGATCGAGAGGGAATAAAAAATGGCTAATGCTTTTACTATAGGAATGATGCTCTCTGCTGTTGATCATGCCTCGGGCGTGTTCAATCGCATGACCAATAATGCCATCACCGATTTTGGAAGGATGCAGGCGAAATTGCAGCAGGTATCGGAAAATATGGTTCGGTTGGGCAGACAGTCAACGGCCGCAGGATTGATGATGCTGGGTCCTGTCCAGAAGACGATTTCTGTATTTGCCGACCTTGAGGAAGCTCAGACGCGTTTGAAAACCACCATGATGGATACTTCAGGCAAGACAGGCAAAGACCTTGAGGAGATGTATCGTCTTGCAGATAGACTCGGCACTGCTTTGCCAGGCTCAACAAAGGATATGGTCGAGATGTTCATTGCCTTAAGAGAACAGGGTGTCCAGACAAAGTATATCCTTGGCGGGGTTGGTGAGGCGGCTGCTAAATTTGCAGTGCTTATGAAACTTCCCTTTGCAGAGGCTGCAACCCATGTGGCAAAGTTTCAGGAATCAATGGGTGTTGCAGATAAAGAGGCAGTTTCCTTCATGGATACTTTACAAAGATTGAAATTCGCCTCAGGTGTTGAAATTGGAGACCTTGCCTATTCATTCAAATATATGGGGAGTTCTTTAAAGTCACTTAATATTCAAGGACTGGAGGATGCTAAAAAAATATCTGCTGTTATTGGCGTTATGGCATCAAATTCTATTGAGGGAAGCACAGCAGGGACTAACTTTGCCAATGCACTTTCAAAGATGGCACTGCTGACCAGTAAAATGGATAGAAAGGCGATACATAAACTGGTTGCACCGATACTTGATCCTAAAGGGATTAAACTGAATTTCTTTACAGATAAAGGTGCATTTGTTGGGATCGAGGGAATGATAAAGGAGTTGGAAAAATTAAAGGCACTCAATCCACAGGAAAAGCTGATTGTCCTTGAAAAGCTTTTCAGTGTTGAGGCTGCGAGACCACTTTCATTGCTTGTGGATAAAGGACTTACAGGTTATAACGAGATGCTTAAACGGATGCAGCAGCAGGCAGATATGCAGAAAAAGATTGACGCAATAATGGGAACCACGAAGATGCGGTGGGATACATTGACAGGGACAGTGCAAAATGCAGTTGCAAGTATAGGGGCTGTTACAAGCCAGAGCTTAAGGCTTGGCAGTGTATTTGAACGGCTCAATAACCTATTTGGAAGGATAGATATATGGGTGAAGAATCACCAGAGGCTTGCCGGAGCAATTGGTGTAACAGTTGCCGTGACAGGTGGTGTATTGACAGTCTTTGGAGGTGGACTGCTGCTTTTAGGGATGGCAACGAAATTACTCTCTAATGGTATTGGCTCTGTGAGGATGTTTACAAACTATATTAAAATTGCAATCCCCTGGATAAGACTGAAGAGAGCCGAGATATGGCGACTTATAGGGATGCAGAAACTTATGAATTATATTCAGTATCATGGTGGATTCTATAAGGCGATGCAATATTGGCTTATGACGACAAGATACAGGATGCTTGAAAACATCGGGGCCATGAGGACGTGGATTGCAACAATGGCGAGGACATCGTTTTCGGGACTCCTCTCTGGTCTTAGGGCTGCTGCAATAGGTATAAGGGTTTTCAGTATTACTGCAATATCAGGTATCAGGGCTATGAGTATTGCACTCGTTACAACACCAATCGGATGGATTATACTCGGCATCACTGCACTTATAGCCAGTGGCTATCTATTATGGAAACATTGGGATAAGGTAGGCAAGGGGATTTCAGTTGCATGGCTCTGGATGAAGGGGAACTGGCAGAAGGTTTTGAGTGTCTTTCTCTGGGTGAACCCCATCACAGCACCCATAATGGCATTGAATAAGCTTTTAAAGTTTATTACAGGTATGAATCTCTTTGATGCAGGTAAGAAAGTAATCCAGACACTGCATGAAGGGATGATGTCTATGGTAAATAAGCCAGTTGAGGCAGTAAAAAACATAACTCAGAAAATACGCAATTTCCTACCTTTCAGTCCTGCCAGAGAGGGACCTTTCAAAGATTTGCATAAGATAAGGATTATAGAAACCATTGCAGAGACAATGAAGCCAGCACCGGCAATAACTGCAATGTCAAAGGTAATAAATGCCACAAGGCAGGTTCTACAGCCAATTACACAGCCTGTCAGACAAATGCTCGAGCCTGTGAAGGCAATGGCGCAGCCGACATGGATTCCTGCCTTCGCAGGAATGACAGGAAAAGGGGCAATGCCAGAAAGAACGGCTGCTGCACGCTCTATACCTCCAATCAATATTACCCAGCATCTTACATTCGGCGGTAATGTTGACAGAACTGTTGTGAAGGAGGTTGCGTTACAAACTGCCTCAGCCACTGAAGATGCTATTAAAAGGGTGATTGAACAGTATTTCAAAAGAGAAGGGAGGATTGGCTGGTGAATATCGGTGTGCTTGGAGACATAGCCTTTGAGATTTCGGAAGATCATATAAATAACATTAACGAACTAAAGCGTTCGCGTACATGGAAATATGCAGAGCATGAAATATTAAAAGGCAAGTCAAGACTTCAGTCTATGGGGAGGCAACTTGATACAGTCTCTTTCAGTGGCAGATTTGGTGATTATTTTTGTAATCCATTAGAGGAGATACACAAACTCGAGAAAGAGGCAGAAAAGGGAGAATCCCTTGTATTTGTGTTTGGTGACGAGATATTTGGAGAGTTTGTTATTGAGAGTGTTTCGGAAACATGGAGAGAAACGGATGGTCTGGGGAATCCCAAAGTGATTGAGTTTGAGGTGAGTCTGAAGGAATATAACTGATGAAAACAATCCGCTATATCATAGGGTCTGCTATTGAACTGTTGGGAATCATGGTTTTGATTGTCGCAATTGGAATAATATTTCTTCGGGATTTTTGCGAAGGGACATTCTGTTGGCTGGAGCGAATCGCTGACAGCATAAACAGGGCGGCTCACCGTGTAGCTGGAGAGATAACCTTTTTATGAAATACAGAACAATTCAAAACGATAGATGGGATCAAATTTCTTTTAAGTTTTATGGACATCCCGATTACTATAAAGAAATCATAAAGGCAAATTCATATTTGTCTGATGTGATAAAAAGAAGTCCTCTGCTGCCGGCAGGGATTGAGCTTGAAATACCTCAATTAGAGGTCAGCTCCATATATCCAGAGGAGCTGCCGCCATGGAAAAGATAAGAGAGCCTCTATATAAAATCGTTTGGGCAGGTAAGGATGTGAGTAAGGATGTATCTCCGTATCTTTTGAATCTTACTTATACAGACCATCTACATGGTAAAAGCGACGAGATACAACTTACTTTTGAAGATAGAGACGATAAATGGAAGTCCTCATGGTATCCATCAAAGGGCGATGTTGTAAAGATAGTGATAGGTATAAAAGAGAAGTCTGAAAGATGGCTTCAGGCAGGGACTTTTCAGATAGATGAGATAGAGTTTAGCGGTCCCCCCGATGTAATTAATGTAAAAGGGCTCTCAACATATATTACGGAGAGCTTCAGACAAAAAAGGACTCACTCATGGGAGAATGTAAATTTATCAACCGTATTAAAGGAAATTGCAAAACGCAATAATCTAAATCCTCAAATAAAAATAGAGCCTGATATCAAGTTCAAACGAATAGACCAGAAAGATGAAAGTGATTTGAGTTTCTTAAAAAATACCTGTGAGAAATATGGATACAATGTAAAGGTTGATGCTGAAAGGCTTATCTGCATAAAACCAGAGGAACTTGAGAAGGCTTCACCTGTAATGACGATACGGAGAGGCATCAAAAATCTCATATCCTACAGGTTTTCTAATAAGACACATGAAATATATAAAACCTGTGAGATAAGATACTGGAATCCCGCCGCCAAGAAAGAGATAGCACATACTGAAAAGGCAGAAAAGATTGTATCAGGGAATGTATTAAAAATCTCTGAAAGGTGTGAGAACAAACAACAGGCAATTGAGAGGGCAAAAGCAGAGCTTAAAAATAAAAACAAATGGGAGTGCGAATCAGAATTTACCTACATGGGCGAACCACACTTTACGGCAGGTGCAACTGTTAACATAGAGGGATTTGGAACACTGGATAATCAGTATCTTATTGAGGAGGCACAACACTCATTTGATCGAGGTGGAGGATATGTAACTATCTGCAAGGTGAGAAGAACATGATAAACGAACTTGTAAAAGTCGGTGTTATTACTCAGAGGTATCCTGAAAGATGCACAGTAAAGGTGAAGCTAATAGATGTGGATGATACCGTAAGTTATGAACTGCCTGTTGTTTTTAGAAAGACCCTTAAAGACAAAGACTACTGGATGCCTGATATTGATGAGCATGTGGTGTGTCTGTTTTCTGGACAGGGACTTGAGCAAGGGTTTGTATTAGGGGCGATATACAGCGAATCTGACAAAGTACCGGTAAGCAGTAATGATAAATGGCACAAACAATTTGAAGATGGAACAGTAATTGAGTATGACCGCAAGGCAAAGAAACTTTCCCTCGATCTGAAAGGGGACTGTGAAATAATCGTTGCAGGAAAAGAATTAATACGATTTGATTCGTCAGAGATAAATGGAAAATCTCTCGATGAAGAACTGGAAGAGTTTAATGCAATGTGGGATAACACATTTATAAAGACGGATTCATGCACTATACTCGGACTCAGATGTCCTTTTACAGGGATGCCTGACCATCCGTAATGGGGGGGTAAATGGCAACAAGCGGAACAGCAATTAAGACGGCGATATTAAACAGGCTTAAGGCAAAGCCGCACTGGACACATATCGCAGATGATCTTCATCAAGAGATGGAGGAGTTTATCGAGGGAATTGCAGAAGGGGTTTATGATGAGTTGCAAAACTTATCGGACACAGCGGGAAGTCCGCCGAGTTCATCACATCAATAAAAAACAGGTTAAGGTTAAGGTCGAGGAGAATTTCTAATTTCCAATTTCCAATTAAGGAATTGGTTTTACAAATTCTTTCCTTAACCTCAACCTAAACCTTAACCTGTTTTTATAGGAGATAATTTATGCCTTGGCAGTCACTTACATTAGACAGTATTTTCGGGGGACTTAAGCTCTCCCTCGATGCACAGAAGACAGAGGTGAATAAGCTGCTGAAAAAAGGGAATCTTGTGCTGGGCAACCTTCAGGGCAGGCTCGATGCAATGAACTCCCTTATGTCGAACAATACGAGTCTTGCAGATAAGCTGTCTGCAAGTGGTATCTATGTCCTTTATCTTCAGCCTGGTCAGGGGGGCTGGGCATCGAGGGCACAAAGTGAATCAGGCGCACCACCTAATGATGGTTACAGTGCAGGGGTGCTTATGGTTGTTACAGGTCCCGATGCAATGAGTATTGCCGATAAGTATCAAAAGATATACGACACATTGACCACACCAATTTTATAATCCTCTTTAATCCCCCTTACTAAAGGGGGAGAAAGGGGGTTGTTAGAAGATATGCAAATTAAACTTGGCTCAGTAGGTAAGACGCTTACAGGTATAGAGGATATAAATCAGGAGATAGGTCTTATTCTGGCGACTCCTCTTGGCTCTATTCCCCATCGCCCTGAATTTGGCAGCAGGATTCCAGAGTATCTCGATAAACCACAGAATGTAGCAAGACCGTTGATAATTGCTGAGGCATACAGGGCAATAAAGATAAATTCAGAAAGATTCAAGCCATCTAAAATAAAACTCATGAGTGCCTCAGCATCCGGGAAGATAGTCTTTAAGATTACAGGCATGATTACAGACTCACAAACCGATCAGGAAGTTGTTTTAAGTGTTTTAGCAGATTTTACATCATAATATCTTTAAGTCTGCTACAAATAAAATATGATAGATTTAAAGACATTGCCAGAGCCAGAATTTATACCTGTAAACTGGAATCAACAATACAGGGAGATTGTAAAGTCCTATGAAGGGATCGTTGGAATTCCCCTTTCAAAAGGGCAGATTGAGTCCCTTCTCCTCGCCACCTTTGCCTATCGAGAGAATCTCTTAAGGATAAACATCAATGAGGTTGCAAAGCAGAATCTCCTTGTTTATGCAAATGGAGAAATGCTGGATCATCTGGGGGCTTTGCTTGGAGTAACAAGACTTCCTGTAGCAGCAGCAATTACAACCCTTCGCTTTACTTTTGAAGCCGCTTTAACATCTCCTCTGCTTATTCCCACAGGAACAAAAGTTATGAGTAAAGACAATAAGGCTGCTTTTGCAACATCAGAGGATGTCACTGCGAATGTTGGCAGCACTTATATTGATGTCCCGGCTACATCCGTTGATGCTGGTGAAATAGGCAGCGGTTATCTTGCTGGAGATATAAATCAGCTTATTAATCCTCTCCCCTATGTGCAGAAGGTTGAAAATGCAAGCCTGACTTATGGCGGAGTTGATATTGAAAGTAATGACCACTTGCGGATGCGTATACAGATTGCACCTGAGATGTTCAGTAATGCGGGGTCATCTGGTGCTTATGAGTATTGGGCAAAGACAGCACATCAAGATATCGTTGATGTTTCCGTGTGGAGTCCACAGCCTGGCACGGTGAAGGTTGCACTACTACTAAAAAATGGGCAGTTGCCAGATACAAACATGCTCAATCTTGTCTCTGAAAAATTGAGTGACGAGAAGGTAAGACCCTTAACTGATTCCGTGATTATTGAATCACCTGTGACTGTTAATTACACCATAGATGTCCAGCTTTATATCTATAAATCGTCATCGATGCTTTCAGATGTAATTCTCTCAAAGGCAAATGAAAGCCTTGAGAGCTATACAAAATCTGTAAAGGAAAAACTTGGGACTGATGTGGTTCCAGAGCAAATAGTAGGGATACTCCAGAAGATAGCAGGTGTCTATAAGGCAGTGGTTAATCAGCCTGCATATATTTTGATTGCACATAATGAAGTAGCGATATGCTCCGGTATAAATGTAACTGTTGCAGGGAGTGTAGATGGCTAACAAAACAAAAGATTTACTGCCTGTAAACTTACAGGGAGATAAAAACCTTGAAGGGCTGTGCGAGGCTGCGGATAAGGTCTTTTCAGTAGAATCTGAACTTAATGCAGTCCTTGTTTATCTCATTGATAATGTGCCTGCGAATATTCTCCCCTTCCTTGCCTGGCAATTTCATGTTGAGGGATGGAAGCTTGCAAAGACAGAAGCTGAAAAGAGGGGTTTAATAAAAGGCGCTATCGAGCTGCATCGATACAAAGGAACTCCGTGGGCAATTAAAAAAGTTTTTGAGATATTGAATCTCAATGCTGAAATAGAGGAGTGGTTTCAGTATTCAGGAACCGCATACAAATTTAAAGTATTACTAAAATCCGTTATTCAAGATGAAGAGACATATAAAAAATTAGTAGACCTCATTGGCGAATATAAAAATGTTCGGTCATGGTTGGAGGCGATTGGTATCCATAGAGAGTATACGGCTTCGGTTTACTGCGGCATTGCTGCTAAGGACGGAAAGTATTGCACAATAGGTCTGCATCTAAGAACTGATGTAGAAGGTATAAATATCTATACAGCATTAGCTCAGAGGATTGCAATGACAAATTCAATCGGTGTTCATAATCCAATAGTAAATGTGAGTCAATCTGCCTATTCTATGGCAGGGGTCGTTAGGGAGGCAAAATCATGGGTGATTTCAGCGGCACCATATTAACAAATAGAGGGAGAAACCTGTTGGCAAAGGCACAGACAGGTGTTACACTGCAATTCACACGGATTGGAATAGGAGATGGAGCGTGGACCACTGGACAGGATCCAACAATTTTAACCGCACTTATAAGCGAGAAAAAGAGTCTGGCAATTCAATCTCTGGAAGTTGCTGGTGACGGGACATCAAAACTCAGATTTGTCCTGACGAATACAGGGCTGACCGCAGGCTTTTTCATTCGTGAAATAGGGATATTTGCAAATGACCCTGATTTAGGAGAAATCCTCTATGCCGTGACCTCCGCAGGGAATAAGGCTGATTACATACCTGTTGCCGGCGTAACCCTTATTGAGAATGTTACCGATATTTTCACTGTTGTAGCGAATACACAGAATGTAACTGCCGTTATATCAGATACAGTTGTGATTGCAACTAAAAAGGATATTCAGAATCATGATGTATCGGCTGCATCTCACCAGGACATAAGGAACTCCCTTGACTCTCATAAACAAAATACAACCGAGCATAATATCCCTGCTCAAATAGGCTCAGCTATTAATGTCCACAACGGTGATCCCAATGCTCATTCAGGAATTTCAAAACGGATAGAATATATTCAAGATACAGCATTAGACAAATGGAGCATAATACACAACCTCAATACTCCGAATATCCCGGTAGTAAAAGTCTTCTCAGAATCCGCAGCAGAGACATATTACGCAAGTGGTTTTTGCGGAGACGGGAGTTACTGTGGAGATGGGAGTTACTGCGGAGACGGAATAATATCGGGGACTGTGTTAGATTACACAGAAATTTCATATACAAAAACAAGAAAAGTTGACAGCAATAATCTTAAAATATATTTTGCCACGCCTCAAACAGGCAAGGCAGTAATTTTAATTTAAAGGAGGTAAAACTATGAGAGGAATACCAAGCGTTTTAAACACAAGGGTAGATGTTGAGACCTGTCATGCCCTTGCACTTACTGGAGAGATTGACAGTGCAGAGCTTAAAAAGAAGCTGCAGGATTTGTTTTCGGATGAGAAAATCTGGAGTTTTAAATCGGAGGTGGCATCTACATACATACCACTCTCGAATGAAAAGGTTATAACAGAAATAGATACTGCAGGGCAGACAAAATATATCTGTTTTGAGTTTGTGGATAATCCAAATGCAAGATTTCTGCAAATGGGATTTACAAAAGCAGAACTCGAAAACCTTATTAACCAATTATAAAAGGAGGAAACCATGTCACTAATATGGAAAAATGATCCAGCATATCCAATAAATGATGTCTTTTTAATGCGCCCGCTTGATATAAGACCGGGAATCTCAAATAAATATCTTGAGGCAAACGCAACAGGGAATGGGGTCGTAGTCAAAGCAGACACTATCCTCTCATTAATAAGTGGCTCTACACGGAAAGCATATCTGTTTGCAACAGACACCGAAGTAACGACACTTGATACAGGTGTATTAACCCTCGGCATAAACTACTATATATATCTCTGTGATAATGGCACTGACAACGGATTATTGCTCATATCAGCAAACTCTACTGCTCCGAGTGGATATACCACCACGAACTCCCGTAGAATCGGCGGATTCCACTATGGGAGGAAAAGAAATAGTATTACAGTCGCAGATGTAACAAGCGGCGTAGTGGTTCCAAATTCTGTCTGGGATTTATGCCATAAACCACGCTGCAGCCCGGAGGGTATGGTATATTTGGGTAACGGTGTATGGGTGGATATTTACCTCTCCTCAGTTGATGAGGCGATTACTTTCGCAGCAGGAAGCGGTTCTCCCATACTTACCGGCACAGCTAAAAGTATCTATAATGCTATACCACTGACAGGGACAGAAGGATTGTCTGGTTACAATTTTATTGAAATGGCCCGCAGGTCGGGAAAAAGGCTTCCGACCCATGCAGAATGGCTGCAGATAGCCCACGGCTCACCACAGGGTAATAATGGAGATAATGTAAATGCGTGGTCTGCAACAACTAACACGGGTAGACAAAACACAGGTTATGTAGCTAATGCAATTAGTCTTCTCAATGTTGTAGACTGCGTTGGTAATGTGTGGGAGTGGATTGACTGCTTCATAATAAGACCAGATGGTACTGTCGGGTGGAATTATTATGATGTAATGCCGGGCATGAATGCGGGTCAGCTATATATGTATTCGAACATTGAGTTGGTTATGTTGCTTGCTGGCGGCGACTGGAGTAGTGGCGTTATCGCTGGTTCTCGGTGCGTCAATCTGTACTACTATCCGTGGAATGTGAATACGACTATTGGCGCTCGCTTCGCCTGTGACTCTCTGTAATCTGTTCTCTGAAATATTTTTTGAATATAGGGGGGGATATACTATAATGATTACATGGAAAATTTGATTATATATCAGAAGGTTTATGACTTTGCATTATATTTTTTCCCTATCGTTGATAAATTTCCAAAGTATGAAAAGTTTGTCCTATGCACACATATTAAAAACTGTGTGCTTGATATTGCAAGGGGAATTATCAGAACTAATAAAAGTAGGAATAAAAAGCCCCTGATGTATGACATTGATGTAAAATTAGAGGAATTAAAGTTTTTGATAAGGTTTGCTCATGACAGGAAACATTTATCACATAAGAGTTATGAGCATAGCGGTAAGCTTATAGCGGAAATAGGGAGGTTATTGGGAGGATGGATTAAAAGTGTGGGTTAAGAGCATTGCTGGCGGCAACTGGAATAATGGCGTAATCGCTGGTTCTCGGTGCGTCAATCTGAACAACTATCCGTGGAATGTGAATACGAATATTGGCGCTCGCTTCGCCTGTGACTGTGTTAAAACTTTTAAGAGATGATGACTCTACGGAGTTATCACCAGTGACAGCAATACAGTCAGGCTCTTAATCCCTGCCGAGGCGAAAGCCAGAGGCAAAAATTGTAGAGGCTATGTGCAATGAGTAGGGGAAGTCCATAAAATTGCACTGGCCGCATAATTTAGTTGGTTAGTTAATAACTCCATTGTGGAGAGCTATTAAACCCAAAGTAAAGCTGTTAACGGTTGGTTAGCTGATAACTTCTATCGGAGAGCTATCAGACCCCAAAAGCCGTTTTCGGCTTTAGTTTGGGTTTTTTTATTTTTGGAGGACACAATGGAGGGTAAAGAAAAAGAATGGAAGAAAACTTTGATTAGATGTATTGAGGATATGAATAAATATAAAGTTATAAAAGAGGATGTTAAAAATTTCACAGGCAAATTGATCTTGGAGATTAATTTGAATCAGGGAGGAGTTACTGATTTAGATGTATCAATCAAAAGAAAATTTAAATGACAAGGAGATTGTATGCCTAAAACATATAATGCCTTGTTTGAAAAGATATATACCTTTGACAATCTCTATAATGCATACCTCAAAGCGAGACGCTGTAAGCGATATAAGAAGGAGGTGTTAGAATTCAGTAGCAATATAGAGGAGGAATTGTTTGTTTTACAGAGTGAATTGATGAATGGTGGTTACAAAACAGGGCAATACAGGAAGTTCGTTATACATGAACCAAAGAGAAGAGTGATTTCGGCATTACCATTTAGGGATAGAGTTATCCACCATGCCTTATGCACTGTTATAGAGCCACTTCTTGAAAAGAAGTTTATTAATGACTCTTATGCGTGTAGAAGTAAAAAAGGTACACATGCATCATCTAATAGGCTTGTAGAGTTTCTAAGGAGGGCGCAACGAAAATGGAATACCGTTTATTGTCTGAAAGCCGATATATCGAAATTCTTTCCCTCCGTAGATCATGAGGCATTGAAGAACATAATTAGAAGGACAATAAGATGCAAAAGGACACTAATGCTTATTGATGAGATTGTAGATAGTGCGGATGGAGATAAGGGACTCCCAATAGGAAATCTGACAAGTCAGTTATTTGCAAATGTGTATCTGAATGAGCTTGACCATTTCGTAAAGGAGAAACTGCAGGTTAAATTTTATATCAGGTATATGGACGACTTTGTGTTGTTACACAGCAATAAAAAGCAACTGCACTTATGGAAAGTAGAAATAGGTGACTTTTTAATGCACACATTACGGCTTCAGCTAAATTATAAAACCTCTGTTTTTCCTATTTCTCATGGGGTTGACTTTGTAGGATATCGCACATGGCCAACTCATAGGCTCTTAAGAAAAAGGAGCTTCATAAGAATGCGGAGAAAACTCAAAAAGTTTGTGGAGTTATATAAACACAATAAAATAACACTCGAAAAGATTAAACAATCTATAACCTCATGGCTTGGGCATGTAAAACATTCTAATAGCTATAATGTAGTGAAAAGAGTTTTTGGTGGTATTACATTTAGCAAAAATTAGGGAGGGAGATACAATGAGAAAAAGTTTTTTATCGTATTTAGGAGGGAAATCTATCATTTCAAATAAGATTATTCCGCTAATTCCAAAACATACCTGTTACTGTGAAGTATTCGCAGGTGCAGCATGGCTACTGTTTAAAAAAGACGAGTCTGATGTTGAAGTTCTAAATGACATCAATAAAAACCTTGTGACTCTTTATCGGGTAGTAAAACACCACTTAGACGAATTTATAAGATTTTTTAGGTGGATACTGGTTGCAAGAGATGAGTTTCAAAGATTTAAAGATGAAAATCCCAGCACACTGACAGACATACAGAGGGCAGTAAGGTTCTATTATCTCTTGAAGACAGGATATGCCAGCAGAGTAGATAATCCAACATTTACAAGCTCAACAGTTAGACCATCAAGACTTAATTTATTAAGAATAGAGGAGGAACTTTCTGCTGCCCATCTCAGACTTGTAAGGGTATTTATTGAGAATATGCATTATGAAAAATTGATAGAACGATACGATAAGGCTCACACATTTTTTTACCTCGATCCTCCCTATTATGACTGTGAAGGATATTATGGAAAAGGCATATTCTATAAGGATGACTTCGTTAAGATAAGAGACATCTTGAAGTCAATCTCAGGTAAATTTATAATGTCTATTAATAATACGAAAGAGATAAGAGAACTATATAAGGATTTTAATATCAAAAAAGTTGAAACAATGTATAATATTGGAGGGGTAGATAAAAAACAAAAAGTTACAGAATTACTCATAATGAACTTTTGAAGCCTTTTGATGTCAATAATATGACAAAAAACACGCTAAAACACGCCAAGGCAGAGTAAAACACGCTTGTAAAATTGTAAAGGGTTATCCTGTAATTTGTCTAATGCTATTCTGGAATTTGTCTGGTTTTTTTTTGTAATGAACAACTATCATTACTTTTTGAGTGATAGACAGAAAAGAGGATAAGTGTTCATACTCAATATCCCAAAGGAACTAAAGAGGTCAAAAGTCTGCTCAATTTCTGACATATTCTCTGTATGTCTTTTTCCATAACCCTTTAGCATCTAAAAAAAGGAGACAGGCTGCTTTTTATCCCTCTTTTCTTAAACGGAAACCATAGTTAAAGTTCACCTCACATCATCTTAAACAATCTTTATTGCCTTGTCTCTTGATACCCTTTCCGGCGGGAGAGGTTCTTCGTCAGGATAACCGATTGGGACAATGGCAACAGGCCTTAAGTGCGGTGGCATGTTGAGAATCTCTCTTACATCTTCTTCCCTGAATGCACCGACCCATACACTCCCAAGCCCCTGCTCATAAGCTGTGAGCATGAGGTTTTGTATGCTTACTGCAACATCCTGTATTGTGTATAATTCCTTCCCTCTATTTCCATATCTCTGGCTGATGCGGTAATCACAGCAGCCGATTATTGAAAGAGGGGCGAATGCTATAAACTCCTGGTCAAATGCAGCCCTTACGAGTTTTTTCTTTATTTCCGGATTAAATACAAAATAAAAGAATCTTGATTGCAGATTTCCAGCACTCGGAGCCCAGATTATTGCATCTATCAATTTCTCAATTACATCCTCCGGGATTTCTTTCTTCTTAAACTCCCTTATGCTTCTCCTGCCCTTAATAATATCAAGTAGTGACATAATAAAAAAACAAAAAACTTGAACACGAATAACACGAATGGACAAATTACACAAATGGAAATCAAAGATTAAAATTATGGAATTATTTTAACAATAAATACCTCTATTTGATTTTTGCATTTTGACCTTTGACTTTTTTTATTCGTGCCATTCGTATATTAGTGTAATTCGTGTTCCTATTTTTATTCAACAAATTCTTTTTCAAATTGAAACTTTTCCATATAGAGGCATGCGGTCGGGCATACATCAAGACAGAGTCCGCATCTGATACACTTCTCCTCGTCAATAAGCATATAGAAGACATCAAGGTTCTCGCTTTTATAATCCCCGCCATTTTTAACCATGACCTTATCTTTTCTTGCCATCTTTATACAGTCAAGCGGACATACATCTACGCAATTTGCACAGAGTATACATTCATCCCCATTTATCTGGATATTATGATTGCATAGGTAACACCTGTCCGCCTGCATCTCCCCTGTCTCCATCCTGTATCCTAAATCCACCTCTTTTTCCAAGCCTGTCCTCTGCTCCTTCTTGAGGGATGGTATCTCCTTTCTCGGTATTACATCATAAATATCCTGATTATTCACCTTCCATTGTGTAATACTTCGCATTCCACTCTGTTTATAGACTGTCCGTGTAACCTTTTCTCTTGTCCTCTCCCTTTCCATCAGATAGAGGTCTATGGCTTTGGCAACATTATGCGCCTCGCCTATTACACTTATTATGTTTCTTGGCCCTGATATAAAATCACCGCATGCAAATATTCCCTTTTCAGAAGTCATATATGTCTTCCTGTCCACTGCTGCCATCCCCTTTTCAGTTTTTATATTTAATTTTGAAGGGAGGAGTGATGGGTCTGATTGCTGGCTGACTGCAGGTATAATCCAGTCTGCCTTGATTTTAAAGTTTGAGTCTTCTATTGGAACAGGTTTCTTTCTTCCATCCGCCCCCGGTTCGCCCAATTTATTTTTTATACACTCTATCTCCGATACCCTTTCTCCATCTTTTGAAATTATTTTTACAGGTGCAACAAGAAACTGAAATTCTACACCTTCAAGGGATGTCTCCTTTAATTCCCTCTCATCAACAAGCATCTCATTTCTCGTCCTTCTGTATATTACGATTGATTTTTCTGCACCGAGTCTCAAGGCAGTCCTTGAACAGTCCATTGCAGTAAACCCTCCGCCGATTACAACTACTGTTCCTCTCAAACCCTTAAGTTTTCCTGTATTGACCTGTATCATAAAATCAAGCCCTGGTATTAGACCATGATAATCCTCCCCCGGCACATTCAGCTTTACAGGCACCATACATCCTGTTGTTATACAAACTGCATCATTCCCCTCTTTTAACTGTTGAAGGGTTATCTCCTTGCCGATTCTTGTATTCAATTTAAGCTCTACACCTAAATCTGTAATGTCTTTTATTTCCTGTTGTATTAAAGTCCTTGGGAGCCTGAAGGCAGGAATGCCGCTGTATAACATACCCCCTGCAATTGGAAGTGCCTCATATACAGTTACATTGTGTCCCAGAAGGGCTAAATCGTTTGCCAATGCAAGCCCTGCCGGACCTGCACCAATAACTGCAACCTTTTTACCAGTCTTTTTCTTTACAGTCTGTAGTTTTATCTTCTCTTTACTCTTATAGTCTCCGCCAACCCTCTTTAGCCAGCAGATTGATACAGGGTCTCCAAGCCCCTCAAAACCGTGCCTGCATGCTGTCTCACATGGATGGGAACATACCCTTCCGAGGGTATGCGGGAAGACATTGTCAATCCTGTTTATAAGATAGGTCTTATCAAAATCTCCACGGGATATGGAATCAAGATATTCAGGGACGCGGGTATTTGCTGGGCATGCGTCCATACATGGTATATTCTTTTTATACCATTCAGCATCGGGGTCAGATGAATAAAACATCTCTTTTGATTTGCATCTCGTTTTCACTAACTCCTTAGATTCTGCCTGACTCTCCTTAATCCTTGCAAGAACTCTAATCCTCTTTTCCATAAATCCTCCCAACTTTTTTAATGTAAGGAAATTATAAAGAAGTGTCAGTGACAGTGATTAGTGTCAGCAAATAATCAATTCCTTTAACTTACACTGACACTTACACTGACACTGTTAAGTTTTTGTTCCTATTAAAGTCTTATAGTCCCATTTCCCCCTTTACCTTCCTCATTATGGCTGTTACTATACCACAATTAAAGGAAGAATCAACACTATCCCCTTGAAGAATCGTCAGGAATTTGATTATAATAACGAAGACACAGAGATTTTAAAAGCGGTTTAAACGGTTTAAACAGTTTAAACGGTTCAAGTAATAGAGGGTTTTAGATTATTAAATGATAAAGGCACTTAAGTTCCTGAATATTTTATTAATGCTCCTCATCTTTCCTGTCTCTTCTTTAATAGTCAGGAATTATCTTATCTATAAATATAACCCTCAAGAAAAAGAAGTGATAAAAAGTTCAGTTGCGGTTTATAAGCCTGTTCAAAATGATATTCAGAGGTATGCACCTATTATAGAAAACGCAGTATTTCCTACTTCACATAGCAGACTTACTCCAATAGACTTAAATAAAGATATTTCAGGAGAGGCGGTTGATAATGGAAAGGATGTTAATCTGCCTATCTCAGATAACCTGTATCTCAGGGGGACTATAATCGGGCAGAAGAATTATGCCATATTTGAGACCAAAGGTGACAGAAAAGAAGGGATATTTAAAGTGGGTGAGTCGGTTTTTGAGACAGGTGTTTTAAGGAATGTGGTTAAGGATAAGGCTTTACTCCTTCGCGGCTCAAAGGAATTATCCTTTGATATAGATACAGAGAATATACATATATTTCCGTCTCCAAATAAGCAGCCTCCTCAAAAATATGCAGATTTATCTCCGCTATCTAAAAAGGTAGGAGAGAAAGAATGGGTAATTGACCAACGTGCTATCTTTAAGGCATTGGAGGATATGAGTCAGGTATTGACTGATGCGAGGCTTACCCCAAATGTAGCGGAAGGAAAGGTAGAGGGATTCAGGATTACTGAGATAAAACATAGAGGCATCTTTGATGCAATAGGACTTAAGAATGGTGATGTCCTTATCAAGGTTAACAATTACGATATAGATACTCCTGAGAAGGCTATTCAGGTTATCTCAGGGATCAAAGGTGAGACGAGGGTAAATCTTGACCTTATGAGGGATGGACAGAGGGTAAGTTTTAATTATCAGATTAGGTAAAAGGAAGATTAAAATTCACCAAGAAAACATAAAACCTTATTGAACACGAATTGCACGAATATACAAATCTCACAAATAATATAAATTTTCTGGTAATAATGATTCGTGGAATTAGCCTATTCGTGTCATTCGTGTTAAAGTCTTTGTGTTTTATAAAAGGGAATTTTCAATGAAACAGATTACAAATAAAATGGTTTTTAAGATATTCATAATCCTCTTTTTTGTCTCTATGGCAGAGACTCCATTTGCTGAAGAGACTCCAAAGAATATTACATCAAGGGAAAAATCTCAGGAAATTCTTAAGAAGGATAATAAGATTACAATAAATCTTGTTGATGTGGATATCTCTACACTCGTCAAATTTATAAGCGAGCTAACAGGGAAAAACTTTATCTATGACGAAAGGCTGAAGGGAAAGATTACAGTAATCGCACCATCAAAACTTTCTGCTGATGAGGCGTTTAATCTGTTTACATCTTTATTGGAGCTAAAGGGATTTACTCTTATTACTACCGGGAATGCCTATAAGATAATTCCATCGGCAATGGCGAGACAGAGCGGAACTGAAATAGTAAGAGAGACAGAGAAGATAAAGGTGAATGATACCTATATTGTCCGGCTCATTCCATTAAATTTCATAGCAGGTCAGGATGCTGTTACATTTATCCAGCCTCTTGTTTCAAAAGATGGTTATGCCTCAGCCTTTGGCCCAGGGAATGCCCTATTGGTGGTAGATACTGCCCTCAATATAGAAAAGATACTGGAGATTTTAAAAGGCATAGACAAAGAGGACGAACAACGTGAATCCGAGATTGTTTATATTAAATATGCCCAGGCGGAGAATATCAGCAAAGTATTAAGGGAAAGAGGGCAGTACAGAAAAGGCGGGATAACGCAGGGACAGCCCCCCCGACCTGTTGAGGGGAGGATAATTCCTGATACGAGACTAAATGCAATTATCCTTTTTGGTTCTTCTACCGAGAGAGAGGAGTATAAAAGGCTCATTGCCATATTGGATGTCCCGCCGCCGGAGACCTCTGCCAGAATAAATGTCTATTATCTTGAGAATGCGGAGGCTGCCGAGATTTCAAAGGTTCTTGAGGGATTGACACGGTCTTCACCTCCGCCGCCAGGCGTACCACCGTCACAAACGACGGCTGAATTTACAGGTAGGATTGCTATAACTCCTGATAAGGCGACTAATTCCCTGATTGTCATGTCGTCCCCTGAAGATTACCAGACGCTTTTACAGGTAATCAAAAAACTTGACAGAAGGCCAAGGCAGGTTTTTGTGGAGGCAATGATAACAGAGGTCTTTATTGATAAGGCACTTGATATGGGGACAAGATGGAGGGCTTCTGCAAAAAATGATAGAGGTGAGCCTGTAGCGATTGGAGGTGTCGGGACTGTTGATTCAACGCAGGTTCAGAATATAATCGGCGGTATGGCAGGGTTAACTGTGGGAGGGATGGGCAATTTTGTGACTGTCCCTGTAACAAGAGGGGATGGAACATCATACAATCTGACTGCCCCTGGTTTTGCAGCCCTCTTCAGCCTTAAACAATTTAGGGATGCTATAAATGTCCTTTCCACTCCCCATATTCTTACCAGCGATAATAAAGAGGCTGAGATTATTGTTGGTGAGAATGTCCCTTTCTTGAGTAAGTTTGAGAGAGAGACAACCACTACTAACCAGCCGATACTTCAATCCATTGAGAGAAAGGATGTTGGCATCACTTTAAAGATAAAGCCCCAGATAAGCGAGGGGGATTATGTAAAGCTTGATATATATCAGGAGATTTCTGCTGTTGCCCCTACTTCTCAGGCAGGGGGACAGGCAAAGGATATTATTACTACAAAACGTTCTGCAAAGACATCAGTCGTTGTAAAGAATGAGCAGACAATAGTCATTGGTGGATTGATACAGGATAAAGAGATAAAGAATGTAACAAAGGTTCCGCTCCTCGGAGACATCCCGCTCTTAGGATGGCTCTTTAAATACTCCTCAACACAGAGACAAAAGATAAACCTTCTCATTTATCTCACTCCATCAATAGTAAAAGATTTTAGTGACCTTGACACCCTTAAAATTAAGACTGAGGAGAAATTTAAGGGTGGTGTTTCAGAGAAGGAGGGACAAAAACCTGATTAGCCACAGAGACGCAGTTTGTAATTTAGAAATTGAAAAATTGGAATTTATTTGTTATTTGGGATTTGTTATTTGGAATTTTAAATTCTCCGTGTCTCCGTGCCTCTGTGGCAAATTTTTATAATTTTTTATGAATGATGAATTATTTAGCATAATTAAAGCCCACGGTTTCCCCTACATAGATGAAATTAATAGTGAAGATATTGACCCTGCCTTTATTGAAAGAATACCCCTCTCATTTGCAAAGGGGAATCTCATCATACCTTTAAGAAAAGAGAATGGAAAGGTGCTGGTGGCATTGGCAGACCCAAAGGGGATTTTTGCCCTAAATGATGTAGAGAAATTCCTATTTAACCCTGTAACCCCTGTCTTTACACGGCAGGAGAATATCTTAAATGCCATTCACAGGTTCTATGACAGGCTCTCAGGCTCTGCACAGGAGGTAATAGACGGGCTCAGCAGTGAGAGTCTTGATACCCTTGCCACAGAGTGGGAAGAGCCGAAGGACCTCCTTGAGCTTGTAGATGAAGCCCCCATTATAAAGCTTCTAAATTCACTCCTCTTTCAGGCTGTGAAAGAGAGGGCAAGTGATATTCATATTGAGCCTTATGAAAAGGTAGTTGAGGTTAGATTCAGGGTTGATGGTGTCTTATATCCTGTCCTCTCCCCGCCAAAGACTATTCAGGAGGCGACCATCTCAAGGGTGAAGGTCATGGCGGGACTTGATATAGCAGAGAAGAGGCTCCCGCAGGATGGCAGGATCAGACTCCTTATAGCAGGGAAGGATATTGATGTGAGGGTATCGGTTATCCCTACATCATTTGGAGAGAGGGTAGTATTGAGACTCCTTGATCGTAAGGGGGGGATTATAGAATTTGAAGGGTTAGGGTTTAATATAGGGCAGGTTGAAATGATGGATTCACTCCTTTCAAGGAATAGCGGGATTATCCTTGTCACAGGACCAACCGGCTCTGGAAAGACCACAACCCTTTACTCAGCTTTAAATCGTATAAACTTTGCCAAAAGAAATATTATAACTGTAGAAGACCCTGTTGAATATCAGTTAAAGGGGATAGGACAGCTCAATGTAAATCCAAAAATTGGACTGACTTTTGCCCATGGGCTCCGCTCTATCTTAAGACAAGACCCTGATGTTATTATGGTTGGAGAAATCAGGGATATGGAGACTGCCGAGATTGCCATCCATGCCTCATTGACAGGACATCTCGTAATCTCAACCCTTCATACAAATGATGCTCCTACAGCAATCACACGGCTTGTTGATATGGGGATTGAGAGATTCCTTGTCGCATCATCCCTCTCTGCAGTAATTGCACAGAGGCTTGTCCGTGTCTTGTGCCAATACTGCAAAGAGGAGTATACGCCGCAATCAGATGAGATGTCTACCTTTAAACAATATAATGTGCGAAGATTATGGAAACCTGTCGGATGTGAAAGATGCTTTAAGAGCGGTTATCATGGCAGGACAGGGATATTTGAGTTTCTTATTATGGACCAGAATATGCATTCTGTGATTTTAAAGAATCCTGACTCAGCAAGCCTTAAGGAATATGCCCTTTCAAAGGGGATGAAGACACTTAAGGATGACGGTCTTGAAAAGGCAGCCGCAGGGGTTACAAGTCTTGAAGAGATTATAAGGGTAACACAAATCAATTAAAGTATCAAAGAGTCAAAGTGTCAGGGTGTCAGAGTTAAAATCTTTGACTCTTTGACACTATGACTCTCTGACACTATTTTATGGCAACATTCAGATATAAAGCATATAACGGAAGCGGTATTGAGGTTGATGGTAATCTAAGTGCCGATAGTATCAGGGATGCAATTCAAAGATTAAAGAAGGATGGGCTTTATCCGAGAGAGGTATCTGAAATAGGGATTGAGGGGTATATCCGCAAAGGTATATCAATTCAAGAAATTGCCTTTACAACAAGACAGTTAGCCACACTCCTAACGGCAGGTTCAACCCTTTCCGATGCCCTCTCTGTATTGGCAGATGGTGAAAAGAATGTAAGGTTCAAGTCAATCCTTTTCGGCATCAAGAATAAGGTCGCCGAGGGCATCTCCCTTTCAAATGCCCTTAGTGATTATCCGAGAATATTCTCAGGAATTTATAGGGGGATGGTTGCGGCAGGGGAGGCAAGCGGCTCTCTTGATAAAGTCCTGCTACGGCTCTCAGAATATCTTGAAGGCAGGGCAAAGATTATAAGGGATATCCGTTCCGCCATTATATATCCATTTTTCATGACCTTAGTTGGTATTTGTGTCCTCTCCTTTCTATTTATATTTGTCATACCGAAGATAACGAGGATTTTTGAAGACACAAAAAGCACCCTCCCCTGGATTACACTCATACTTATATGGGTTACAAATTTTATCAGATACTACTGGTTTGTAGTAATTATTGGCATGATTGCTGTTGGCTTGGCGGTAAGATTTTATATCAGAATACCATCCGGGAAAGAAGTGATAGATAACCTATTCCTAAAAATACCATGGATTGGCAGACTTGTCAGTCACTTTTATATCACTAATCTGACCAGGACACTCGGAAGCCTTTTGAAAGAAGGCGTACCAATGCTAAAGGCATTAGAGATGACAAAAGGAGTTTTAAGCCATGCAGTTTTCAATAAGGTGATAGATAGTGCTATTCAGGATGTTGTAGGAGGCGACTCTCTTTCCATGAGTATCAAGAAGGCGGACAGCATACCTCCAATAGTTGCCCATACAATTACTGTTGGAGAAAAGGGGGGGAATCTTGGCGATGTGCTTTTAAAGGTTTCTGAGACATATGGACAGGAGCTTGAGGCAGAGGTGAAAAGGGGATTAATCCTTTTAGAGCCTGTCTTGATTCTTATTATGGGAATTATTGTCGGTTTTATAGTGCTTGCTATTCTTATTCCTATATTTCAATTGAACAGGGGGATAATGTGATTTATAATTATTCAGTAGAATTCAGGATTCGGAAAAATTTATGAATGTAGATATATCAAGATACCTGTTAATTTTGGCTGCATCATTTATAGGCTCATTAATCCTGACACCCCTTGTAAAGGTTTTGTCTTCAAAGTTTGGAAAGGTTGCAGAGGTTAGAGAAGACAGATGGCATAAAAAGCCTACGGCACTTTTGGGTGGTATTGCTATATGGGCTTCGTGGGTGATTGTAACTACATTTTTTACCCCTCAATTTAATTACAAATTGCCCATCCTATTGAGTGCCACTGCAATCTTTATCCTTGGCTTAATTGATGATATTGTAAAACTTAATCCACAGGTAAAACTTGTAGGGCAGATTATCATTGCCTCATCACTTACATTGTCAGGTATTGTTATAGAAATTATACCCTATCCTGTAATAAGCATCCCCTTTACAATTCTATGGCTTGTTGGGATAACAAATTCATTTAATCTTCTTGATAATATGGATGGCCTATCGGCAGGTATTGCTGCTATTGCATCCGCTTCACTGGGAATATTCTTAGTCCAATCAGGCAGCTATAGTATTGCCCCGCTGGCTTTTATATTGATGGGGGCATCACTTGGTTTTCTTGTTTATAATTTTAACCCGGCAAAGATATTCATGGGCGACTGCGGCAGCATGTTCCTTGGGTTCCTATTATCATCTACAGCAATAATCGGCACATGGAGAGAGGCATCAAATCTTATTGCTACAATGATAGTCCCACTTCTGGTCCTCGGTATTCCAATATTTGATACAACATTTGTAACACTTACAAGGAAACTGCGGGGAAAAGCCATATCTGAGGGCGGGAAAGACCATATATCCCACAGGCTTGTAGCCTTAGGTTTGAGCGAAAGGCAGGTAGTATTATCCCTTTATGGGTTCTCAATACTCTTTGCCCTTCTTGCACTCTATTTCAGTATAAATCCATTTGTAATAATGACTGTTGCTGTTCTATCGGCAATCGGACTTTATCTCTTCGGGATTTTTCTCGGTGATGAGAAAATGTACTCAAGCTCTAACAAAGAAATTGAGGTAATAATTGCAAAGAGGCAGTATCGTAAATCAGGAATAAACTTAAGCAGGAGGAGGATTGCCGAGATTATTATGGATTTGATATTAATCTCTGTAGCATATTTCTCTGCATACCTGCTCAGGTTTGAAGGAAGATTGATAAATCCTAACCTGACATTTTTTGTAAATACACTTCCATGGGTTGTAATTGTAAAACTTATAGTCTTCTATTACTTTGGTGTCTATCAAAGTATATGGAGATATGTGGGTATCAGGGATATGACGGCAATAGTAAAAGGTGCAACATTGAGCACTCTTATTATCATGGTTGGAATCGTAATGACGGCCAGATTTAAGGACTATTCAAGGGCAGTTTTTATTGCAGACTGGCTGCTTACCGTAGTAATGATAGGTGGAAGCAGGCTTGCCTTAAGGTCTTTAAAGGAATATCTGATAGACCATAGAAAAAGTGATGGCAGGAGAATAATAATTATTGGTGCCGGAGATGCCGGGGAGTTGATATTAAGAGAGATAAGGAACAACAATGATATTAATTTTAATGTGGTGGGTTTTATAGACGATGACCCGGCAAAACAGAAATACAGAATTCATGGAATACCTGTAGTGGGGGATACGGAGAATTTAAAAGAAATAAAGCAAAAATATAATATTGAAGATGCAATCATTGCCATTCCTTCTGCATCAAGGGAGACAATGGATAGGATTCTAAATAAATGTAAAAAAGCAAATCTCAATATAAGAACCCTCCCTGTTATAATACGAGGCATCATGGAAGAGGTAGCAACAAATTAGATGGAAGTGATTTCAGAAAATAGCTACACTCCAAAGACAAATAAAATAAAAAGAGACCTCCTATTTCTGATTATTTTTACGCTAATATTAATAATTCCTTTTGTAAATAAGCCCTTCCATATTGACGGCCCAGCATTTATAGCACCATATAAAACCATATTTAAAACCCCTTTTAACCCATATGGATTTTCTGAATCATTTCAGGGGCAACAAGTGGATTTCTTTAAAAATATGCCTCACCCTCCCTTTATATCCTATTTTATATCTATGATAATCTATTTTTCTGGCGGAACATCAGAAATAATCATTCATACATTTTTCTTCCTATTCCCTCTCATTGCTGTTATTTCAATGTATTTTATTTCAAAAACTGTAACAGAAAATCCTTTAATCCCTACTGTTTTGCTATTAATAACACCTGTTTTTCTTGTTGAGAGCAGTCAAGTCACTTCAGACATGCCTTTTCTTGCATTGTTATTATTTTCAATTGCAACATATATCTACGGCATAAAATACAAAAATAAATATCTACTTGCTTTATCAATTATATCTTCCAATTTTTTGATTATTACTCGCTATTTAGGACTACTTATCATTCCACTGCTATTTTCATATTCTCTAATTGAGAAAATTTCAATTCAGAAAACAATTAAGATGCTTTCATTCACCATAATATTACTTTTATTTTGGTCTATTTTAAATCTTATGACACATGGCGAGCTTCACATATTTAAGATTATCAAGAATGATTCTGTTTTGCCGTTATGGATAGGTTTCAGCTATTATGGATGGATTAATAATTTTATAGGTTTGATATCGCATTTAAGCGGCTCAACAATGTTTTTATTTCTCATTCCATTTCTATGTTCTTCTGCCAAAAAACACATTTATATGTTAATAGCTACCTTCTTTTTCGCTATTTTTATTTCTGTATTTTATACATCATCATATGCAATACAGTATAAAATTTTGTTTATTATATTTTTTGGCACTGGAATCTATTTATTTTTATCGGCAATTATAAAAACCAAAAAGCAGACCTTTCTTTTTATCTGGTTTTCAATTGTAGTGTTGTTTAATATTTTTATATTGCCATTTAGTTGTGCAAGATACAATTTACCGTTAATCCCTCCATTAATTTTATTGTTATTTAGCCAGATAGAAGGGATGAAAAACTCAAAATTTTTACACCGATTCAAAATAATTATCCCGGTAATTACCCTTATTTCAATTATAATTGCTGTCGCAGATTATAAGTTTGCAAGCTCTTATAAAAATATTTCTAACAAAATAGCAGATTATATCCCTGAATTAAAAAAATGGCATTTAAGTGCATGGGAATTTGACTACTATTTAACTGAAAAAAACATTTTGCCGATTGACTACAGCATGATAAAAGAAAATGATTTAATCATTTATTCTAAAAATACAACATTTTATCCCATTAGACCTGATATACTTAACAGAAGTATATTATTAAGAGAATATCCCCAAACAAATAGACTGCCAATAAGAATTTTAGATAAAGCATCTCATGCTGGATTTTATTCAACAGGATGGGGTTTTCTTCCTATTTCATTTTCTAATAACGAAATTGAGAGGATTACGGTATTGCAGGTAAAATAAGATGATAAGAAATCTCAGGGAACTGTATCAATTTAGAGAGTTATTAAAAAACCTTGTAATTAAGGAGCTAAAGCTCCGCTATAAAAGATCAGTTCTGGGTTTTTTATGGACAATGCTGAATCCCCTCATGATGATGATTATATTAACTATTGTTTTTTCCCATATGATGAGATTTGATATGAAGAACTTTGCTATATTTTTATTATGCGGTTTATTGCCATGGAATTATTTTTCTCACTCCCTCAGCATGTCAACTATGAGTCTTATATCTAATGCCAATCTTATAAATAAGGTATATATTCCAAAGGCAGTTTTCCCATTATCTATTATTTTCTCAAATATGGTTAATATGATTCTTTCTTTAATTCCACTTTTTATATTAATGGTATTTATGCGTATTGAGATTCAATCATCTGTTATGTTAATCCCGATTCTACTTTTGAATCTTATACTATTTACAGCAGGTATATCCCTGTTTATATCATGCCTTAATGTCTTCTTCAGGGATTTTACACATATGATAGAAATTATTGTCACGGCGTGGTTTTACCTGACTCCGATTATATATCCTATGGATATGATTCCTGCAAAATATGAAATGCTATTTAAACTCAACCCACTTGTATATATTATAGGTAGCTTTAGAGAAGTCATATTTTACGGGAGGGTTCCAAGTTTTTCTTTTATGATAAATTCTATAGTTGTAGCTTTTGTATCGTTTTTTATAGGGTATTGGTATTTTTACAGGAATGAAAAACAGGTTATTTATTATATTTAAAAATGACAGATAATTTAGCCATTTCTATTAATAATGTATCTGTAAAATATAAACTCTTTCATGAGAGGTCACTTACCTTAAAAGAAACTGCTATTAATTTTCTTAAAGGAAAGAGAGACAAATATGAATATCTCTGGGCTCTAAAGGGAATAAATATATCAATTAAAAAAGGGGAGACTGTAGGAATTATAGGTCAAAATGGATCAGGAAAGAGCACACTACTAAAGGTAATTGCAAAGATTTTGGAACCCTCAGAAGGCAAAATCCAGTATAATGGAAAATTGTCCGCCATGATAGAACTTGGTGCTGGTTTTAGTGCGGAATTGACAGGTGAGGAGAACATATATTTAAACGGGGCAATACTGGGACTATCAAAAACTGATATTCATAAAAAATTTGATGAGATTGTTGAATTTGCAGAACTGGAAAAATTTATTGATATTCCGGTTAAAAATTATTCTTCTGGAATGTATATGCGTCTTGGATTTGCCCTTTCAACAGCCGTTGACCCTGATATACTGATTATTGATGAAATACTCGCAGTTGGAGATGAATCATTTCAAAAGAAGTGTTTTAAAAAACTAAACGAGTTTAAACAAAAGGGGAAAACAATTATTATTGTATCCCACGATTTGAATTCCATAGAAAGGATGTGCAATAAAGCCTATCTGATAAAAGAAGGAAAGTTGATTTCTGAAGGGCATCCTAAAGAGGTGATAAGTTTCTATCGCAATCTGATTTCAAGAGGGGAGATAGAAATTTCAAATATTCCAAATAGACTGGGTGGTGGCGAGGTTAGAATAAAAGAGGTCAGATTTTATAACTCTTCTGGAGTTGTGACAGATTACTTTAATACAGGTGATACCCTAAAAGTAAGAATTGAATATCATGCATCAAAGAGAATAGATAAACCTGTCTTCGGTGTGGCTATACACTCTGAGAATGGAGTTCACATTAATGGACCTAATACTAAGTTGAGCGGATTTGAAATTGATTTTATTGAAGGAGAAGGTGCACTGGAATATATAATTAAATCACTTTCCCTCATGGAGGGTAGTTATTATTTTGCTGCTGCTATTTTTGATTACACCTGCACTCAGCCATACGATTACTGGGATAGATGCCGTCACTTTTATGTATCAAATGGCAGCATTAATGAAAAATATGGTCTTTTTTATATGCCGTCAGAATGGAGGAGGGTCTGATGTATAGCGATGAATTGCTAAATATACCATTTGACCAATATCAAAGGTATCGTGTTTTAAAAGAAATAATTGAAATTATAAAGAGCCAGATAGGCAATAACACTTTAAAAATTCTTGATGTGGGAGGACACTCAATGACTATGGAAGGAAAACCATGGCTCCCTGTTAAAAGTTTTTTATCTGATGATAAAATATGGGTGTTAGATGTTCCAAAATGCCTCCTGTCTGAATACATCAGAGGCAGCGGGGATAGTCTCCCCTTCAAAGGAGGATCCTTTCAGATAATTAGTTGCCAGGATGTTCTGGAACATATCCCATCAGAAATGAGAGAGATATTTCTTGAGAATCTTTTGAATATCAGTAGTCGATTTGTAGTACTGGGCGGGCCTCTTTATTCAGAGAATACGGTATTGGCTGAAAAAATACTTTTTGAATATATATACAAAATCATGAAAGGGGCTCACCGTCAGCTTAAGGAGCATCTGGATAATGGTCTTCCCATGTCTGAAGATATTGAAGCGTGGCTTACCACTAAACAAATGAAGTATTGCAAAATACCAAGTGGCTACATAAACAATTGGCTTCTTATGAATTTGATTAAGGTTTACATTGCCTCTCTTCCTGAGTCCCTGAACCTCCATGCCATGATTGATAGATTTTTTAATCTTAACTTTTATGAAAGCGACCAGAGAGAGCCAGCCTATCGTTATGTTTATGTTATAGATAAAAATGTGTCAGATGATACTTTAGATCGAATAGGTTCAATATTTCATGAACGAAGCCAAAAAAATAAATATCTGTCACTGGAAAATGCTGATTTCTCTCAACTGCAGCTACTTTTTAATCTGGATAATCTGGAAACAAAGAGAAAATTGAGTGAATTAAAAGAAAGAGAGAAAGAATTTCAGAGGAGAAGTCAGATTCAAATTCAAGATTTAACAAAATCTGCAAAAGAAAAGGAGGTTCATATTGAGAACCTTACCAAGATATTAGACGAGATCCAAAATTCAAAAATATGGAGAGTGTTAAATATCTTGAGAAAGAGCAACAAAGGGTTAAAGCTTTTACTTGCTGAAGGGCCTGGAGCTGTTTTGAAAAAAGCTAAATTGAAATACAAGCACGGATATAAAACCGCAAAAGAATTTGTTGCTTATGAATATGAGCAATGGATTAAAAAGCACTCTATGACACTTAAAGATATTAAGAAAGTTCAAAAAAAGGTTGTACGTTTTAAATACAAACCCACCATCAGTATTATTATGCCTGTCTATAATGTGGAAAAGATATGGCTTGAGAAAGCCATTGATTCTGTATTGAATCAAATGTATCTAAATTGGGAATTGTGCATAGCAGATGATTGCTCGACAAAAAGTCATGTGAAAGAGGTTTTAGAGAGCTATAAAAATAAAGACTCACGTATAAAGATAAAATATCTATTACAGAATCAAGGGATATCATTAACATCCAATGAAGCTATTTCTCTTGCCAATGGTGAATTTATCGGACTACTTGACAATGATGATGAACTGGCTCCAAATGCCTTGTACGAGGTTGTAAATCTATTACAAGGACACCCAGATGCCGATATGATTTACAGTGATGAAGACAAGATTACTCCAGAAGGGAAAAGGTACAATCCCTTCTTTAAGCCCGACTGGTCCCCAGACCTTTTTTTATCTCAGATGTATTCATGTCATTTCGGAGTATATAGGAAAAAAATTATTGATGAAATAGGTAGATTTAGAGAGGAGTTTGATGGTAGTCAGGACTACGACCTGGTTCTTAGATTAACAGAAAAGACAAATAATATTTTTCACATCCCTAAGATACTTTATCATTGGAGAGTAATTAAAGGCTCTACTGCTGCAGAATATACAGCAAAGGCATCAGATAATGCTTCTTTAAAAGCCTTGACAGATGCGTTGAGACGCCGCTCAATCAAGGGGAGCGTAGAAAAAGGAACTTACAATAGTCTATTTCGAGTCAAAAGAGAAATATTAACTAACCCTCGAGTTAGTATCATAATACCCACAAAGGACCAAGTTGAGTTGCTTAAGGACTGTGTTGAGAGCATTCTGAATAAAACGGACTATCAAAATTACGAAATTGCAATTGTAGAAAATAATAGCATTCAAAAAAATACAATGGAATATCTAAACAAGTTGGCGATTGAAAACAAAAATATAAAAGTATTGAATTATACAAGGCAATTTAATTTTTCGGCTATTAATAATTATGCGGTTAGTAAAGTTGACTCGGAGATTGTACTTTTTCTTAATAATGACATGGAGGTAAAATCTTCTGAGTGGCTTTCTGC
This sequence comes from Nitrospinota bacterium, assembly GCA_016194325.1. Lineage (GTDB taxonomy): Bacteria > Nitrospinota > Nitrospinia > UBA9942 > UBA9942 > UBA9942. The sequence goes on along the minus strand of JACQBS010000105.1, from coordinate 15,362 downwards.
TATGGTGGAGCATGTTCAAAGAGAAGATGTTGGTGCTGTTGGGTCTAAGCTCCTTTTTCCTAATGATTCCATTCAACATGCAGGGGTTATTCTTGGGATTGGGAGTGTTGCTGGTCATGCGTTTAAAGGTTTGCAGAGTAATATAAATCAGAGTTATTTTGGACATGCCGATGCAATCAGAAATTATTCTGCAGTAACAGGGGCTTGTTTGATGGTAAGAAAAAAGGTTTTTGAAGAGATTGGCGGTTTTGACGAATTAAATCTGCCGATAGCATTTAATGATATTGATTTATGCTTAAGGCTGAGAGAAAGAGGCTATCTGATTATCTATACCCCATATGCCGTATTGTATCACTATGAATCTGCAAGTCGTGGCTATAGGATAGATCCCGATCCAGAGGCTGACTATATGATAAAAAGATGGAAACATATACTTTATACTGACCCATATTACAATGTTAACTTAACATTATATAGAGAGGACTTTAGTATAAGAATAGATGTGTAAAACTGCCTTCAGCAGCTTAATTTGATACAGAGAGGAGGTGAAAAAATAATGAGTAAATTAACTAAAGCATGTGTCTATCTATTAGTAGCAGTTATCCTAATGTGTAGGGTGAGTATGGCTTATGCATGGACAACAGAATATCTTGGTCCATCCATTTCAAAGGCAGGCTATGACTACGGCTCATCGTTCATGTATGGAGATGGTCCTTATATAAAGTCATGGTGGTGCGGTCAAAAACCGGGTTCAGCAGGGGACCATATTTATTATTCAGAATGGTATCCTACCGGATGGACAACCCCAGAGGTTGTTTTAACTCCTGGTGAGCCATGGGCAACACTCCATGTCTGTGACCCAAGTGTAATCAAGGGGAGTTTTACTTATAATGGTACAAACTACTCCTATGCTATGTACTATACAGGGGCACGATTAGGTGGTGGACCAAATGGAGATGATACAATGATAGGAGTTGCACTCTCCAATGATGGAAAGAATTGGGTAAAGTATTCTGGTAATCCTATTATAGGGGTAGCCAACCCACCCTCAACTGGATATGGTGCAGGACAACCGAGTGCGTGGACTCCTGATGGAAGAAATGTATGGATTGTTTATTTGGATTCAACTATGAATAATGAGATTCTTTTTAGAGAATCTGCTGATGCTATTCATTTTGGTGGTTGGAGCACAACACAACTTAAACAGGGGAGTAGAGGACTGCAGAGCCCAGATATCTCTTACAGTGGTATAGAGCATAGATGGTATGCCGCGATGAGTTCTGGTGACCTTCTAAATGTAATCTTACTCAGGTCAAATGATGATAATCTCTTTGGTTCGTGGACTGAGATAGGTTTCTTCAATGGCACTAATACTGGCGCTACACACAATCATAACCCAGGGCTACTTCGTGTTCCGAATGGAAACCTCTATGTTGAGAGTGGTACAGACTGGAGGTATGTGCAATTTGGCTGTGGGTGGAGTGACCCAAGCATATGGGATCTACATTGGGGAAGATTTAAGCCTTAAGAGCCATGTAATGCAGGGCTGGTGTAGCTTTTACCCAGCCCTGTTCCTTAAAAGGTGGGGACGCATAATTGAAAATGATCCTTACTATAATACTAATCTTTCACGGGATAGGTTTGATTTCAGTCTGAAGATTTAGCTTCACTCTTAAAAATGACCACTAAGGATGAAACTGTTTCCATCATTATAATCAATCGCAATGGTGAGAGATTTTTAAGCGGGTGTATTGAATCGGTTAAAAATCAATCTTATAATAAAATAGAAATAATTCTGATTGATAATGTATCTACAGATAAATCCCTCTCTTTTGTTAAAGAAAATCATGAAGATGTAACTATTATCGCTAATAGTAATAATGAAGGCTATTCTAAGGCTGCAAATACAGGTATATTAAAATCAAAAGGGGAATATATTCTGATTTTAAATCCTGACGTAATTTTGGATTTAAAATTTATTGAAAACTGCTTAACCGCTATTAAAAGAGATGAAAAAATCGGTTCTGTATCAGGAAAGCTGTTGCGTTTTAGAACTGATGATAGCCATGATTTCATAGATTCAACAGGACTGATACTTTGTCAGGACATAAGGCGTCCTTTAGACCGGGGACAGAATCAGAGGGATAATGGCCAATATGATAAAGAGGAATATATTTTTGGAGTAAACGGTGCAGCACCTTTTTATCGCAGGGCTATGCTTGAGGATGTGAAAATAGGGAATGAATACTTTGATGAGGATTTTTTCGCCTATTATGAAGATGTAGACATTGCATGGAGGGCACAGCTATTAGGATGGAAATGTTATTACACGCCTTTTGCTGTTGCATATCACTATAGAAGCTATCTTAAAGCAGAGAAGGGAAATTCTGGAGGGATACATGCTGTTAAAAATCGTTATCTTTTATATTTGAAAAATGAATTTACTGTATCTTTCTTAAAGCATATACTTAGAATATTATTTATAGAAGCAATTAGATTCCTTCGGTATTTTTTCAGAGAAAAGGATGCACTTATAGGTGTAAAGGCAGTTTGTACTTATATCCTGCCGACTTTAAAAAAGAGGGCATTCATAATGAAAAAAATTAGAGTCAATCGAAAATATATGGAAAGCTGGTATGTTTCATGCTCACATGAGATAATTAGTTTGAATCAATAATCCTTTTATAGTTCTTTGTAAAGGATACTCCCATATCGCGGGCTACCTTAACCTGCTCTGTTATATCTGCTATGTAAGAATTTGGACAGTTAGCCCTCTCTATCCTTCCATCCAGAAAATCTGCAATACATCTTAGATTATCAATCCTTATCCTCCTGATCTCTCTATATATGGAAAAATTAAAATTATTTGCAAAACATAAAATAACGAGCGCTGTGAGAAAAAAATGATATTTTATTTTTAAAAAAGATTTGTCTTCTAATAAAATCCATAGAATTGATAAACTGGTTGGAAACAGAAAAAGGGAAATCCCTGCATACCTTGAAGATTTTGCCTGCTCGATGTCAAAACCTGCCCGCCCTATTGTTACAAAGGCAAGTGAGAGCAATATACTTAAATTTATTGTTAGTGGAACCCATAGTCTATGCTCCGAGCTATTTCTCAGTTTTCTCAAGCCATGCATTGTTATTCCAATTACAAAAAATGATGATAAAAGACTTTTGAATAAAGAAACACCTGTTATACCAAAACTGGGGCTCATTATATTTATATAGAAAGTGTAAAATCTAATATTCCATGGAAAAATAATATCAGGATGCCCCGGGTTTTTGTGAAAACCTATAAGCCAGAGTAGAATTGCCACAATTGGAATCATAGCTATTGTAAGCCTGATATACAATTTTTTAAACGGCACTTTGGTAAGATATTGTTTATATAAGAACACTGCAAATACTACCATTGCACAGATAACACCGAGGCTGAATGAATAGACGCCCAGAGCAGAGATAACAGCACCTGAAAGATAAAAATAATTTACATGCCGAACTTCTAATGATTTTAAAAATAGATAAGAAGACCAAATTAGTGCAAATAGAAAAAAGTGAAATTGAGATTGAAAACCCCAGAGGTGATTTTCATAAACTATAGGACTTAAAAGTGGAATACACATAATCCATAATATATTTAAGGGGATTTGAATTGTCTTTCTTAGTACATAAACAAGAGAAATTATAAGGCATAGAAAAAATAAAAAATTGAGTATTATTTGAATAGAAATATCCCATCTGTTCAAATGAAACAAAAGGATTGTATACAGCTTGGTTAAAACTATACGATGTTCGTTATGAAGACTGAACAGCCATCTTATTGAAAAATCCGTGGAGAGATATTTGGCAAAGAAAAAATTCCATTCATCCATATGGGGGACATCAACAACATTTGTAACAATATAGTAAAAGTGAATAATGGCAATTATAATAAAAATAAGAAAACCTATTTGAGAGAACCAGTTATTTTTTTTCATGGATTGTTCAAGGATTCATTTTTTTGCTTGCTAAGTAATCTCCACGGGAAAGCCATTTTTCAAGGAGACAGTAGAGGACGATAAATAGATACCTGCTTCCCATCTCTTTAATCTTAAGTTTTGACTCTCCTGTTTTTCTATTAGTCCATTTATTCGGAAGGACAACAAACGAATATCCCCTCACAATCGCCTTTAGTGGAAGTTCAACTGTAAGATTGAAGTGATGGCTTAAAAAAGGCTTGAGTCCCTGTATAACATGCCTTCTATACATTTTAAAGGCATTTGTAGTATCGTTATAACGCATTTGAAAAATTAGGCTGATAAATAGATTTGCAAGACGATTTAAAATCAATTTAATAATAGGATAATCAATTATCTTGCCGCCTTTCATAAATCTTGAGCCGAAAACACAGTCGTAACCCTCTTCAAGTTTTTTGAAAAATCTGACTACATCCTCAGGCAAATCTGAACCGTCAGCCATAAAGATTGCAACAGCATCGCCATTAAAATTTTCAAGCCCGCATCTCACTGCAAAACCAAAGCCATTTGGTCCTTTGTTGTTTAGGTAACGGACATGCTGCAGTTCTATGCAGACCTTTTTGAGTATATTTTCTGTATCATCTTTACTATTGTCATTTATAATTAGTATCTCATTCTTAATCTGTGAGATGGTGAGCGTAGAGTGGAGGTTTCTAACGGTTTCTTCAATCTGTCCTTCTTCATTACATGCCGGAATAACAATAGATAGCTTCATAATTATTTAACAACCACCTCAATCATATTTTCAATATTTAAATACCTCTCCTTAGCCCTATTGATTTCATCTAACTTTACTTTCTTTAAATCAGCTAATAATCTCTTTTGGTAATCTATGCCTTTTTTGTGAAATTCAGCAAGCCCTGTATAATAACACTGGTTTATCCTTGAGAGCCCCCTCATCAGTTCTGATGATGTATATTTATTAACCGCCCTCTCTAAATCTTCTCCTTTTATTTCTGTTTTTTTAAAACCATCGATCTCTTTAAATATCCCTGCTTTTGCCTTTTCTACTGTCCCTATAGTTGTCCCTATAGATGCACCGAAAAGGGCATGACTATTATAAGATGAAAAACCTGCACCGAGGGAATATGCAAGTCCCTGTCTCTCTCTTAATTCAAATGCCATACGCTCCGAAAGGATATAGCTGATGAGGTTCAGGGCTATTTTATCCTTCGGCTCAATCTTTATAAGTTTGGCAAGCCTTATGTATGATTGAGATTTATTTAATTCTATATTTATGGATTTGGAGGGATTAGATAGAGATTTGGAATAATCTATAGATGGAATATTTATCCTTCTCTTAATTTTATTTCCTAAAGTTTTGTTAAAGGCTTTTATTATCTTATCTGCTTCAACACCTGTGGAGACCGTTATTATCAGGTTATTAGGGGAGAAGTAGAACTTATGAAAATTCTCCAAATCCTCCTTTGTTATGGAGCTTATAGTCTCGGCATTTCCGATAATTGGTTTGGATTGCGGGAGTCCTTTGAAGACCTCGGCAAAAAGCAGCTTTTTTGAAAGGGTATCAGGTCTTGAATCCTCTTTTTTAATAAGATTGAGCATTTCTAATCTGACAGACTCAATATCTTCAGACTCAAAGCGTGGTTTTGAGATAATGTCTGATAATATCTCAATCCCCTTATCAAAGTATTCGTCTATTGTCTCAAGCCGTATATAAGAATATTCATTTGTTGTGTAAAAATCATCATAGGGGATGAATTCAGAATCTCGCGTTTTTAATATAGCACCAATTGAAGAGAGTTCTTTTTTAAATGTTTTATAATCCTTTTCTCTCGTACCCCTTTCCATTATTCTATGGATAAAATCAACAACACCTGTTTTGCCTTCCGGTTCCATTAGAGAGCGGTTTTTAGCGAGGAGATGTATTGCAAAGACATCGGAATCTCTGTTTGAATTGACAATAATTGTAAGTCCGTTTTTTAAGACAACCTTTTTTATCTCCCCTCTTTTTTTGGTCTTTTGTTTTTCTTCTGACTTCTGTCTTCTGACTTCTGTCTTCTGTATTTTTTTCTCCCACTCATTAACCAATTTAACGCTGTCTTCTGTAAATATTTCCTCCTCTTTTATTGGTTTTTGATAATAGTCTCCCTTAATATGTTTTCTAATATCTTCAATTGAACTATCTCCGGGTGTAATCAGGTTAATCATGAAGACAGGGTTTGATAGATATTTCTTTCCAATTTCTGCTAATCGTGTTTTTGGTATATCCTCTAATCTTCTGGTAAAATTTTTTGCAAAATCCCATCCGCCGACAGCAATGAACTTCCCCTTTGCCATTCCGTAGTAATGGGGTTTTTCTGAAAGAAAGACCTCCTGCACTTTTACAGACAATACAATCCCTTTTCTCCTCTCCTCATCAATTTGCTCGTTACTGAATTTAATTAATTCTTCAACGACAGCATTTTCAACATCCTGCGGCTCCAATTTTGGTGTAAAGGATGCGGATATTTTGAGGAGTGAAAAGTGTTTGTTAAAATCTATTGATGCGTCAATATCAAAAATCTCTTCCTTATTTTTTTCTTTAAGATTTTTATTTACCCTTTCTTTTAGTTCTGAATCAAGGAGTGAGGCTATAATAAACATGCCATAAAAATCATCTCTATCTGCTTTAGATAATGGTATGCCTATACTCAACGATGAATGTGTAATCTTAAAATTTGTCTCAAATCTCTGGTTCTGAGTTTTTAAAAAATACGATTTTTCTATTAATAAATTTTTTGGCGGGTATTTCCCAAAATATTTTTCTGCAAGTCTTAGCATCTCGCTGCTATTAAAATCCCCCATAATCAGTGCAGTCATATTATTGGGAACATAATATCTTTCATAATATTCTTTAACCTGCTCTCTTGATATATTTTTTATTGTTTCAGGAAGTCCTATGACAGGTAAATTATATGGTGTCCCATCAAAAAATCTTAAATTAAAAAGTTCATCTTCAAAGGAAGATGGCTCTGACATATCCCTTGCAATCTCATTAAGAATTATCCCCTTCTCCTTCTCAAATTTATCTTCCGGGAATGTAGAATTAAAGAGCATATCAGATTGAATATCAATCGCCTTTTCAGCGCGAGATTTTTCAACAAGGATTATATAATTCGTATAATCCATATCGGTATGGGCATTGTTATAAATACCGTAAAAATCTGTCTCCTTGTAGAGTTCTTCCTGTGTTCTTTTCTCTGTCCCATTAAATAACAAATGTTCAAGCATGTGAGAGACTCCACTATTTGAAAAGTCCTCATTTGATGCCCCTGTTTTAACAGTAACAACACATGAAATAACAGGGCTTTGATGATTTTCAATCAGGATAACTTCTAATCCGTTTGAAAGTTTGATATTAAGTGGGGTTGCAGCATCAAGGTTATTGCTCCAGAATATAAGGGCAAAAATAAAAAGTATAAATTTTTTATATATCATAAGAACAAAGACTTGAACACGAATAACACGAATGAACGAATTGCACAAACAATTAAAATATTATTTTTTATTCGTGTCATTGGTATATTCGTGTAATTTGTGTTCTAAAGATTTTATAACTTCTTTAACCTCTGCTGCTTTCTTCTTTCACTCTTTGGCAGTCTCCTCGGATTACCCTTCTTTTTTGTTGTGAGGATTACTTCAAAGTCATCTTCTTCAGCTTTACCTTTCATTGCCGAAAATTCAGCCATCGCCAGACTTTCCTCAAACTCACCTGATGATATAACAACAGCGCCATGCCTTGAGACAAAATTAGCCACATCCCTATCAGAAGTAACAACAGTAGAGAAATCTCCATTTCCCACCATCCTTTTAATTACCTCATCAGCCTTTTCACCTCTTCTTGAATAAACGATTTTAATTCCCTTTATAACCTCTCTTTTTTCTGTCATATAACCGCTCTTCCATCCATCAAACACCACAGTAATATCATGTCCTTTCAATTTCTTATAGTTATAAAGGTTTTCAATAAATCTATTCCTTGTTTCCTCAAATGAATCAATAAAGTCTCTTCTGAATCTGTCAGATGTCATTAATAGGTTGTATCCGTCAATAATTATCTTTAATGCCATGGTAAAAGATTATAACCTCTTAATTTCATAATTTCAATTCATTCATTAATATAGAAGTTTAGTAAAAATATTTAGGTTGACATCATTTGTCAACCCATGCTAAATAATCTTGTAAAATGGAAACATTTGGACAAAAAATAAAAAGTTTAAGGTTAAAAAAGAGGCTAAGCATAAAAAGGCTCTCAACCCTTTTGCAAATAGATTATACCTACATAAGCCATATAGAGCGTGATAAATCCATTCCATCAGAAGGTCTTCTTAAAAAGCTTGCAAAAAAATTAGGTGCGGCTGAAGAAGAGCTTAAAATTCTTTCTGGAAAGATTCCTGAAGATATAAAAAAAATTCTTTATGAATATCCTATAGAAGCCCCTCTACTTATTAGAGATGCATTGAGTAGGTATGCTGCATTAAAACAACTCTCTTTTTGGGAAGACAAAAAAAAACACCTTGAACAATTTTTTACTCCTATTGATATAGCATCAGGAATGCTTGAAATTATTAGAGTTGTCAAGTCTAATCAGAATTGCAGAATAATAGACCCAAGTTGTGGCGATGGTGTGTTTTTAAAGGCAGCAAAAGAAAAAGTCCCAGAACTCAAAATTTTTGGATGTGATATAGATTTTAATCATATAAACTCTGCAAAGTCCCAAATTTCAGGCGGTAATTTTATTGCAGACAATGCCCTTAAAGTGCTATTACAACAGGAAGGTTCTTTTGATTTTGCAGTAGGAAATCCACCCTTTAGTGCTCAAGATAATCTTGTAACAGATAAAGATATTCTCAACAAGTATAGGCTTGGCTCTGGAAGGAAAAGTCAAGCCGTAGAAATACTTTTTCTTGAGCTGTTTGTTCGTCTGCTTAAGCGGGGAGGCAAATTTTCTATCATATTGCCAGAAGGTATTTTGTCTGCCAGACCGCAAAGATATGTGAGGGATTGGTTAGCATTAAATACAGTAATTTATTCTTTAATAAGTCTGCCAAGAAATACATTCAAGAAAACCTCTTCTAAATGTGTAATTATAAGTGGCGAGAAGAATACCGCTTTTAATAATTATGTTAAATATGCCATCTTCAACGGAAACAATTTTTCTGAAACTGTGAGTATGGTTAAAGGCAAATACAAAAATTTCATTAAACAGGCAGAGATTAAAAATATAGAAGATTGGCGACCAGAGAATTTAGCATTTGCTAAAGCGAGACAACTTTGTAAAAGACCGGATTGGATTTGTCTTGGGGAGCTTATAAAATTTAGAACTGGCTTTGTTAAATATGGGAAAGATAGAATCTTTGACCCTAAGCCAAAAGATGGAAGCTATCAATTGATTGTTGCAAAAAATTTTCTGCCAGTTACAGGGCTGGATTTAGATAAAGTAAGACATTTTATAACTACAGATAATCCTTCATTTTCTTTAAAGGCTAAAATAAGGAAGAGAGAAATACTTTTTGTTCGGGTTGGAGTGGGATGCTGTGGACGAGTAGCTGTTTTTGATTGTGATATAAATGCCCAGGCAGATGATTGGATACATATCCTGACTCCACAGGAAGGAGTCAATCCTTGGTATATAACTTCATGGATGGCAAGCTCTTATGGACAACGATTAATAAGACTAATTTCTCATGGTGTTGGGACTGTAAGCATTTCAAAATCAAGTCTGGGACAGTTATTGATTCCAAGACTTAATAAAAATACAGAAAAAGAAATCGCAGAGATTTTTAGAGCATTTGCCAAGCAGCGAATTCAATATAATTTATGGGTTGGTGTTTTAGATGAGATATTCAGGAGGCATATCAAAAATCTGGAGGGATTAACTTCTCTCCCCACAGTAAAAAGACAGTATCCTCTTCAACAGCATCAGGATCAATTCCAACCAAGTATTTAAAAAAGTTAGGAAAACTTAAAGAACACTGTAGCCGCCTTTGAGTTTTTGAATCTATCTTTGGATTTAAAGTAATAATTGTGGGTTTGCTATTTCTTAAGTCGGATAATCTTTCCTGTATATGCTTTCGTGCAACCTCTGGTGATACACTTCTATCCTTTATAAGGTTGTCTAATTTTCTTAGAGTTTCTATGGTCAGAGGTTTCCATATCTCTTTCCACTTCTTAAGAGAAACAGCAGCCTCCACTATTTTAACAATTTTCTTTTTATTGCCTTCACTTTTCCAAAAACCAACAATAAGTGTAAATTGCTGATTAATCTGAAATTGTCTTAAAGCATCTCCAAAATATACAGAGCCTTTCCACTTTGCTGTTTTTATAGAGATTGGACCACCTGCTGGATTTGGATTCAGTTTTTCGGGAATATCCCACTCGCTGGTATAGTAAATATCAAAGAATGTTTTCTTCAGCCAATCCTCAAATTTGAAGCCATGTATTTGACGCTCATTTCTTGGCATATGTAATCTATACTACTTTTGCTTTGTAGCGTCAATATATTTGTATTTGCAGGACATTGTATATATAAAAATCTGTGTATATAATACCAATTCAAGTTGTTAATTAGGTAAAGTTAAATGGCAAAAATTTTTCCTGATATTAATAGGTTTTATAGCTTAAAAACAAATAATGAAGTCATTCCTGTATATACAAGTCTCTCACTAACCATAGAGACTCCGTTGGATATATTTGAAAAGCTTTTCAAAGCCTGTCCATTTTCCTTCCTATTTCATAGCGGAAGATGCGGAAGTGAGAACTCACGGTACTCCTTCCTTGGCACTTTTCATAACTCTATTATTAATAGTTTCAAATTTCATCTTTCAAGTTCCAAGTTAAAAATTAATAATGGAGTAAATTCACTTGAACAATTACAATCAATATTAGATAGTTTCAGCTCTGAGGGGATAGATTATCTCCCTCATTTTTGGGGAGGTGCTGTGGGATATTTTGGCTATGATATAGCACGTCATTTTGAGAGAATGCCCAAGATTGCTGTTGATGACCTTAATATATCTGAAATCTATATAGGGTTTTCAGATGAAGTTATAGTATTTGACCATGATGAAAAGGTATTAAAGGTTATAGTCTGTCTGAAAAGTGATGAGGAGTATGAATATGGAATAGAAAAGTTAAAAAGGCTGATAGGAAGAATCAAGGAATGCGGACTGCGGAGTGCGGAGTGTGGAATTAAATCCAAAATCCAAAATCCAAAATCCAAAATGATAACAGGTCTGAAATCAAATATGACAAAATCCCAATTTACTAATATGGTAAAAAGGGCAAAGGATTATATTAAAGAAGGCGATATTTTTCAGGCAAATCTCTCTCAGAGATTTGAGGCAGAGTTTAAAGGGGACCCATGGGAGTTTTATAAAAGGCTTAATGAAATAAACCCATCCCCTTTTGGGGGCTATATTAATTTTGATGATATGTCTATTGTTAGTGCATCACCTGAGCGATTGGTAAAAGTTACCCCTCTCTACCCCACCTTAGTAAGGGGGGGGAGGATGATTGAAACAAGACCAATCGCAGGAACAATGCCAAGGGGGGGAAATAGTCAGAACGATATTGCACTTTCAAAAGAACTTTTATTAAATGAAAAAGAGAGGGCTGAGCATATAATGCTTGTGGATTTAGAAAGGAATGACCTTGGAAGAGTCTGCAAATACGGGACTGTTAAGGTAGATGAATTAATGGTACTTGAATCTTATTCCCATGTATGGCACATTGTCTCAAAGGTGATAGGGGAGTTGCGAGAGGATATTAAATTCATTGATATATTGAGGGCATGTTTCCCCGGCGGAACTATCACTGGATGTCCAAAAGTAAGGTGTATGGAGATAATTGAGGAGCTTGAGCCTGTAAGGCGGGGGATTTATACCGGCTCTATGGGTTATATAGGTTATGATGGGAGGGTTGATTTAAATATTATAATAAGGAGTGCATTAATAAAAAGGGGCAAGGGGAAGGTATATTTTCAGACAGGTGCTGGTATAGTAGCAGACTCAGACCCTGAAAGGGAGTATGAGGAGACACTTTTTAAGGCAGAGGCGATAATGGAGGCATTAAGATTGGGATGAAAATCAAATTTATATTTGATTTCTCCCTTTAATTTTGATATTTTAATTTAATAAAAGGGGAAAACTAAATGAATAATCGGATTGAGATTGACCCAAATATCTGTCATGGACAGCCCTGTATTAAGGGAACAAGGATTATGGTTTATATTATCCTTGAACTTTTGGAGGCAGGACTCACCGATGCTGACATTATCAGAGATTACTATCCTAATCTAACACCAGAAGACATTAAGTCCTGTCTTCATTATGCAACAACTCTTGTAAAAGAGCAAGAATATGTCCCTTTTGAAGAAATAATCCGTTGAGATTCCTCATTGATGAAAATATCTTTCCAAGGATAACTTCGTATCTCCGTAATCTCGGACATGATGTGAAGTCTCTTCATGAAGAAGGACTTTTCAGAATTACTGATGATGAAATTATTCAGATGGCAAAGAATGAAGATAGAACTATTATCACTTTTGATAAACACTTTGGCAATATTCTGAAATACCCTCCGTCCACTACCGATGGAACAATCCATATCAGAATACATCCGCCACTTTTGGATGATATACTGTCTGCAATGGACAGCCTTTTTAAAACATATAATTTTCCATCTTTTCATGGGAAACTTATAGTTCTTTCTAAAAGCGGATATAGGGTTAGGCTGTAAAAGGGTAGATAGAAAAGATGGTAGGTAGGGGCTAAATTTTCATCCCCATTTCAAACTCTCCACCCCTTTAATCAACAGCTTTATCCCCTCCCTAATATTGCTGTTCTTAATAGCACGGAACTTTTAAAAAAGCTGTAATTTATCTACAAATAATGTCAGGACATACCGATAAGGTGAGAAAAAATGAGCCCTTCTGTTTTTTATTCAAAATATTAATAGTGTGAATATAGGAAATTAAGAACCGAGCGGAAAATGTCGTATCCTGTGGCGTGAGTCTTCCACAACAACAATAGCTCCCTGATGCAATGCTTGAGCGGTATTGTTTAAAACTTTTTTCAATCTTTCTATAACATGCGGTGTCCTTGTGTTGTGGAGTCTGAAAAGAATAACACTTATCAATCTACCACCTGACAGTGCAACAATCTCGTCGAAATCAAGATCAAATGTAAGGAGTATCCTTTGCTCTGCATAAGCTTTCTCAAAAATCATCCCGTTCGGCAATCGTTGAAGATTTTCTTCGCGCAAGTGAACAGCATCATAGCTATTTTCTCTCAGCCATTGGACAACCCTCTGGGCGACTCCCATATCTGCAAGAAATTTCATTTTGGCTAAGCTAATGATACTTCTTCCTGTGTTAACCATGCAGCATATTCCATAACCTGTTTAATGTCTTCGGATTCAAGGTCAGGATAATCAGCAAGAATTTCTTCAAATGTAGCACCGTGTGCTATCTGTCCCATGATCACTGACACAGGAATTCGCAACCCACGAATGCAGGCTCGACCGCCTATAATCTTATGGTCAAATGTAATTCTATCGAAAGTCGCCATATCAATTACCTCCAAAAAAATATAATTATTTATACATTAAAATATTAAATGCATCAAGAAAAATCATTGAGGAGAAAAGGATTTTAAGTTCCTATTTGATGGATAGCTTAGGAGAGTGTTGGGGTGAGGAGGCTTTATGGGGAAGACCTGATAAAGACTCCTGCTATTCATAGCAAAAGTAATAAGCAAGACAACTTATGAAGAAGTTTTCTTAGGTAAAGTGGAAGCCCACAACTCCCTTTCCAGCCTCAACAATATAAGATAGTGTTCGGCAATATGGTCGGGTAACTCCTTAAGCAAACATAGAAATTCCTTTTTATCGGGTCGTTTTTTTCCATAATTTCCATTTTTTTTTGCAATCACAGGGGTTTTAGGGATTTCCCCTTCCCTGAATAATTCCGTTATGGGAATAGATAGTGCTTCTGCAATCAACTCCAGTGTTTTCTGCGTAAACCTTCTCTTTCCGCTTTCTAATTGATTTATATACCCTTGAGAGAGACCGCTCCTTAACGCAAGCTCCTCCTGTGTAAAACATGCATTTATTCTCAATTTCCTTATATTATTCCCAACGATGTTCTTCCCTTTCATAGAGAAAATCTTATAGCACCCTGCAATCCAATACAATTGCCATTAGCAATAATTTCCTTGACATAAAATATTGCACAGTGCTATAACTTATGGAAACTTGAAATATAAGGCGTAGGGCAGAAAGGCGATAGAAATACATTATTTAGAAATAGCGATGAGAGACTTTACTTTTTTGTAATAAACTGTCTAATGCATAACTTCAGCAGTAGAACTTAAAGCCTTTAATACGGGGATAGTATGCCGAGTTTTAGAACGCCGAAAGGAAAAACCGTAAATTACAGAATTGTAAATGATGGTTGCATCTATACAGAGGGTGGGACTGATTTAAAGTTGAAAATTAGTGGGGACAATGTTTACAGGTATGGTTCAAAAGTTGGACCAGTATCTCAACTTGATGTTCTCTGTATGTTGGAATATAAAAAATTATTCCCAGATTCGTAAGTATAAAATAAAGTATTCTTATTACAAAATTAAAAAATATGAAAGCAGAAGAAATATTAAGGGTCAACCAATACTTTGAGCCAAGTTTAAAGGTAAAACAATTTTGGCTCAAAACAAGAAAAGCAAAAAAGACCTACGGTGGATTAGAGTTTCACGGTTTTTTCATTACTGATGAAGGAAAATATATGTGGGATGCACTGATGTGTTTTATTGTTCTAATATTAGAAGGATTTGGAGTATTTGCAATAATATTATCAACATCAACCTATTGGATTTTAAAGGTTGGTGGGGTAATTTTTTTAAGTGCTTTTGATTTTTTATTAGCGGCTTTAAGTAGAAAAGATGACGACGAAATCAACCTACACTATAATAAGATAACTATAACAAACTTTGAAAAAAATTTAGTTACGACTTACGATGCTACAAACAGAGCAGTTGATAAAATACAAGATTACAATAAGAAAATCCGTGAATATAAAAATAAGTCATATTGGTTTTTAGGTGGGTTATTATGCGTCTGTTTTATAAAAATATTTTTATTCTTCTTTGAAATAAAGGGAGGATTGGGTGGTTGGTTTCTTATGCAAAACCCTATATATTATTTTAGAGGATATACTATATTTAGTTGAAATTGAAAAAGTGGCTCCCATGTGGAATAATCCACATACCTAATAAAAAGAAAGGAGCCACAAATGAAGGATAGCACAAAGAAAAGGAAAAAAGCAATAATAGGGATTCAAGCGGC
>JACQBS010000107.1 GCA_016194325.1 Nitrospinota bacterium | reverse complement strand
TCACCTCCGGTAAGTTTCGTCATCAGCAAAACTATACCAGATACGGCTGAAATTCGATGCACCCTTTTATCTCATTGTAATTCCTAAACTTTATTAAGCTTAATTTCTTGACTTCAACTTTATTACGAAAGAACCTAAAAATATGTCAAAAGAACTGCTTTTAGAGATAGGGACTGAAGAGATTCCTTCTGTATATTTAAACCCTGCAATCGGCAGGGTTGAGGAATTATCAAAAAAGATTTTTACTGAAAATAGGCTCTCCTATGAGCAGATAAAGATATTCGGTTCACCGAGGAGGCTTGTCCTCCTTGTTAAAAATCTTTCAGAGAGACAGGAGGGTGTTGTTAGTAAGGTAATGGGTCCTCCTAAGAGGGTCTCTTTTGATGATAAAGGAATTCCAACACAAGCCGCTATTGGTTTTGCAAAAAACCAGGGTATAAAAGTTGAGGATTTGAAAATAGAAAAAACAGAGAAGGGGGAATATCTCTGTGCAGTAAAGGAAGAGAAGGGGGAGGCGACAAAGAAAATCCTTCCTGAAATCTTACATAAATTAGTATTTTCCATACCTTTTCCAAAGTATATGAAATGGGGGGATGGAAATATAAAATTTGTAAGGCCTGTTCATTGGATTCTTGCTATTTATAATGGCGATGTAGTCAAGCTTAAACTTGATGATGTAAAAAGCGGGAATAGGTCTTTTGGGCATAGGTTTTTAAGTCCGAAGATATTTACAGTCAAAGATTTTACATCCTACAAGAAAAAGACAAAAGACAATTACATCATTTTCAATCATATTGAGCGGAGAGAAATCATCCTGAAAGAGGCAGGTAAGCTATCTAAAATGGCTGGTGGAACTCTTTATGAGGATTCAGATTTATTAGATGCTGTTACCCATCTTGTTGAGTATCCATGCCCGATATTAGGTGAATTTGAAAAGGAGTATCTTGAACTCCCGAAGGAAGTCCTCATCTCCGTCATGAAAAAGCACCAGAGATATTTCCCTATTATAAATTCCGATGGAAGGCTCCTGCCAAATTTCATAGCCATTAGCAATAATAAGGTAAAGAATCCTGCTGTTATGAAGGCAGGTTATGAAAGGGTTCTTAAGGCTCGGTTTTCGGATGCAAGATTTTTTTATGAAGAGGATAGAAAGAAATCCCTAAATGATTATACAAAGAAATTAAAGTCTGTGGTCTTTCAGGATAAACTCGGGACATATTATGAAAAAGTTGAGCGTGTAGTTCAAATTACAAAATATATTTCTGAAAAAATAGCCCCTGCCTCAAAGGAGATTACTGAAAGGGCTGCATTCTTGTGCAAGGCTGATTTGGTTACTCAGATGGTCTATGAGTTTCCTGATTTACAGGGGATAATGGGCAGGGAGTATGCAATGCTTTCAGGGGAAAAGCCCGAGGTGGCAAATGCAATTTATGAACACTATCTACCAAGATTTGTTGGTGATAAATTACCTGAGAGTCATGCAGGTGCAGCCGTCAGTATGGCTGACAAGATAGATACGATAGTCGGTTGTTTCGGTGTTGGACTTATTCCAAGCGGTTCAGAAGACCCTTATGCATTAAGAAGACAAACCCTTGCCATTGTAAACATAATTTTAGGTAATGGCTATCAAGTTTCCATATCAGATTTAATAGATAAGGGGATAGATGCGGCAGGACAAAAATTAGAAAGGAATAGGGGAGAGATAAAAAAGGAAATTATAGAATTCTTTAAATCAAGGCTTAAGAATCAGCTGGTATCAGAAGGCTTTTCCCATGATGTTGTTGATGCAGTCTTCTCTGCAAGATTTGATGATATTCTTGACGATGTAAAAAAGTTGAAGGCATTGTCAGAACTTAAGACACTGCCTTATTTTGAGCCATTGGCTATTGCCTTTAAGAGAGTAGCAAATCTTGTCCTGACAAGCAGTAAGTCAGGAATAGTAAAAGAGAACAATTATGGTAATCCTGACCCGGCATTTTTCAGGGAGGATGCAGAGAGAGAATTGTATGATAGCTTCATCAATATTAAAAGTGATGTGGAAAAATTGGTTAAGGAAAAAAGGTATCTTGATGCCATGAAAAAGATTGCCGAGATAAGAGGTTCGGTAGATAAGTTTTTTGATAAAGTTATGGTCATGGTTGATGATAAATCTTTAAGAGAGAATAGATTAAATCTTTTATGTAATATATCAAAGTTATATGGCGAACTTGCTGATTTTACGAAGATAATTATATTAAAATAGCCATACAGTAGTTTGCTTCTGCACTTCCAAAGAAACTTTCCTCTCTGTTCATGTATAGAATATTATAAAAATTTGATACAGAGGCACGGAGACACAGAGTAAGAAAAAGAGCTCTTAACCCCACAATCTCTTAACTTCAGGTCTTAACTCTGTGCCTCTGTGTCTCAGTGGCTTATTAAAGTTTGTTATGTCAAATTAATGACCTTTTTTGTGAAAAATGGAGTCTAAAATTTGAAATAGGGGAATTATTTGCCCATTGATAAATTATAACGTTATGAAATTACAGGAGTTATATTTATTTTTAGTTTGGGCATCCTATTTGCATTTAATAATCGCATCATTGAAATTCGGGAGATTAATTATGGATATATCAAAAATTTATGGTGAGAACATAGACATTTTTAAGAAGGTTCTTGATTTAAGGTCGGAGAGGCATAATATTATATCTTCAAATATTGCCAATATTGATACACCAAATTATAAATCTGTTGACATTTCATTTGAAGAACAATTGAGGTCTGCTGCTGATAGTGGTTCAGGTAAGGGTTTGAAAAAGACTAATGACAATCATCTTCCGGGAGGGGTAAGGGACATTGAGAATATAATGCCTGAGATAAATATTGATAATACACCTTCGGGTATAGACGGGAATAATGTAGACATAGATAAGGAAGTTACAAAGATGGCAGAGAATACGATTATGTATAATGCAGTAGCTCAGCTTATAAGGCAGGAGTTTGAGGATTTGAAATATACAATTGACCAGGGGGGAAGCAAATAAGAATTGAAGATTGACTATTGAAGATTAACAATTTGGGAGGAATGATTTTTTTCAATATTCAATATTCAATCTTCAATTTTAATAGGGGGTTTATATGGATTTGTTTACATCTTTAAAAGTTAGTGCATCGGGATTAACAGCCCAGAAGAAGAGAATGGATGTTGTATCCAGTAATCTTGCCAATGTAAATACTACAAGGACACCCGAAGGCGGACCTTATAAGAAAAAGAGCCCGGTCTTTACTGCAGTTCCAGTTGGTGGATTTGATGATGTATTGAAATCTCAGACAGTGAGTGAGGTTAAGGTTACAGAGGTAGTTGAAGATAAAAGGGAACCCCAAATGGTATTTGATCCAAGCCATCCAGATGCAAATCCTGATGGATATGTTGCCATGCCAAACATTAATCTTATGGAAGAGATGGTTGATATGCTGTCGGCGACAAGGGCGTATGAGGCAAATGTGACAGCCATTCACAACTCCAAGTCTATGGCACAGAGGGCACTGGATATTGGGGGAAGATGATGATGATTGAAAATTGAAAATTGACAATTGGGGAGGAATGAATTTTTCATTCTTCAATATTCAATCGTCAATCTTCAATTGAGTGAGGAGATATGAGCTCTGAATTAAAGATTAATAGTATAAGGGATATTTCAAATTTTTCTATCGGAGGAAAGAAGGGGATAAGTAACGAAAAGGCAGAAAAACCTTTTGGCGATGTCTTGAAGGAGTCTATAGGTGAGGTTAATAGGCTTCAAAATGAGGCAGAGAAGGCTGCAAAGGATTTAGCATTGGGAAGGGCAGAGAATATCCATGATGTAATGATTTCTATGGAAAAGGCAAGTGTCTCTTTCCGCCTGATGATGCAGGTGAGGAATAAGATTATTGAGGCATATCAGGAAGTTATGAGGATGCAGGTGTAATGAAACAGTAAGCAGTATGCAGTAAGGAGTAAGCAGAAAAAACAAACTGCCTACTTCCTACTTCTTACATAGGGGGTGTTATGTTTGAATCTTTAAAAAGTTTTTTGAATCAGCTTAAGGAAACACTTGAAAAAATTCCAGCAGGAAGAAGGATTGCGATTTTTGCTGCTGCCGGCATTGTATTGACTGCAATGATTGTAATGATATTTCTGGCACAAAAGCAGGATTTCCAGCTGCTTTACTCAAATCTTTCCTCAGAAGATGCATCAGCTATTCTTTCAAAACTTAAAGAGAAAAGGATTCAATATAAGATATCAGCCGATGGCGGCTCAATAATGGTGCCTTCCAGTAATGTTTATGAACTTAGACTGCAGCTTGCAGGGGAGGGATTGCCTCAGGGGAGCGGCGTCGGTTTTGAGATATTTGATAAGACGAGTTTTGGCATGACGGAATTTGTCCAGAAACTCAATTACCAGAGGGCAATCCAGGGGGAGCTTGCAAGGACTATAAATAAATTTACAGAGGTGGAGCAATCAAGGGTTCATAT
This sequence comes from Nitrospinota bacterium, assembly GCA_016194325.1. Taxonomy (GTDB): domain Bacteria; phylum Nitrospinota; class Nitrospinia; order UBA9942; family UBA9942; genus UBA9942. Next base: position 21,128 of record JACQBS010000107.1, on the reverse strand, counting down.
CACCATCCCTGAGAAGGTGTTATTTAAAGAAGACCAAAAAAGGACTACAGCCTCTGTAATTCTAAAGCTCAAGGCAGGTAAAAGGCTTAAAGAGAATCAGGTTCAGGGTATTGCCCATCTTGTTGCAAGTGCCGTTGAAGGGCTTGACCCTGCAGATATAACAGTTGTGGATATGCACGGTAATATCTTATCAGGCGGAAGAGATTCGTCTCAGGCAGCCAAACTTACTACATCTCAAATGGAGTATCAGCAAAATTTAGAAAAAACATTGGAATCAAGGGTTCAGACAATGCTTGAGGATGTCCTCGGTAGAAACAAGGCTATTGTAAGGGTGACTGCAGATGTGGATTACTCGCAGGTAGAGAGGATGGAGGAAAATTATGACCCTGACAGTCAGGTTGCAAGGAGTGAGCAGAGGACAGAAGAGAGTTCACAGGGTGCAGGTTCAGTGGGAGGTATTCCAGGGGTTCAGTCAAACATACCGGGTGCCATGCCTATGACACAGACTGCAGGAACTCCTCCAAAATCACAGAAGACCAGCGAGACAATAAACTATGAGATAAATAAAGTTGTTAAAAAGGTGGTTGAGCCTATAGGCAAGGTTAAGAGATTGTCAGTGGCGGTCATGGTTGATGGCTCATATGAGGAAGCAAAGGAGGCAAAGGGTGAGGAGGAAAGGAAGTACATACAGAGAAATCCTGAAGATATGAAGAAGTATATAGAGATTGTAAAGACTGCCGTCGGTTTCAATCAGGAGAGGGGAGACAGGGTTGAGGTAACAAATATTCCTTTTGAGACAATAGATATAATGGAAGAAAAGAAGGAGATGAAGGCTGAGGCCAATAGACAGTTCTGGATGGCTGTGATAAAATATTCAGTAATAGGAATTGTAGCAGTTCTGGCATTTATATTTGTAGTAAAACCAATTTTACAGTTATTAACCACAGTCGGCAGAGAGGCTGCTGCACCGGCGATGTTGCCGAGGACAGTTGCGGAGATAGAGGCTGCAATCGGCGAAATACCTCCGCCTCCAAAAGTTTCAAAAGAAGAGTTTAGAAAGAGAGTCCATGAATTTGCAGTTGAACATCCAGAAAGGACTGCAGAAATGTTAAGAAAATGGCTGAGGGAGAGGAAATAATAAATGGCTGAAAAACTTACAGGTCCTGAAAAGGCGGCAGCACTTTTAATATCGCTCGGAGAGGAACTGGCATCAAAGATTCTGAAGAACTTTGATGATAGGGATATCCAGTTGATTGGTAGTTATATGACTAAGGTGAGCAATATTACATCTGAAGTTATAGATAAGGTATCAGAGGAATTCTATGGCGAGGCATCTTCAGGAGAAGGCGGGGTTGTATCGGGTGGCAAGGATTATGTAAAAAAGGTTCTTGAAAAGGCATTGGAGCCGTGGAGGGTTCAGGAGGTAATGGAGAGATTGGCTTTGCCGAGTGAAGAGGAGGGTGGCGGGGGGTTGGATGCTATTCGTATTCTTGATGCAAAGACAATTGCAAATTTCATGAGAAATGAACATCCTCAAACCTGTGCAATTATCTTAGCCCATCTTGAGCCTTCACATGCCGGTGCTGTATTAAAAGAATTACCTGAAAAATTTCAATCAGAGATAATATTCAGAATGGCAAAACTGGAAAGGATTCCACCCGGTGTGATTAAGGAACTGGATGAGGCATTGGCGGCAGAGTTCAGGAGTGCAGGTGCGGTGGAGGGGAGTAAGATAGGTGGAGTGGCTTCTGTTGCCGAGATTCTAAACCAGTTAGACCATACCACTGAGGCCCGGGTTATATCGGAGATAGAGGGAAGCAATCCCGACCTGGCAGAGGAGATAAGAAAGCTGATGTTTGTGTTTGAAGACCTGATTAAGGTTGACGACAGGGGTATGCAGACAATTCTTAAAGATGTAAGCAGTCAGGACCTCCTTATTGCATTGAAAACTGCAAGTGAGCCTCTGAGGACAAAGATATTTGCAAACATGTCAGAGAGGGCTGCAACTATGATGAAGGAGGATTTAGAGGCTTTAGGTCCGCTAAAACTCAGCGAGGTAGAAAAGGCTCAGCAGAACATATTAAAGATTGCCAAGAAGTTAGAGGAAGAGGGGAAGATAGTAATTGGCGGGGCAGGAGAGGAACTTGTTTAATCTTATTTTATGATACTAAAATCGGAAGAAGAAAATAAAAAAGATTTCTTTAAAAATTTTCAGTTTAAGAATATAGAGCTTATCGGGAAGATTGGTAATGAACCTGTGAAAGAGACACGTTTTAATAGGGCAGTACAAGGCGAAAAGAAGGGTGATTTTGAAGTCGGCGGTTTTGCACGTGATTTCAAAAAGGATAAGGAGACTTCGGTAAAGAAAGAGGGAGAGCATATATTAGAAGAGGCGAAGATTAAGGCTGAACAGATTGAAAAGGCGGCATATAAAAAGGGGTTTGAAGAAGGCAAGAGAAAGGGACTGGAAGAAGGGAAAAAGGTTGTTGAACCGCTTATAGAAACAGTTAAAAAGGAACTATTAGAGATAGGCAGGGTTAAGGAGGAGATTTATAGGTCAATAGAGTCAGAGATGTTAGAACTTATTCTTGCAGTTTCTAAAAAGGTAATTCATAAGGAAGTTACTACAGATAGGGATACAGTTTTAAATACAATAAGGGCGGCTATAAGCAGTGTAGTTAGTAAGGAAGAGATAAAGGTAAAGGTAAATCCAGAAGATTTAGAGCTGGCAAAAGAGATAAAAGCGGATATCAGCAGTTTAATTGAAGGGGTTAAGAATATTACCGTTGAGGGTGATATATCGGTCGGAAGGGGCGGGTGTATAGTTGAGACAAATTATGGAAGCATAGATGCAAGGATTGAACAGCAGATAGAGGCTATAGAGCATGTCCTGAAAACAGTGGTGAGTGGTCAGTGACCGGTAAATAATTACTGTTCATTGTTCACTGTTTACTGATTTATGATTCCAGCCATTAGTTTTAAAAAATATTATCACGCATTGGATGAGATTAATCCAATAAGGGTCAATGGAAAGGTAAACCGTGTAGTCGGTTTGGTGATTGAAGGAAATGGCCCTGACTCATCTATTGGCGGTTTATGTGATATATATCCAAAGGGCAAACTCCCGCCGATAGGTGCAGAGGTAGTAGGATTCAGGGACAGCAGTATTCTCCTGATGCCGCTTGGTGATACGAGAGGGATTGGGCCGGAGAGTCTTATAGTTGCTAAGAGGGAGAGGGCAAGTATAAAGGTATCTGATGAGATGCTGGGGAGGGTGATAGATGGTCTTGGAAATCCTATTGATGAAAAGGGCATGATTCACACAGGGGTTGACCAGCCTATATATGCCGCACCGATTAATCCTTTAAAGCGAATGAGAATTAATGAGCCTCTTGACCTCGGTATAAGGGCGGTTAACGGAATACTTACATGCGGTAAGGGACAGAGGCTGGGTATTTTGGCAGGAACCGGCGTTGGAAAAAGTGTTCTCATGGGAATGATAGCGAGAAATACAAAGGCTGATGTAAATGTAATTGCACTCATAGGTGAGAGGGGGAGAGAGGTAAGGGATTTTATTGAAAAGAATCTTGGAGAAGAGGGGCTGAAGAGGTCGGTTATAGTAGCAGCCACTTCAGACCAGCCGCCCCTAATAAGGATGAGGGGCGCCTTCATTGCCACAGCCATAGCCGAGTATTTCAGGGGAAAGGGTATGGATGTAATCCTGATGATGGATTCAGTTACAAGGTTTGCAATGGCACAGAGGGAAGTTGGGCTTGCAATAGGCGAGCCGCCAACAACAAAGGGGTATACGCCATCCGTATTTGCAACCCTTCCAAAGCTGCTTGAGAGGGCAGGGACATCCTCTGATAAGGGGAGTATCACAGGCCTATATGCAGTCCTTGTGGAAGGGGATGACTTGAGCGAGCCGATATCAGATTCAACAAGGGCAATACTTGACGGTCATATTGTCTTGTCAAGAAATCTCGCTGCACATAATCACTATCCGGCAATAGATATACTGAATAGTGTAAGCAGGGTGATGATAGATGTAGTATCACCTGAGCATATGGAACTCTCAAAAAAGCTGAGAGAGGTTATTGCTATATATAAAGAGGCTGAAGACCTGATAAACATTGGTGCCTATGTAAAGGGGAGTAATCCAAAGATTGATTATGCCATAGACATGATTGACAGGATAAATAGATATTTAATTCAAGGGATAGAGGAGAGGGCAGATTTTAACGGGAGCATAAAATCATTAGGAGAACTATTTAACTAAATCTATGTTTCGCTTCAGGCTTGAATCAGTTTTAAATTATAGAAGAACTATAGAGGAAAATCTCCTGAAAGAATTATCGGAACTCAGGAGACAGTTATCCCTTGAGGAAGACAGGCTCAAGATGATGATATTTGAAAAAGATAGTCACATAAACGATTTGGGCAGTCTGCAAAAGGGAGGGGTAACTTTACAGATAGAAGATATTAAACTTTACTTTTCATATCTAAACGGATTGGAATTAAAAATAAAAAATCAGGGTGATATTATAAAAAAATGCCGGGAGAGGGCTGATAAAAAGCTTGTTGAAGTGATTGATGCCATGAAAAATAGAAAAATATTGGAGGTTATAAAGGAGAGGGGATATAGAGAGTATACGAGAGAAATTAATCTTAAAGAGCAGAGGCTTCTTGACGAGATAGCTGTTAATAGGTTTACACGGGATATGTATGGCAGATAAAAAAATCGGAATAATTTTTGTAACGATTATATCAATGAAGCTCGGCTTAACTATATTCTTAAGCGGGCTGAATGACATGGCTGATTTAAAATATATTATAAAGCGGATGGATTCTTCACTTCAGAAAGTATCTTTTGTTACCGTATCCCATGCACAGCAAAAGACTGAAACAGCTCCTGCAGAAAAGAAAATAGAGCCCCAGTCAGAGCTTGACCTTGAACTTCTAAAATCTTTTGAGAAAAAGAGAGAGGAACTGTCAAAAAAGGAAGAAGAGATTAAGATGAAAGAGGAGCAGTTGAATATGATTCAGCAGAATATTCAGCAGAAGCTGGCTGAACTTGAATCAATCAAGGTTGATATGGAAAAACTGATAATATTGAGAAAGGATTTGGAGGAAAAGAGTATAAACCACCTTGTAAAGGTATATAGCTCAATGCCTCCTGCCGAAGCGGCTGCACAGGTTGAAAAACTTGATAGGGATATTACAATACAGGTATTGTCAAGGATGAAGGGAAAGAGTGTCGCCAAGATTCTTGGTAATATAAATCCAGCCATTGCTGTTCAAATCAGTGAGCAGTTAGTCAAGAGAAAGCCTCAAAAACAGCCAGCAGAAGAACAGAAGAAGTAATATCTTATTTATAGGAAATTATAAAATCTTTTCACTGCAAAGATACAAAGACGCAAACTACAACTTACAATCTGCAACCTATAACCTACAACATAGTTATTAGTTGTTGGTTGTCAGTCGTTGGTTATTTCTCTGCGTCTTTGCGGTTAATCAGGTTTTTGTTCTTTTTGTCTCTCTCTGTATCCTCTGGGGTGGCTTATTATGTTTTTTTGCAAAAAATTAAAAAAAGTTCTTGACAGGTATTAATATCTGTATTATATTAATTCTCAAATAAAAATAATTCTAAATTAGAAAATGAAAAAGATAATTGCAAAATACAGAAAAAGAGATTTTAAGCTTACGCCGCAGAGGATAGCAATTTTAAGGTATTTGGACGGAAATACAAGCCATCCAACTGCTGATGATATATTTACCCAGATTAAAAAGGCTTATCCAACTGTATCCTTTGCTACTGTTTACAATACCCTTCTGGCATTGAAAGAAAAAGGGGAGATACTTGAAGTTACAATTGACCCTGAGAAGAAGCATTACGACTCAAATGTAACCACTCATCATCACATCATCTGTACCGAATGTAACAAAATTGGTGATGTAATTAAAGACTACTCAGATGCCTTGAGGCTACCGTCTGAAATATTAAAAGAATATAAAACAGTTGGAAACCATATAGATTTTTATGGTATTTGCAAGGAATGTCAAAAAGAAAGGAGGGAGCTAAAGATTAAGAATTGAGAATTGTTAATTATGACTTTTGGATTAAGCAAACCCCGTTCGAAAGTCTTTACTTTTCTAACAGGGTAAACTTTTATAAAAAGGAGGTATTGGCGATGACATGTGTAAATGTTGGACAGGTTGTTCAAAATTTTGAAATGGATGTTTATGACCCTCTGAAGAGGGATTTTGCCAAGATAAGTTTGGATGAGGTGAAGGCAAAAAAGCAGTGGTTGATATTATTCTTTTATCCGGCAGATTTTACTTTTATCTGCCCCACAGAGCTTAAAGACCTTGCAGATAAGCATAAGGAATTAAAGTCTGCGGGCTGTGAGGTTGTTTCTGTAAGCACAGATACTAAATTTTCTCATCTTGCATGGCAGCAGTCTGAAAAACTCTTGCAGGATATAAAGTATTTGATGGGTGCTGACCCTACAGGGACTGTTTCAAGACTTTTTGGTGTATATGACGAGGCAACAGGCCTTGCATTGAGGGGGACTTTCATAATTAATCCTGAAGGAAAGCTTGTTGCATCAGAGGTTAATTTTTATAATGTCGGGAGAAATGCATCTGAGCTTTTAAGAAAGAGTGAAGCCAATATTTATGTTTCAAAGCATCCGGATGAGGTATGTCCTGCAAATTGGTCAGAGGGCAAGAAGACACTTAAACCATCTGCGAAGATGGTAGGAAAGGTTTATGAAGCAATTCAATAAAGGAGGATAAGAGATGAGTTATGCAAATGTATTGGAGAAAAAGGAGTTTAAGGAAGGAAGTGTGAACAAGGTAACTCAGATAAAGTCTGAACAGTTAACTGCTGATACTTATTATTTTAAACCAGGACAGGTGCTTGATTATCACAGGCATCCAGAGGGGGACCAGATATTTTTTGTCCATGATGGAGAAGGTGTATTTTACATTGACTCAGGGAAAGAGGAGTCTAAGACCTTAAAGCCCGGTGTTACAGTATTGGCACCTAAAGGCATCTGGCATAAGATAGTTGCAAAGACAGACCTTATTGTATCACAGGCAACAAAACAGCCTGCAGGAATGGAACCGCGACAGAAATGATAAATATTTCCCTCTCCTCTTGCAGGAGAGGGAATTAGGTAATAGGAGATTATTTATGAATAGAGTATTTAGAGTATTGATTCCTTTTTTAGCTGTGGTTGTATCCATTACAAGTATAGGATTTGCAGAGGATTTATCTGAGTGGAAACTCCCTCCCGTTCCTGTTCCGAAGGATAATCCTCAATCAAAAGATAAGATTGCTTTAGGGCACCAGCTTGTCTTTGATATCCGCCTGTCTAAAGGTGATTCTATAAGCTGTTCACACTGTCATGTTCCAGCGGCAGGCGGCGGCGGGCCAACACCGCGGGCATTTGGCCATGGCGGTGAGCTCGGGAGATGGGCGCCCTCATGGGTTAATTCAGCCTACTATACCTCTCTTTTCTGGGACGGGAGGGCATCATCATTAGAAGAGCAGACAGGTGCACTTCCGGGTAAAATGGGGCCAATCACAGCACCTCCTGAAATGGGGGCAAAGATAGAAGATGTTGTGGCAAGACTGAATACCATACCTGAATATAAGAAACAGTTTAATCATGCCTTCGGGACTGATGCAACACCTGAAAATATTGCAAAGGCAATAGCATCATTTGAGAGGACCCTCATAGCCTATGATTCGCCATTTCAGAAATATGTAAATGGAGATAAAAAGGCTATAAGCCCTGCTGCAAAAAGGGGATTTGAACTCTTCAAGGGAAAGGCTGTCTGTATTACATGCCATACCCCTCCTAACCTTAGTGATAATATGTTTCATAATATAGGTGTTCCGCAGGTAGGTCCTTTAAAGGAGGATTTGGGGAGATATGAGGTGACAAAAGATAATGGCGATAAAGGCAAATTTAAAACACCAACCCTTTATAATTCAGCCTCTCTATCCTTTCATATGCATGATGGGGCTTTTAGAAGGTTTGAAGAGGTTGTTGAACATTATAATAAGGGTGGTAACCCTAATGACCCCAATCAGGATTCATTAATATTTCCATTGAATCTTACATCTGCTGAAAAAGATGACCTGATTGCCTTTTTGCGGAGCCTGACAGATAAAAGGCTGGATGGGATAAAATCTCCCAAACTGCCTTAACATTTAAGCAGGGTAATAGAGAATAATCAGCTATTCTCAGGAGTTTCTCTGTTATTATTTGAAGTATTAATATTTTCTACCGGGGATAGATTTTCTTCGGGAGCGGTTTTTTCTTTTAATGAGTGGCTTTCTTTAAGCAGCCTCTTACCCTCTTTTGATATAGATACCGTGTCCCTCTGTGTCTGCTGTGTTTCAACCTTTTTTACAGAGGCAAGCCTCTCTTTGTATTTTAATTGCTGGCTATATGCTGTAATAATGTTTTGTATGCTGCTTATTGTCGTCATTACTGCTCACCTGTCATTTCTTCATATTTATAAATTTAGGGGTATATATGCTTTTCTCTAAATATATATTTGCAATTTGTTTGCCTGTCCTAAGTTCCTTCATTTTATGAGATATATCTTTCATTCTATTTGCAACGATTTCCCTGCATTCATTTTCTATTTTATTAATTTCATTCAGACTGGCTTCTATTTTTTTTAGCAGCATATCTGCCGAATTATCAAAAACCCCCTTTTTTTTATTAATAACATTGCCGAGATTTTTATCAATTTCTTTTACCTCTTCAATCAATATGTCTTTTTCTTTGATTATCTCCATCAAAATATCTTCATTGACATTAACAATAGCATCCTTTTGTCTATTTGATAATGAGAGTATCTCCTCATAGCAATTTAACTCTTCTCTCAAGTAATTAAATATAAGTTCACTCATTAGGCAACCTTTGATACTGCAGTTGATTTTATCCTGCCCTCTATCTTTGTTTTTGAAATATCCTCTTTCGCTTTCAAGAAATTCCTTACAACATTCTGATTCTTTGTATAATAATCTATCACATCCTTCCTGAATCTTATAGTTCCAGTCTTTGGATTAAGTGCCGACTCCATCTGTTTTCCAATCCTATAGGTTATACTGTCACCACTGCCGGATAAAATTTTATACACATCTTTACTATTATTTTTAAGTGACTCTCTAAGCCTGTCTTCGTTGATATTCAGAGTGTCATTTTCAATAGATGTTATGCCTATCTCATCAAGGTTTGAGTATATTGAATTTCCTCCTTTAGAGGCAAACTGTTCTTTTAAATTGCTTAAAAGATTTGTAAGTGAGAGTTGATTTATATACCTCCTCTCGCTTTTATTTTTTTCAATACCTATTTGCGATATATGATTTGTTCCATCGTTAGATATTATTTCATCATTAGCATTATGAACGATATTATTTCTTATGTTTTGAACCTTTTCATCTTTATTAAGCATCCTATCTGACGCGATCTGGTCATTGATAAATCTTAATGTCTTATTAAAACTGTCAACAAAACCTTTTATATTGCCTAATGCCTGTGTAACATCAGATGATATTGTAACTGTTATTCCAGAGCTTGAGCTCTTTTTAAGGTTAATAGTGGCATCTGATATTATATCTATTATTGAGTTTGTATTTTTTTCATATTTGATGTCATTTACACTAACAATTGCCTTTTGAGGCTCCTTATTTAGATTTTCACCATTGGATAAAAGCTGTTGTTCTTTCTGGAGTGAAATACCCTTTCCATCCAGCTTGAAAAAACCGAGTGATAAGAGTATTCCATCAGTATCAGTAAGGCTTATCTTTTTGTCCCCGTAAGAAGTAGATGTAAGTATCAGCCTGTTTCTTTCTATAGATGATATAACATTTATTTTACTGCTGCCTCCATCAAGTCTTTCATTATTATTAATATCCTCACTTGGGTCGAGTTGTCTGTTTGAATTCACATCCTCAAATATGGATATACTATTTAAATAGAGGCCGTCTGACTTTACACCTTTAATGAAGAAGCTGTCAATAATTCCATTTTTATTTAAGTCCTCCGATAAGTCCAATACTCCATTTTTATTTGTATCCTCTCCAAAGTTTATCTTGTCCTTTATGTCATTCAGTGAATCAGATGAGGTTACGGATATTAAGTAGCCGTTTATTGTAAAACTCCCTGAAAGACCGAGAGATTTGAACGGGTCAGAAGATTCATTTGACACAATCTGCTGTGCAGAGGCTAACTGGTGAACCAGTATCTGATATTCTCCGTCAGGGCTTCCAAACCCGACACTTATGTCAACAGAATCTGAATTTGCTGAGCTTCCCTTATGGATATTCAAGCTGTCCGTTTTAGATAAACTTGATGAGCTGTTACTAAGCTCAGCAAGATGGCTTGTAAGGTCATCAAAATTCATCCCTTTTAGATTCAGAAAACTTGAGCCGAAGTTGATTTTATCAATAATAGGTGAATTATTAGATGATACATTTTCTAATTCCTTTAGCGTATCCATTGTTTTTATCGCAGAGGCGGCACCATCAAAAAGAATTACACCCGGCACCTCCCTTCTCATAAACCATAAAGAGTTGGCAATAGTCTCACTATTATTACCTCTGATATTTATAAAGTCCTTTTTATTTTTTTTCTCAACATTAGTATCACCTGATTCATGTGTTTTATCCCCTGAACTATTGCCTTGAGCCAACCCGTTAATTACCCTGCTGTTCTTAACATCTCCAATGCGGTCATCTATCAGCTTTATTTCATTTTTCAACCTGAGTCTCTCCATTTCGTTTCTGAGGGAGGTATCCGAGATGATTTGTGGCTTTAAATCTACAGCCTCACTATTTGTACCTTCAGAATTTGAGATAGTCTCTGTCTCATTATTTATACCTGCCCCTCTCTTTATCTCCCTTATTTTATTTTCATAATTATCCTTAATACGGTTTAATCTTGTTACTTCTAAATATGCCTTTATCTCATCTTTGTCTTTAGAAAAATTATCCGGATTTATCTGAGATATGGCTGCAGGAGAAGGGGAGGGATTTTTATCCTTTTTGAACTCAGCCTCAGTAACCCCCTGAATCGCAATCAACTTTCCACCTGAAATGGAGAGTTTATATGAAATATCCTGTTTAACATTTTCATTCTTTGCGAGTGCAGTAAGCTCATTATTGACTGCATGTCTCATTTCATGAGAGGCAACATAGGAGATATTTAAGTCTTTCGGATACCTCTCTATCATGCCATGCCCCTGATAGCTGAGATATGAAGATACCTTTTCTATCATAAAAATTGTAGAGTTTGAGAGTTGAGAAGTTATGGAGTCAAATCATAGGCTCTTAAACTCCTCAACCCCTAAACTTATTTAGGCTACTTTATCTACATTTGAACCTTTTGCGGACATCCTTGAGGCATTTGCCTTTGCTGCCTGTGATTTATCTCTGGTTTCCTCAGCACCCTTAGGCTTGTTAGCACTCATTCCCTGAGCCGTAGCGCCCTGTTGTTTCTCTGTCTTTTTCGCCTGTTTCTTCTGTGCCTGTTCAGATTGTCTTCCCTTCATTGCCTGAGATAATCTGCTTGACTGCTCATTTTTTGAGATTGCACCTACTGCCATTTTAATCACCTCCTTTTTTTTGCTCAAGAAATCAATAGCTATACCGATATTACCAATAGAATTGATTTAAGAGCGAGATATTTAAAAAATAAAAAAATCCCTTATCTTAGTTATCGTCAAAAAACAAAATAACTTTAGTAAATATTTTGGATTTTATTCGGATTCTATCTTCTCCCAGATATCCTTTCCTCTTGCAATAAATATCCCACTCATTTTTAAATTATTATTTTTACAGGTGATTAATATCTTCTCCCTACGATGACTATCAAATTCCAGTCCAAAGCCGCACTCAGATGTAATACTGCGTGGCTTTATGACAGTCTTAAAATCTATACCTTCTGAAATTAGGATTTTTTCCGCCCTTAATGTCTCGTGCGTACTGATAAATAAGACTATATTCTTTTCTGTCATGTGTGAAATATATCCAACGAAGTTTTCAAAATCAAGGGAATAACTGAAATCTTAAGTTATTTTTTTCCTACTCTGTAGGTAATAATTTCTTTTAATTATGCATCTGACAATAAAGATAATTCTATTTATTATATAAATACAATATGTTAGGAGTTTTAAAACATATTGGCATAGCATTTGCTTTAAATGGGAGTTGAGTAAAACTTTAAACATTGAGTTTATAATCACAAATATTTTATTGGGATATTATGGAACTCTCTATATTACAGACAGATTTTATAGGCTCACCTCAGTTATTATCACAAGATTCTATAGTTGGTGATAAGAATAATTGTATAGGATGTAGTGAATCTGATTTTCAAAAGTTTTTTAATAAAGCAAATGAAGCCGTAAGCAAAGGTATAAACAACAGTGTGCCAGATAAAATTGTTACTGATAATGCCAATTCAGAAATTACAACTACAGATTCTATGGAAATAAGTGCCTCACTATTTTTATCTATACTGGGAATTAATCCTGATATTGCTAAACTTAATTCAATTAATCCTGAAACAAGTTCAGGGCAGGGTATTGATTTGAAATCAATTGGAAATAAGGACTTAGAAAGTATTACTGCCGTAGATTTTCTTAAAAGCTTAGGATTCAATGGGGATAATGCAAGGGGTATAGTGGCACAAGTTGTAAATACCAATCAACAACTTGAAGGGATAGGTAAGGCAAATGATAATACTCAAATTTTAAGCCAGATAGATTATGCAGGTTCATCAAATAAAAATATCCTGCTTGAAGGTGAACAAAGAAATATTCCGTCAGATTCTGTTCAAATACAGAAGTCTTTAGAAGATATTAAAAATATTGTTTCAGATAAATTGGATATAAGCCCTTCCGAAATAGAATCTCAGTTTTTACAGGATAAGCAGGATGTGATGGATAGGATATTTAATAAAGAATCGGTAAAGGAAAATCTGAAAATATTAAATGGTTTTACTGATAATAATAGTTTAAGGACTGAAAATGAAGATGTTGCTATAAATGATAAAGATGTAAAGGTTTCTCATAATCTTGAAATGATTGACAAAAAAAAATCTTCACCATTGGATAATAAAAAGGCAACAGATTCAGATTCATTAACTGCTGATAAATCTTTTCCTGAGAATAGAGAGGTATCTGTTAAATATATTTCTGCTAATACAGGTTTAAAAGGTTTTGATTCAGTATCCACAGGCGGGACTGAGAATATTTCCCAATCCTCAAAGGCATCTTTAAGTAATTCCGTCATAAATCAGATTGTTGAAAATGCACAGATAGTTGTTAAGGGTGATAAGAAGGAAATAAACATCCACCTTGACCCTCCTTCACTCGGTTCAATTCAAATGAAGGTTACTGTGGAATCACATAGTATGAAGGTGACGGCGATTGCTGATACACATTATGTTAAGGAGGTTATTGAATCAAATTTAAACGAGCTAAAACGTTCATTAGCTGATTCTGGTATTAAGGTAGAGCAGTTTTCAGTATTTGTTGGACATGGTTATAATCAAAACAATGCAGGAAATACCCCAATATATCATGCAGATAAAATTGGCATGCCTGATGTGATAGACATGGCAGATATGTCAGGTAAGAAGATGGATATAAAGGGGATAGTTAATAATAATTTAATTAATATTTTTGTTTAAAGGGGGGTGAAAAATATGCAGGTTTCAGATACACCATTTATATATTCAAAAGGGGTTGATAATTCTAAGAGTCCACAAAAGAGCCGTGCACTTGGAAAGGACGCATTTCTTACAATGCTTGTCACACAGATGAAGAATCAGGACCCGTTGAATCCTGTGCAGAACACCGAATTTACTGCACAGCTTGCACAGTTCAGCTCATTGGAGCAGATGTTTAATATAAATGACAATCTCAAAAATATTCAGATGAGTCAGTCTTCCCTGAATAATACACAAGCAATAAACATCATTGGTAAAGAGATAAAGGCAGAGGGGAATAGTATTAAACACACTGCAGGTTCCCAGACGAATATAAATTATAAACTCTCTTCTGCGGCAAAGGAGGTCAAGACAAGTATCTACGATAATAGAGGCGAATTGGTGAGGGTAATTTCAGAGTCTGCCAAAGACAGCGGTGAACATACCTTTGCATGGGATGGAAAGGACAACCTTGGGAATACCATGCCTGACGGAACATATTCTTTCATGACCCATGCAGTGGATGTATCAGGCTCCGATATTGCAGTTACACCTTTAATAAGGGGCCGTGTAACAGGTGTTTCCTTTGATAGTGGGAATACACTCATCTCTGTAGGGGGACAGAGTGTATCAATGAGCAGTATAATTGAGGTTAATAACTTAAATTAGATTTGATTAGGGGGGAACCCCCACCACTTTATTAGCAATTGCTAATTTTTTTGAAAGGAGGTAATATATGTCATTAGCAAGTTCAATGTATTCAGGGGTAAGCGGACTTATGACCTACGGGCAGGCTATGAATGTCATCGGCGATAATATTGCAAATGTTAATACAATAGGGTTTAAGGGGAGCAGGTCAATTTTTGCAGATGTCCTTGCACAGAGTGTTTCAAATGGCTCGGCAAGTATGCAGATAGGCAGGGGAACAACAATGCAGAGTGTAAATCTTAGTCTTGCCCAGGGTTCTTTTGAGACGACAGGAAATGCAACTGATATGGCAGTTCAGGGGTCAGGATTTTTTATTGTTAATCAGGGAACCAGCAGGTATTATACGAGGGCGGGGGAGTTTATACTAAATGATGCCGGCAAACTTGTAAATCCAAGCAAATATATAGCTCAAGGGTATCTGCTTGACACCAATGGAATTGCTACCGGCTCATTAGTTGATATAGACCTTGCAGGGGTCCAGTCACAGCCGAAGGCATCTACATACTTCAGGCTTGGAGCTAATCTAAATGCAAACGCCTCAAGCGGGACAGTATTTCAGTCGGCTGCCAATCTATACAGCTCATTGGGTCAGTTGGTTACACTTACTATTTCACTTACAAAACAAACTGGAAATAACTGGAATTATTCAATGTCTGCAACTACATCGGGTGCGGCATCAGGGACTATCACTGTAACCGGAGGGACAGGGACACTCAGCTTTAATACGAGTGGAGCGTTAAGCTCACCAACTACAAATCCAACTATTAGTATAACTGGCATTAGTGGTGCGAGTCCAATGAGTGTAGCATGGAGACTTAATCAAACTACAGGCGGCACTTATGGTGATATGACAGGCTATGCAGCTACATCTGTTACAAATGCACTGACTCAGGACGGATATTCCACTGGAACTCTGAAGGGGCTCTCTATAGACCAGGATGGTTATATATCAGGATTATTCAGCAACGGTCAGACTCAGAAACTCCGCCAGATAGGGCTTGCAAACTTTTCAAGCCCGTGGGGATTGACAAGGATAGGCGGCAGTCTATTTGCCGAGTCTGCATCATCAGGACAGCCTGTTCTCGGCCTTGCCATGGCAGGAGGGTTTGGCAGTATTGCAGGAAGCTCTCTTGAGCAGTCAAATATTGACCTTAGCACAGAGTTTGTTAATATGATTCAGACACAGAGGGCTTATCAGGCAAACTCAAAAATCATTACATCAATAGATGAGATGCTGACAGAGACAGTGAATCTTAAACGATAACAAAAAAACAGTAGGCAGTAAACAGCAGGCAGTAGGCAGAAATAAAGTGATATGCTTACTGCTTACTCATTACTGCCTTCTGCTTACTGTTTTATCAATGGTAGATCAAGAGAGGCTGAAAGAGGTTAAGAATGCTACAATTCAGTTATTTACCCCTCTATGGCAGAGCAATTTTAATAAAAATAAAAGGGATATTGCCCGTTGCCCGGGTGTTAATACACTCAAGGATAAGTTTAAAAACATACCGTGTGTAATTGTAGGTGCAGGCCCTTCCCTTGACAAGAATATAAAATATCTCCATGCAGCCAAAGACAGGACACTAATAATATCATGTGATGCAGCTTTAAAAACCCTATTATCCAATTCCATCACCCCTTCATTAGTTGTCAATTTAGACCCGCAGGAATATGTCGTAGATTTTTTTAAAGGTTTAGACACAAGGGGATTGACCCTTGTTGCCTCAACTGTTATCCATCCGTTTGTTTTGAAGATGTGGTATGGAAGGATTATATTTTATAACAAATATGCCCCCGATATACCGCTTTTCAACCAAATTCAGGCAGTTGCTAATGAGGTTGGCACGCTTACTCCCGGAGGGAGTGTATTATCGGTAGCCTATGACCTATCATTTAAGATAGGTGCCAATCCAATTACATTTATTGGACAGGACCTTTCTTATTCAAGCGGGAATGTTTATACCCGTGAAATAATACATAAGGAGGAGAACCTGTCATCAATATATGAAAAACAGAAGGAAAACATAGTAAGCGAGATGGATATTTTTGGAAGTGATATTCCTACAATTAAATCAATGTCTGTGACAAAGCAGTGGCTTGAATGGGCGTTTTCTCAATGGAAGAGAGATGGGGCTTTAGATGTGATAAATAGCACCGAAGGAGGAATATTAAAAAAGGGGTGTCAGATAATGCCTTTATCAGAGGTTATATACAGATACTGCAATAAGAAAATCAATGCTATCTGGATGCTCAATAAAATACTAAAATATAAAGTTTGAAAATGACCAAATCGCAAATTTCAAATAATAATCAATATCCAATAACCAATACTAAAATCAGTTGGAGGTTGTTTATATTAGTGTTATTCCTAACCTTAATAGGATGTGGCGGTCCATTAAAGCAAATCAATGTAAGCTCATATGAATTTTACCGCTCCCCGCAGGTAGATAAAATAGATAGCAACCGTATAGGATTTCTTACAACCGCACTTTCAAGGGTGAGCGGCCTCGGAGAATACAAGGTAACCATTTCAGATATAATAGAAAAGGCATTCCAAAAAGAAAAGCCTAAGATAAATATTATCTCGTCAAGAGAGACTATCAATAGCATTAATACTGCTGACCTCACAGATATCTATGCAAAGATGTTAGACTATTATGATACGACGGGAATTTTAAAAAAAGACTATCTGTGGAAGGTTGGGGATGCATTGAAGGTCAGATATATCATCCAGCCTAAGCTTTTATCATTTACAGAATCAATCTCTTCAAGATTCTCACTCCTCGGATTGTCAATAGTCTCAACAAGAGAGACCACAGTAAAGCTATCACTTCAATTATGGGATACTGTTACAGGAAATGTGATATGGGAGGGCTCAGGACAGGCAACTGTTGCTATTGAATCAATGAGGGCAAAGCCTGTAACTTTTGAAGAGGTAGCAGAGGCTGCAAGTTTCAGTGTAGTTAAAAAATTCCCATTTTAATTCCCCTTTTTAATTTCTAAATTCTTATTTTATAATCCCAAATAATGCATTAACCACAGAGGACTCAGAGAAAGATATTGAGCCTAAAAGAAAAAAGAATCAATTTAACTTATCCTCTGTAATACAAGGTTATAAAACCTTGCTTTTTTAGCAATGTTTTTTAAAGAACAAAAAAGAAAAACTTTTAACCACAGATGGACACAGATAAACACAGATTTAACAGCATGAAGATAAGATGATGAGAAGTTAAGAAGTTATGAGGTTTTGTATTTTTCATCTTCCAATCTTCTCAGCTTCTTGTTTTGATTTTATCTGTGTTCATCCGTGTTTATCTGTGGTTGCTTCTGTAGTTTTTTTGGTTGTGGCTTTGCCACGCTGTGAACTCTGTGGTTTTATTCACTCTTTTTTTGTGTTAATAACTTGTTTTTAAACAACAAATATGTGGTATTATTAAACACTGCCTATAGTTGTCCGTTGAAGTAAATTATAAAGATGATAACATGATACAGGATAATAAGGAAAAAATCGTTGTCCATGTAGATGCCGATATTGAAGAGCTTGTACCCGGTTTTCTTCAGAACATGCGTGAGGATGTTAAAACGATATTGGATGCACTCAAAAAAGGCGATTATGAGACTATTCGGATATTAGGACATACTATGAAAGGGTCTGGCGGCGGCTATGGATTTGACGCTATCACCAATATAGGACACTCCATTGAAGAAGCTGCACTGGGGAAAAACTCAGAGGAGATAAAAAAACAGGTTAATGAGCTCTCAAGCTACCTCGATAAGGTTGAAGTTGTTTATGAATAAAAACCGGATTAAACCGTTTAAACTGTTTAAACCGATTTTAAAATCTCTGTGTCCATCTATGGTTGCTTTTATGTTTTTTGGTTGTGGCTCTGCCACGCTGTAACCTCTGCGGCTGTTTTATATTTTATGGGTAATACAAGCCTTAAATCTAAATTTACTTTTAGCATTGTTGCCATCTATGTCATTGTTGGGTTATTAACCTTTATTGCATTCAAATTTGCAACCGATAAGGTCATAGAAAAATTAGGCATTAATTTTGTAAAAAAGCAGGCGCTTCTGGAAAAAAACAAGGCACTCTCCCTGATACACAGGGAAGTCGCTCTATCGTTAAAACTCATAGACTCTCCGCTTATCAGAAAATGGGCACAGAATGAAGACAATGCAGAGCTTAAGAACCTCGCCCTTCAGGAGCTTGAGAGCTACAGAACCGCTTTCCGCGACAGGAGCTTCTTTTTTATTATAGATAAGTCCAAACATTACTATTTCAATAATGCAAAGGATGAGTTTAAAAACAAAGAATTCAGACATACCTTGCAGGAAGGCAATCCCAATGACAACTGGTATTTCAATGCCATGAAGAATGTGGAGAGCTTCGCCCTCAATCTTGATTATGACAACTCCCTTAAGGTTACCAAGGTCTGGATCAATGCCGCAGTGAGAGATGAAAACAACAAGAAGATAGGATTAGGAGGGAGCGGCTTTGAGCTTACCGATTTTATAAATACCCTGATATATTCGGTGGAGGAAGGGGTGTCAACTGTTTTTATAAGCAGGGACGGCTCACTTGAAGCGCACGAGAACCCAAAATATATGGAGCATAACAGCAACATCAGGGGAGATATGAAAAAGATAACAATTTACGATCTTATGCCCGATGATACTGAAAAGTCTGCCCTCAACAATGCTTTAAAAAGGATTGAGGGGGGGACGAATGAAGTTGAGACCATCTTTATTACGGTTGAAGGCAAAAAATATCTTGCAGGAATTTCATTTATCAAAGATATAGGCTGGTTTAATATAGTTCTATCCGATATATCGAAGGTTGTAAGTATAAGAAACTTTATACCTGTTCTTTTTGTTATCATCCTGTCTCTCCTCACCTTTCTTTTTCTTATAACCATACTCTTGAACAGGATAATCCTCCGTCCCCTGTCATCGCTTATTGCCTCATCTCAAGAGATAGCAAAGGGAAACTACAATATTGTCCTCTCTGTAAACACAGGCGATGAGATAGGGCAATTAAAGGATGCATTTAATCAGATGACGCATACTGTTAAAGAGCATACCGAACACCTCGAGCAAAAGGTTGGTGATCGCACCGCCGAGCTGAAAATTGCCAAAGAACAGGCAGAATCGGCCACCCGTGCAAAGAGCGAATTTCTCGCCAGTATGAGCCATGAGATAAGGACGCCTATGAATGCAATCATAGGCATGGCTGATTTATTGTGGGATACCGAGCTGACCCCGGAGCAGAGGCAGTATGTCCATGTGTTCAGATCGGCAGGGGAGAATCTCCTTCAGCTTATCAATGATATTCTCGACCTTTCAAAGGTCGAGGCAGGACAACTGGCGATTGAATCGGCTGACCTTGATTTAAGAGAGGTTATTGAAAGTCTCGGTGAAGTTATGGCAATAAGGGCGCATCAGAAGGGGGTTGAATTCGCCCATCATATTATGCCCGATGTCCCGACATATTTAATCGGCGATCCTCTCAGGCTAAGGCAGATTTTAGTCAATCTTATTGGAAACGCAATTAAATTTACCGAAAAGGGTGAGATTGTGGTAGAGGTAAAGACGAAGGATGAAGGACGAGGGACGAAGGGCGAAGCCAATCTCATCTTTTCTGTCAGGGATACAGGCATCGGAATACCCCCTGAGAAACTGAATGCTGTTTTTGAAAGATTTACACAGGTTGACTCATCAACCACCCGCAAATATGGAGGCACAGGGCTCGGACTTACCATCTCAAAACGGCTTGTGGAGATGATGGGAGGACGGATTTGGGTAGAAAGCAAACAGGGAGAAGGGAGCATATTTTATTTTACTGCAAGATTTGCCGTTCAATCTGAAGATAAGAAGCGGCTTCCGTCTCCTGAAGTTGATATAAGCGGAATAAGAATTCTTATCGTAGATGACAATGCAACAAATCGGATGATATTGAAGGAGATGCTCTCAGAATGGGATGTGCTTGTAACTAAGGCGGTGGATGGGGAGCAAGGGCTTTCAGAGCTTATCCGTGCGAGAGATGCGGGAGAGTCGTATCGGATTGTCTTGCTTGACTGCCGTATGCCCGGGATGGACGGGTTTCAGATGGCAGAATATATGAAAAATGACCCTACCCTTGCAGGTATGGCTGTTATGATGCTCACCTCAGACAACAGGGATGGTTATACAAAGAGGGCAAAGGAGCTTGGGATGGCGAAATACATGACTAAACCTGTAAAGAAAGCGGAATTAAGGGCTGCAATATCGGCGGCAATCGCTGAAAAAAAGGTTGTTACGGAAAAATCGCCGCAGGCAAAACCTGCAGCCATTGAAGAAATTCCGCCTTTAAACATCCTCCTTGTTGAAGATTCAAGAGATAATCGTCTGCTTATCGAGTCTTATCTCAAAAAGACCCCGCATAAAATAGAGATAGCCGAAAATGGCGAGATTGCAGTCGAGAAATTCATGTCGGGTAAATATGACGTTGTTTTTATGGATATGCAGATGCCTGTGATGGACGGTTACACTTCCACTAAAATTATAAGGAAGTGGGAGGCGGAGAAGGGCGCAGAGTTCACACCTATTATCGCCCTGACTGCCCATGCACTTAAAGAAGATGAGCAGAAGAGCCTTGATGCAGGCTGCACCTCTCACCTTACAAAGCCAATAAAAAAGGCG
>JACQBS010000106.1 GCA_016194325.1 Nitrospinota bacterium | reverse complement strand
CTTACAGCGTTTTTCATATTCATTTTGATTCTTCATCGCCTTTACCTCCTCCAAAAAGTTTTTGGAAGAAGTTTAGACGATGTAAATTAGTTTACGATGTTATTAGATTTTTTAAGTATACGATGTTATTAGATAAACCCGTTAGTAGCTCGAATAACATCATTCCTAATCTCTTCATCATTTGCGACAATAATACGGAGTGGGATACTCATTTTATTAATTCCTTCTATATCTTTTGAATTATATAGCACATGGCTTGTTTGACATCCGTTTACAATAGAGTAATCATTTAGTGTAAATTTATTTGATACTACTTGAAGTGATTTTGCTACAATTGTAATTCCATTATTTAGGATGGGAAATTGATCAAATTTCTTTTTTTCTAATGTTTCTTTAATTTTTTTATTAACCTGGTTTTAACCTTGAAATGCCCTTACATTATCATAAAAAACTGAATTCATTATTTTGTTTTCATCATCAGTAATAAGCCGAATAAATTGTTCAAACTCTAATAAGCCAACATATGCTTGTTCAACGCCTTTAATCTCCGGCATTAATGTTCGATTATTAAAAAGAATTTCTCGTGATATAGTGGATTTTGTATCTTGATAATATCTTTGGATACCTCTTGCATCTAATGGGATAATAAATACATCATCAAACAAGTTTCTCTGGAGTAAATCTTGTTTACCTGTATCAAATCTGGCTTTAATCACAGCATCATCTTTCCATGTCCCTGTGGTAATGTAATATAGTTTACATACTGGTGAACCTTTAGTCATATAAGCGCTTTTTGAATAAATATGATTCATTATCTCTGCTTTTTCTTTCAGCTTTTCACTACGAGGTATTTTGGGTTTCTCCTCAAAAAAGTCAGATACACCAAAGAGAAAATTTCCAATCTCTTTAGAATCAAAATTGCTGGATGTTTTTGACTGAATGAATATAAAAATAACATCTAAGAAATTGTTTATATCAATTAGATCACCGACTTCTTCTTTCGATTCGATTAGTTTTCCGTTTACAATAATTGCAACTCCATCTATACCTACAGCATCATCCCCAAGCCAGACCTGTTCAATCTCAAAAGTGTCATCATATTCTTTGGAGATTATTGAATAACTGCAAAATAATTCAAATTTATCATCCATATCCCTGACATTTGATTCATTGCTGGAGATATAATCTTCTACTAAATTTTCGGTTATTTTATCCATAATTATGTTGTAAAGACCATCTAAATTAAATACTTTATTATCATAGATTAAAATTGTACCCCTTTTCTTTTTTTTAGCCTTCTTTTCCGATTGAAATTAACTCGTTCATATCAGCACCTGGTGCTGATATTCCAATTCGGTCTGAAGTGTCAGAAACATTATCCTTGACAAAATATGTCACTCATCACCTCCTTTTGCTAAATTTAGTGTGTCAAAAGAACTGATTAGCTTCCTCAAGCTTTTTGTGCTCACAAGTGTATAAATTTCAGTTGTCTTACTATTTTTGATTCAAATTATTGCTTAGATTAATTGTGTTGTCAAAAGGAATATTACTGATTATTACACATCATAAAGGCATCAGGTTATAACAAGGGTTGACATTATTTCCCTTACATCCTTTATATACTCCAGATGCCAGAGCTTATCAAGGATTATATCTATCTGCCCCGGAGGTAAAATATTATCAGCCATTGTCTTGAACTTCGCCTCCACTTCTTTATCTGTCATCGGATTCTTTGGATGTCCCTTTGGGTAGGTAATCTTTTTTGAAAAACATCTTCCATCCTTTGTAATAATCTCAATCAGATTTGGCATTGCCTCTGGATACTGTCTATTTAAATCCGCATCACGGCTAATTTTAATCTTCCCCATTAATTTGTGCAACATTGGGTCTTTTATCCTTCCTTCTGAAAACTGGTCTAATCCCACCTCTCCATCTACCAATGCGACGGCTATACAGTATGGGAGACTGTGGTCAGCAGTCTCCCGTGTCTTAGGATTCCACTTCTCCATCCCTGAGCCTATAATCTCATAGCAGGCATCAAATGTCTTAACCTCTATGGATTCTATTGTGTCCAAATCCCCCTTATTAAAGGGGGGCAGGGGGTTGTTTCTTATCTCATCCTTAAGCCTCAGGGCAGCTTCTACGGCACTCTGTGAGTGGTATTCAACAGGATAGAACTTTATATAGGTATCAAGAATTTTGAAGGGATGCCCCTTTCCGCCAAATTCTTCAAGTTCAAGGGGACCTGATACTAATTTCATAAAACCCTTCTCCCCCTCAAATATCGGGGCAGGTCCTGTCATTCCATGTCTTGCCAGTATTGCAGCGAATACAGCATTTCTTGCCGTATTGCCAAAGGCACACCCCTTCCACATTGACAGTTCACCCACCCTCGTCTGCCTCATGGCTATATTTGCAACACCTGAAAGTCCAAGGGTATGAACAGTCTGCTCTACACTCAGGTTCATTAATTTTGCAGCTACAAGCCCGCTTGAAAATGCCCCATATGTAACATGGTCCCAGCCCCTATTCCTTATAGATGCGGCATCGCATAACCTGCACTGTATTTCATAACCAATAACAATGGCAGTTATCAACTCCTTGCCATTAGCCCTTTCTGCCTCTGCTATGGCAAGGGCTGTAGAGATATTATCACTTGGATGGGCAGGTTCTTTGGAGAGGTAGGTATCGTTATAATCAAGATAACGAATCATTGTGCCATTGACAAAGGTGGCTAATTCAGGAGATGTCCTTTTTCCTGTCCCGAGGATAGTTGCACCATAGGAGTTTTCTTTTAATCCTACCACCTCTCTTGCTATTTTGACAGGCTCACTGTGATATGCCCCAAAGGCACACCCTATAGAGTCTATGACACGACGTTTTACCTCATGGACTACCTCTTCGGTGAGGTCTTCATAATATAGAGAGCATGTGTATGTGGCAAATCTTTCGGCTAATGTCTGCATGGAAGCACCTGATTTTATATTCCCACTTCCTTCCAGTATTCATCCACCATCTCCTGAATCTTCCTGATTGTCTCTTCCTGTCTTATTGGTTTAAAGAGATGGGCAAATCTTCCCTGCTCTTTAAGATAATTCTCAACTGGTTTAAATTTCCTCGGAATTAAAGTATGTTTGACATCTCCCAAAATTGCCTCTTTTAATGCCCAGATGCCTGTGTCAACTGCCAGTTTTGCGAAATTAACAGAATGGGATGGGTCAGTTGCCCATCCCGGAGGGCAGGGAGAAAGTGCTATAAAGAGTTTAGGTCCCTTATACTGCTCAGCCTTTTTAAACTTGTTGTATAAATCAACAGGATGGGCTGGAGAAATCGTGGCAAGGTAAGGAGGCTTGTGGCTTCTCCATATCTCAAAGAGGTTTTTTTTGTTAGTCAGTGTTCCTGTTGGAACTGTTTTGCCTGGTGGCGTAGTCCCTGTCTTTGATGCAAATGGTGTAGCCCCCGACCATTGAAAACCAGTGTTTCCATAAGCCTCATTATCATAGCAGATATAATAAAAATCAAGGTTACGGTATAATGCCCCTGATGTAGATGCAAGCCCTATATCATAGGCAGCACCATCACCTGTTAGCACAACTACCTTTAAGTCTTCTTCTGAACCAAGCCTGCCTTTTTTTATTAAGATATCAAGTGCATCCCTTACACCCTGCGCCCCCGCTGGGGCACAAGCCATCGCTGTATAAAGCCATGAGCTCATAAAAGGTGTAAATGGGTATATTGAAAGGAGTGTAAAACAGCCTGCGGCATTTACAATAACAGTATTTTCTCCAAGGGCTTTTAAACAATGTCTCAGGGTCAGAAGCCCCCCGCACCCCGCACATGCAGGTGTTCCGGGGAGGAGAATTTCATCAAGAGGGATGTCTTTAATGGATTTTACAGGTGTATCCATATTAATATCTTCTTCCTGCCATCTTCTTCAACTTCTCCATCTCATTCCATTCCGTCTCTGTATAAAGGAGTTGGGGTGGTGGGGCATTTCCTGTTTCAGCAGCCTTAATCATATTGTCAAAGATAAAATCAAACTCGCTCTCACTTATATTCTTACCTCCAAGTCCCCCAATGAAGGATAACAACATGGGTCTTTTTTGCTCATTATATATGGCACTGGTAATCTCTGGATATAAAATACCGCCTTTACCGATACCGATATTCTGGTCTAATACTGCCACAGCCTTACACCCTTTAATAGCATTCTTTAAATCCTCTTCTGGAAATGGTCTTAAGAGCCTTAACTTTAAGAGCCCTATTTTTATCCCTCTTTCCCTTGCCCTCTTTACAGCAGCCTTACCCAATGTTGAGAAGGAGTTGCTCATAATCAGAATATATTCCGCATCATCTGTCATATATCCTTCTAATGTGTCGTATCTTCTGCCAAATATATTTTCAAATTCTTTACTGATTTCTTTATAAACTTCCAGTCCTTTCATGCAGGCAAGGTGTATCTGGTATTTGAAGTAAGAATATATTGGTCCGCCGAGGACTGCAATACCCTGTGCCATCGGCTGGCTCGCCTTAAAAAAGGCGTGTTTGGGACTATAAGGAGGTAAGAATCTTCTGACATCTTCCATATCTGGAATCTCTACAGGCTCCCTCGTGAATGAGAGGTGAAAACCATCCATATTTACGAGGATAGGCAGAAGTATCCGTTCATCCTCCGCAAGTCTATAAGCTATCAGAATAGAATCAAGAACCTCCTGACAAGTTTCACAATGAATTTGTAAGAATCCTGAATCCCTCGCAGATAGTATATCATTATGGTCAGGCTCAAGTGTAATAGGGGCTGAGAGACCCCTTGAGACATTCACCATCACAAGCGGGACACGCCATCCAGCTACTGTGTAGAGCATCTCAAAGCCGTATAGAAGCCCCTGACTTGAAGTTGCAGTAAAAGTCCGCACACCTGTTGCAGAGGCAGCCCCTGCCGCCGTAATCATAGAATGCTCGGAGTCCATTGTAACCATTCTTGTATCCATGACCCCGTCGCTTATCCATTTTGCAAGTGTCTCAATAATCTCAGTCTGAGGTGTAATAGGGTAAGCAGGGATATAATCAATCTCTGCAAGCCTCACACCCCATGCAGCAGCAGAGTTGCCTGTAAGCATCTCCCTCATTTTTCCCACTTTACCTCCATATTAATTCAGGCACATACTGCAAAGCCCCAGCCCTCCCCGACCTCCTCATAATATCGCAGATGCTCTTGATGCCTCTCCTGAGCATGGCCGAAGGATAGGAGTTCAGGGATTGAGGAGATGTAAGTTTGAAGTTATTGGTTTTCATCTTTTGTAATATCTCAATATCCTCTCCCTATCCTCATTTTCCTTATCTCCCTTGTAATAAATTTCAATCAATTCAATTTTATCTTCCTTTTCAAAATGTGCATAGATTACCCTGAATACCAGATTGGACGCCTTTGCCTTTGAGAGAACTGGAGGCAAACTTTTTTGCTTTATAGATTTTAGGGTTTTCAATCTGTAGACCTGAAATTTGAAAGATTCCCCTATTATCAATTTTCACCTTATGATAAAGATTCAACTCTTTTTCAATAAATATATTTAGGTCGTCTTCAAGGGTTTTAAATCTTTTAAGAAGTCTTTTTATATCCTTTTCAAATTCAGGAAGACTGGATATTTCATTGAATATCTTCGTCATATTCTCTTACCGAGTAAGGAGTGGTTCTATAAAAAACAGACTCATATTCAATAATTTTCCCATCCTCTGTGGTCAGCCATGGGACATCATTGTGTGAATATTTACTTATCTGGGCTGCATTCATCTCTGAAAGTTTGTTCAGGACTTCATCTATTGTCTCAATTTCATGCGCCTTTAATTTAGTAAGGTCTGGTTTTCTTAATGGCAAATACTTGGTCTGAGGATATGCAAAATAATTGTCCTTCACCTGCATAATGTCTCTACCCATTAACTTCTCTACAATCTTTTTAAATTCTATAGGGGTAGGTCCATATTTGTTTTTAATATATGTTGCCCCGATTAACTGTTCCTCATATTTCTCATAAAAATCAAAGTCTATAAAATAAAGAAGTTTATAAATAACAGTCTCCCCAATATTGGGTTTTGAGCCGACCTTATTCAGAATATAAAGTAAAACTTCTTTGAATTTTTCCAGATTTTTTTGAGGGACATTGATTCTAATTTGAGGTTGTCTTTTTTTCTCCTTCCTGCCTTCCTCTAAAATAACCTCCGGCTGTTTTTCCAAATCCAGTAAACTCTCTATAGAAAGATTAAATATTGCCGCCAGCTTTATCAATTCGTCAGCCGAGATTTTTCTTTCTTCGCTTTCTATCTGAGAAATTGTTGGACGAGAAACCCCTAACATCTCTGCAAGTTTTTGCTGGCTAATTCCAGATTGTTCTCTTAATTCTTTTATCCTCTGACCAAGTTTAATCATAATTTTACCTCCTGGATGTATTATAGCAGTGTAAGAAATTATGTCAAGCAAATGTTCTATTTTATTACATTGTAATTCTCCCCTAAATGCCTTTTTTATAAAAGTCGCTGATATGAGGATTTACCATGTGTGGACCTCCCTAATTTTTTCTATTGCATGAACAGGGCATTCGTCAATACATATCAGGCATCCCTTACAGTTGTCGTAATCTATAGATGGGAAACCCCGTTCATTCATTATAGAAATGCAACCGTCAGGGCATCTCGCAACACATATCATACATTTATTGCATAACTCATAATTAAAAATCGGTTTAAATGTCCGCCAGTTGCCTGTCTTTCGCGAGGGTGTATTTCCTGCTGTATTTACAGAAGGTGTTGAGATTGAGGCGGCTTCAAACGGCACGGAGATAACAGTGCTTCCTTTATGTGTGATTTCAGAGGTTTTTACCTCTACAGGGTTAATGGTATTAAAGCAGTAAAGTGATGCCTCTATATTTTTTTTAATAAGCTCCCTGTCTGTTATTATATCTGAAAGCTCTTTTTCTATAGCCCTTTTTAATGAATCCTCTCTAATGCCCGCAATCCTTGAGGCAGCGCCGCCTGCAAGGGTGCTGAGAATGGGTTTTCCGAGTGTATCAATGCCAATCTTTGTTATATCTAATGTTATTATCTGTGCCTTGATTTCATACCTGTTTTTGGCTTCGGCTGGACTATGGGTTGTATTTAAAAAAATGACTCCACCCTCTTTCAGTCCTATTAATGGCATTGCCATAGGGTCATCCAAAAGGGTCTCATCCATGATTATCAGAATATCAGGCTCTGATATTACGCCCCTTTCAAGGATAGGCTCTCTGGATATGCGGGTAAATGCAGCTATCGGCGCCCCTCTCCTCTCGGCTCCGTATAACGGGAAATCCTGTGCGTAGAGCCCGTCAAGAAAAGCGGCTGTTCCAACCAATCTGCTCGCAATCTTTGTCCCCTGACCGCCCCTGCCGTGGAATCTTATTCTGAGCATTTAATTTTAGCCACAGAGGCACGGAGACACGGAGAAAGAAAAAAAGATTAAAAAAAGAGGCAAGATGCAAGAGATAAGAGGCAAGAAAAAAAATCTTGCTTCTTACTTTTTGCATCTTGTTTTTCTCTGTGCCTCTGTGCCTCTGTGTCTCTGTGGCAAATTTTATTCTTATATGTTTTCCCTATCAGGATGAAGTGGGCTGTCGTTGTCAAAGAAGAAATCACCCATTCCCATTGGAAATCCCTCTTCTCCAAAAGTTTTTTTCTTTTTCTCAGCCATATTGTCAAGATTTAAGGCATCTTCACCGAGTATGTTTTTTATTGACTCTTTCCATACTTCATCCCTTGAAATCGGGTGTTGCGGGTCTTGAGATAGCCTCTTGATTGCATACTGAAGGAGATGGATTCCATCCCTTGGAGAAAAGTCAAGATTAAGCTGGTGAGACCTCTGGAGGAAATCTACGGTCATCCTGAGCATTTCATCCTCTGCAAAAGGGAGGTGATACTGCAGTATTGACATCTCGCTCCTTTTGTCAGGGAAACCGAGTGAGAGGGTCGGCTGTAGTCTTGACAGGATATAATCAGGTATCTCAAAGGTGGATTCATCATCATTCATGGTGACACAGCATCTGAATTCCTCGTGGGCATGGATGGTTATACCTGCGACTATAGATTCAACATACCGCCTGTAGTCAAGCAGAGGTGCGAGAGATGCCCAACTCTTTTCATTCATGCGGTTACCCTCATCAAGGATACATATACCGCCTGTAAGCATTGCACTGACCAGAGGTGAGGCATGATATGAAATCTTTCCTGATTCAGATAGGACAGGTGTTATGAGAAGGTCTTCGGGTCTTGTATCCGCTGTGCACTGGAATATATAGAGTGGTTGTCCCCGCAATTTTGCCGCTGCAGTTGCAAGTGTGGTCTTCCCTATGCCTGGGGTGCCTGTAACCCTCGGTGAGAGGGGCAAATCCCTTTCATCAACAACAAGCCAGCATGCAAGGAGTTGTTTCAGTATTTCTACATTACCTATCCATTTAATATCTGTGATATCAGGGTGGCTCAATGAGAGATTAACACCATCAATTGCAACTGTTTTTTTAGAAGAATTCATTTTTCTTGTTAACCCTCCAAAATATAGATTGCTTCGGCTTTGCCTCGCAATGACAATCTATGGATTTTAGCTATATGATAAATTTTACTACAATTTGTAGAATACTCAAAATTAATTAACCGACTATTGGCAGGGGGGTTTTGCAGAAGTTGCATTTTCCATTGCTATAATTCTTTTCAATCACAAAATATCCTTCCCTTAAAATAACAAGTTTCTTACAGTTGTGGCAATATGTGTTATTCCATTCCTCCTGATGGATATTTCCAACATAGACATAGTTTATCTTTTTCATTGCAATATCCCTTGCCCTTTTTAAAGTCTCAAGGGGCGTAGGGGGGAGGGGCATCTTGTAATTTGGAAAGTATCTTGAGAAATGAAGGGGGATGTTTGGATTTACTGATGCAAGCCAGTCTGTCAATTTATGAAAGAGCTCGTCTGTATCATTTAGGGTCGGGATAACAAGGTTTGTAATCTCTATATGACACGATTTCTGTGATATCTCAACTGCCTTTAAGACAGGCTGGAGTTTTGCCGAGCATATTTTACGGTAAAAAGAATCATCCATAGATTTTACATCTATATTCATTGCATCTATCAGAGGGAGTATTTTAAGCAAAGGATCTTCATTTATGAATCCATTCGTAACGAGGACATTTTTTAAACCCTCCTTTTGTGCCAGTTTGGCAGTATCAAGGACATATTCATACCACATGAGAGGCTCCGTATATGTATAGGATATGCCGATTGATTTATACTTCTTTGCAAACTCTACCGCCCTTTCAGGAGAGAGATGCTGGGTAGGGGATTCCATCTGTGAGATTTCCCAGTTCTGGCAGAATTTACAGCTCAAATTACAACTGTTCGGGCTTATGGATAATATGTATGTCCCGGGATAGAAATGATAAAGGGGTTTTTTTTCAATAGGGTCATTTGCTATAGAGGTGGTCTGTGCATAGTTTTTTGCATAAAGCACACCGTCTCTGTTCTCCTTCCCCATACATATACCAATCTTGCCATCTTTGATAATACAGTGATGGGGGCAGAGGTTGCATCTTACCTTTTTATCCTCTAATTTTTCGTAATATAGTGCCTCGTGCATTTTCGTGTTTAGCCACAGACTTTCACTGACTTAAAGCAGGTAGAGGCAAAGGTAGAGGTAGAGAAAAAATCTTTATCTTTACCTATACCTATACCTTCTTCAGTTTGTTTAGTCTGTGTTTGTCAGTGGCTAAAATGTTTTAAGTGCATACCCTGTTTCTACCTTCCTCTTTAGCGTGGTAAAGGGCATTGTCAGCGTTTTTAATTAGCTCATCAAATGATTTTAACCCATCAGTGAAGGAAGCCAACCCAACACTTATTGTAACCCTTCCGAGTGGCTGGGTTTCACCGCCGGGAAAGTCATGTGCCACAACCTCTCCCCTTAATTTTTCTGCAACTAATAAAGCCTCCTCCCCTCCTGTCTCAGGGAGGATAATGACAAATTCCTCTCCGCCGTATCGGGCGGCTGTATCTGATTTTCTGACAGTATCTTTTAGAATTTTTGCAACTCCTTTTAAAATCTCATCACCCTTTGGATGCCCGTGTGTATCATTATATTTTTTAAAATGGTCAACATCAATCATTATAATGGAGATGCTTCTCTTATATCTCTTTGTCCTTTCAAATTCCTCATTTATTCGCTCCAAGAAGTAGCGGTGGTTGTAAAGACCTGTCATGCCGTCTGTAATTGCGAGTGTCTTTGTCTCTTCAAATAGCCTTGCATTCTCCAGTGTCATTCCAATCTGGTTTGCAGCTGCGGCAAGAAGTTCGTATGATGTCTCGTCAAAATATTCCCCATTTAATTTATAGACATTTATTATCCCGATTACCTCACCGCGCCCTTTAAATGGAGTAATAATCATTGAGCTGACATTGTCATCAATCCCTTCAATGGCTTTAAACCTCGGATTTTGAGAGGGATTATTAATAACCTCTGCCTGTCCTGTCATTGCAGCCCAGCCGTAAATACCGTCACCCAGTTTAATTCTTATTTCCATTGCACTTTCAGATACCCCCAACCCTGCCGCTATATATAACTCTGACTTGTCATGATTAATGAGCATGATATTTGTTCTGTGAATTTTTAAAGCCTGCTCAACCTCCCTTGCAATCTGGTTTAAAAGCTTCTCTATTTCAAAGGTTGCTGTAATGGTCTTACTTATGCTGTAAAGGGTATAGAGCTGTAATATGTTCTGGTCAAGCTGGCGGTTTGTCTTTTCCAACCTATCTGTATATTTCTTTATTTCATCATTTTTTAGCTTCAGTGCCTGAGTCATATTATTAAATTCTCCGCCTAACATCTCAATCTCATCGCCTGTCTTGATTTCTATACGATAATCAAGATTACCCTGGCCTATAGTCCTGACTGCTTTTGTAAGTTTCTGAAGCGGTCTTACAACTCCCATTGTAATTAAAAATGTCATTACAATAACCCCAGTTAGAGAGATAGTTAGTAAAATGATATAGATTTTAAGTGTCCTTTTATTTATCTGTGAGGCTTCCATACTATGGAGTTCCAATTCTCCTTTTGCAATTATATGAAAATTCTCAACTAAATTCGTTAATCCATCAGCAAAAGCATCCATCTCCTCCATGAGTCTTCCTGCCTCTTTATTGCCAACAGGATTTTCAGTTGTAAGGAGAACCATAGCCTTTTGCTGGAGTTTAATAAGATTATTTTCTACTTCCTTTTCAATAACCTTTTCTTCCTCTGTCTTATTTTTACTAAGCTTTACATTTGCAAATATGGATGATAATTCCGTATTTAATTGTGCAAATGTCTCTCTCTCTTTTTTATCCCCTGTTATAAGGTAATCATTGGCAGGCATTACAAGTTTCTGGATAATGATTTGAAGGTCTGATATCAGCTTTACCCTGTCTGCAATTTCAGTATTTTCATTCAGGAGTAATGACAGGGAAATTAAATTAATGTAACTATAAATGACCAGAAAGAGAAAAAGGGAAAGTCCGACACCGTAAGGGCCAACTATTTTTTTGCTTATTCCAATTTTCATTATTTATACCTTTTTACCTCAAACCTCTGTAGTTCTACATCTTCATCAGGTGATATGCCTGCCTTTCTCTTGGCAATATAAACCTGCTCTTCAACTGTGTCAACACCCTCAATATCAGGAAGGAGAAGCCCCTTTCTCCACCCATTTGTTACAATGACACCGTATCTTTTTGGGTCAAGTTCATCAGGAGAGGCTATCTTTTCAGGCTCTGTAAGGACATCAACAGAAATATCCAGTGAATCAAGTTCTTCAGAGGTAACAGGGGGGAATCTGGGGTCTCTTGTTGCAGCACTTATTGCATTCTGTATAACTTCAGCGGCTATATTCGGCTGTGTGGGGGAGAATGTCCCAATGCAGCCGCGTAGTTCGCCATGTTTTTTTATTGAGACAAATGTCCCTGCCATCCCTTTCATCTCTTCTGTAAGTTGAGAAGGGGAGGATATGATTTTACCTGTCTTTACATAAGCTTCAATTGTATCTCTGGCAAGTTTGACTAAGGGATGGAACTTTTGCTCATAGCTCATAGTTCATAGCTCATAGAAACTGCTTTCAGCTATGAGCCATCAGCTATCAGCTATCAGCTTTTTCTTTCTACTATATAATCTGCTACAGATATGAGGGTATTAAAGTATTGTTCGGTAGAAGAAGATTTTAAAAGGGCTATACTCTGTTTTGCATCCTCAATATAATCCCTTGCCCTCTTCATTGTGTAGTCTATTGCACCATAGCTTTTCATGAGGTATATGACCCTCTTTAACTGCTCTCTGCTTATTTCAGGGGAATTCATAATCTCCCTTAATTCATCCTTCCTTCCTTCGTTAGCCTCTCTGTATAAATGTATAAGGGGTAATGTAACCTTCCCCTCAACAAGGTCGTTTCCAACAGGTTTTCCAAGCACCATTTCATTGGATGTGTAATCAAGGAGATCGTCCACCAATTGAAATGCAATGCCGATATTCTTTCCAAATGAGATTAAGGCATCAACTTTATCATTGGTTACACCGCCGAGTATGGCGCCGATTCCGCAGCATGCCGAGATAAGGGAGGCAGTCTTTCTATTTATAGTATCTAAATATACATCCTCCGTAGTATCAAGTGTATATTTATTAATCAACTGTTTGATTTCACCCTCTGCCACACTTTTTATTGCATCGGACAGAATCGCCATTATCCTCTTGTCATTGTCTTCAGCCATCAGGGCAAATGACCTTGAAAAGAGGTAGTCCCCAACAAGCACGCTTGCGTCATTTCCCCATTTTGCATTTGCAGAAGGGTTGCCTCTCCTTATGTCTGACTCATCAACTACATCGTCATGGAGGAGCGTAGCGGCATGTATGAACTCAACCACGCATGAATAAATTATGTGCCTGCTGCTGCCATTATGGCTGCTATAACCGCATAGCTTTGATGTGATTAGGACAAGGAGAGGCCTGAGCCTCTTACCGCCGCCGTTATACAGGTAACTGCTTATGGTTGGTATAAGGGCAACATCGGAGTTGTAATTCTTTTTGATATACTCCTCTACATTAGTTAAGTCATCCTGCAGAAGGGTGATTGCATCTTTAAAGCTCATAACGGAAGGATAAATTAGGTATGAGTTCTTTGTCAAGGGAATTTCCTATAAATTCGTGGGAAGTTGGGGATTAAATGCAGTATAATAATGTAAAGGAAAAGGAAGGAGAGGTTGTTTTTATAAAAAGTGTGATTTGATATGCCCTTTAAACTTGAAAATTTTTTAAATACTGCAGTAGAGGCAGTAAGAGAGGCGGGGAGGATACAGAGGGAGAGATTTGGGGAAGCTTTTAAGATAGAGCATAAGGGGGAGATAAATCTTGTAACAGAGGTTGATTATCAGTGTGAGAAGGCGATTATTGATATTATAAAAAGGGATTATCCTGAGCATGAGATTTTGACTGAAGAGGCTGGCAGTGTTAAGACTTCATCTAAGAGCAGATACAAATGGATAATTGACCCTCTTGATGGAACAACAAATTATGCTCACAGTTATCCATGTTTCTGTGCATCTATTGGATTGGAGATAGATGGTGAGATTGTTGCAGGTGCTGTTTATAATCCAATGCTTGATGAACTTTTTACAAGTATAAAAGGGGAGGGGGCATATCTCAATGAAAAGAGATTAATGGTTTCAAAGGTTGGAGATATTGGTAGGGGTCTTCTTGCCACAGGCTTCCCTTACGATATAAGAGATAGCAAAGAAAATAATCTGAATCACTTCTGCAATTTTGCTGTAAGGGCTCAGGCGATAAGAAGACCCGGCTCGGCAGTCCTTGATTTATGCTATCTGGCAGCAGGTAGATTTGATGGATTCTGGGAATTGAAGCTCTATCCGTGGGATATGGCTGCATCAAGTCTCATTGTAAAAGAGGCAGGCGGTATGATAACAGATTTCAGGGGAGGAAATTTTAGTCTTTATAAAGGTGAGATGCTTGCAACTAATGGACTAATACATGAGGAGATGATAAATATACTAAACCTAACTACTAACAACTGACAACTAACAACTAAATCAGGAGGTGATTTTATGAAAGGGCATATTGTAAAGATGGAAAAGGGATTAGGGCTTCAGATTCCTGATGAGTATGTAAAATATCTAAACCTGCATCAGGGTTCCCTCGTTGATATCAAGCTTGACAAGGCTAAAGACTTAATCATAATCTCCCATATTTCAGAGTCAGAGGATATTGTAAAGAGATATATGCCTTCGGCTGAGACAATGGCATAAAGAAGAGTAAGAAAAATCTCAAGTTGTATTTTTTGGTATCTTGAAATTTCTGCTCAATTTAGATGATTCCTCATAAAAAGACAGTGCCTTATCTCTCTGACCAAGTGATTCATAAACACTGCCTATGTTATTCAGGCTCTGGATTATATCCTGAGGTATATTTAGTTCTCTTCTTATCTTCAGTGACTCCTCAAAACAATAAAGTGCCTTCTCATATTGGTTGATTGAGGTATATACAACACCTATGTTATTCAGCCTTATTGCAATATTCTGAGGGATATTGAGTTTTCTGTCTATCTTCAATGCCTCTTCATAAAGGGAAAGAGCCTTTTCATAAATCCTTAGAGTTCGGTAAACCTCGCCTAAGTTGTTTAGACTAACTGAAATGCTGTCCATTTTGTTGAGTTTCCTGAATATCTTTAACGCATCTTCAAGATATGGAATTGCCTTTTCATGCGAACCGGATGAATTATAGGCGGCACCAATATTGTTTAAATCTGTAGCTATATCAAGAGGGTCGTTAAGGTTTCTATCTATCTTAATCGCCTCTTCATAGAAAATGATTGCATTTTCGTATTCGCTGATAGAATCATAAATGAAAGCAATATTATTCAAACTTATTGCTATTGATTGTGGAGGAAAATTATTTTCTTTCTTAATATCCAGCGATTGTATAAGGCAAAGGAGTGCCTTATCATATTGTCCAAGGTAACTATAAATCAGGCCGATATTATTCAGATTGGCGGATATGCCTTCAATTGAGTTTGACTTCTGGTATATTCTAAGGGACTTTTCATAATAGGATTGCGCCTCAATATATTTTCCGTATTTCTGTAACTCCATTCCTTTTTGGTAAAAATTTAGTGCATCATTATCTGAATATGCAAGGGAAATATTAGAGTTAGATATTATGAAAATAATTGTGAAAATTAAGAGGACAATTTTGTATCTAATGAATATCATACTCTATTTATAATCTATGTTTCACAAAGCGAGTATGAACTTTATCATATTTCTATTCCCCCATAATCCTGTTTGCCCTTACATATCTCTTTGAGAAATATCTCTCTCTTAAATTGCTTTTTGTTACACCCTGACTGCTGCTGGCATGGGCAAATGTATTATTGTCCATATATACACCTACATGAGAAATGCCTCCCATGATGGATGTGTTAAAAAATACCAAATCACCAGGCTGCAGAGGATTGCCACCAACACCACCTCCAATCATAGATTGCTGCTGACTGGTTCTGGGGAGTTCTATGCCCTGTTCTCTGTATACCCTTCTTGTGAATGCAGAGCAGTCAATTCCATTTTCTGAATCGCCTCCAAATTGATACGGTATGCCAATATGTTTATCTATGGTAGAAAATAATTTATCCATATCAAGGTTTCCCCTCTTGCCATATTCAGAAACCTTCTGCTCCATTGCCGCCAACTCTTTTCTCCTTTTCTCCTCCCTCTCCCTGTTTTTTCTCTCTTTATCTCTTTCCATTTCCTTTGCCTGCTCCTTTACCACCTTGTCAACTTCAGACTCTTCTTTTTGGTATTTAGAAATTTCATCTTGATAGGCTTTCACCATTTTTTCTATCTCTCTGGCAATCTTCTCCTTTTCCTTTGCAAACACCATTTTCTCTTTTTCCAGTTTATCTTTTATATTTTCCTGTTCTTCCTGATATTTCTTTACCTTTTCCAAATTCTTTCTTTTTGTGGCTTCAACTTCCTTATCAATCCTATCCCTTTCAGCCCTGAGTCTTCTATTCTCCTCTTCAGTTTTTTCTTTTATCTCTTCCTGCTCCCTCTGATATTTTAAGGCATCTTCAGTTAGTTTTTTCCTTTCAGCCTCCTGCTGAAGTCTTATCAGCCTCTGTCTTTCCTGTTCAAATTTAAGTTTTTCCTCTTCTTCCATCTTTCTCATCTTCTCCTGTTCAAGTTCATATTTCATAATCTCCTCATAATTTCTTTTCTCCGCATCAGCCATATCCATCGCAACCTTTTTTTCATCTTCCGAAAGCCTTATCGTATCTTCTTCAAATTTCTTCTTTAAATCTTCCTCAGCACTCTGTCTTTCTAATTCCTTCTGGTTTTTCTTTGTCTCGGCATCCTGCCTCAATTTTTCCAATTCCCTCTTTTTCGCCAGCTTCATCATCAACTCCCTTTCTACATTTTTCATGGGTTTCCACTTTTCAGGCTCATTCTCTCTCACAAATTTTATTGCATCAAGCACCAGTTCATCTGCACTCTTCTTCTTCAGTCCGTTCTGGTCAACATCTATAATTATTGCCAGTGCTACCTTCTGAGCCGTGAGTCCTCTGTCAACACCGTATATTAAACCTCTTGTAAGGGTCGGCATTACAGAAGGGTCCCACTTCTCTTCTATCGCATGATATACAAACTCCTCGTATATATCCTGCGGGACATCGGAGTTGTAAAATTCTTTTAGGGCATTTGCAGCGGCAAATAATTGCTCTACACTGATATCCTTTGAATATGCCACATCAAATATCAGGTCAAGATATTCCAGAGATGCACCTTTTTTATAAGCACCGTAAACCAATTTTATTATCTCAAATGTCTTTTCCTCTGAGATTCCGTCAAAATCAGTCCTCTTAATAACACCCTCCATAATCTTAAGGAGGTCAGGGTCAAGACCTTTCTGTAAATCAGAAGAGAATCCGGTCAATATTAAATTGGAGAGTTTTTCTTTTTTAAGATTTATACACTCTCTCTCAAGCAAGCTATTTATATCTGAGGTTGTATCTGAAAATGAAATGGCAGGGGAGAAGGCAATTACAAAAAAACACAGAATAAAGATAGAAATTTTTCGCACAGAATTTTTCCTCCTTTTTGATTTTATAATAAAATAGTTTTAAATCCTTATTTTGTCAATAAAAAATCAGTAGTGTCCGCTAAAAATTAAAAAAGCATGGCTTGTAAGCCTCTTTTATTGGATAATTGAAGTTGACAAAACCCAATACCAATAAGGAGGAACAAACCATGCACAAGGTTGGAACTATATTCT
>JACQBS010000099.1 GCA_016194325.1 Nitrospinota bacterium | reverse complement strand
TTGGTGATGGTATTCTCTTTTGGGTAAAGATTAAGGCAAAGGTCAATCCTGATAAGATTGAAGAAATGGCAAAGAGGGTCAAAGAAAAATCCGTTATAGAGGATTATAAGAAGATTCAGGAGGCTTATAACAAGAGCCAGAGAGAGATTGAGGAATTAAAGAAACAGTTGGCAGGGGCAAAGGGTGAAAAGGAAAAGAAACAGGTAGAGGCAAAGATAACGGATGAGGAGAGGCTATTACAGGCTAATGAGTGGTTTGATAAAGGATACGAATATGGCTTAAACAAAGACTACGACAAAGCAATAGAGGCATACACAAAGGCAATTACATTAAACCCGAATGATGCCGCAGCCTACAACAATCGTGGAACTTTATCTTTATATGGTAAGGAAAAAGGACAACACGACAGGGCGATTGAGGATTATAATAAGGCAATTGCATTAGACCCGAATCTTGCTGAAGCCTACACCAATCGTGGGATTGTCTATGCTAACAAAGGGCAATATGACAGGGCGATTGAGGATTATAATAAGGCAATTGCCATAGACCCGAATTATGACGAGGCATATAGCGCCCGTGCAGTAGTATATAGTGAAATGCGGCAATATGATATGGCAATTAAGAATTTTAATAAGGCGATTACTTTAAATCCGAATCATGCCAACATCTATGTTGGTCTCGGGTTCGCCTATTTAGGTAAAAGAAATAATAAGAAGGGTATTTCTAATTTGCAAAAGGCATGTGATATGGGGGATGAGGTTGGGTGCAAGTCATTGCAGAGGGCTTTAGAAAAGAGATAGATTTGGTGATTGAGAATCCAGACAGGTGTAAAGGATAAAAAAACTTATTATGCCTTTAGAAGTTGTAATTAAAGAACATGCAATATTTGAAGCAGAGCGAAGGGGTATTACGGAGGAATTTATAAGGTTTGTTGTTAAAACTCCGCAGCAGAAATTACCTGCTAAAAAGGGGCGGATTATAATACAAAATAAGTATTATGATAAGATGGAAAATAAAGAAATGCTTATAAGAGTTATAGGAATTGAGAAATTTGAAAAGTTTATTGTAATAACAGCTTATAAGACATCCAAGATTAATAAATATTGGAAGGAGGAAAGGTAAGATGAAAGTTATATTCGATCCCGAAACAGATACCCTCAGCCTTATTTTCAGAGAGGAGAAGGTAGCTGAAAGCGATGAGGTTAGAGAAGGTGTAATTATAGATTACAGTAAAAATGGAAAGATCGTATCAATGGAGATACTTGACGCATCAGAGCAAATATCTGAACCACAGGGAATACTGTTTGAGCTTAAGGGTAAAGAAAAAGCCTTCGCTTAACGGCTTACCATAAAGATGCTTAAAATATGGTGAAAAAAATAGGGTCTTGAAATATGACTTTCAGAAAACTGCCCGCAACGGTAGATAACATGCTAAAGGAACTTGTAAAAAGATAATGCAGGATTGCTTGGAAAAGGTAGTGTGATAAAATAAATCAGGAGGTAAAAAATATGCAGGCTTTTAAGTATCATTCTGTGGTTAAAGAAAATGGAATTGTAGAAATACCAAAAATACCTTTAAGAAAAGGACAAAAGGTTGAGGTTATTATCT
Organism: Nitrospinota bacterium; assembly: GCA_016194325.1. Classification (GTDB taxonomy): domain Bacteria; phylum Nitrospinota; class Nitrospinia; order UBA9942; family UBA9942; genus UBA9942. Next base: position 15,444 of record JACQBS010000099.1, on the reverse strand, counting down.
TTCCTGAAAATGAAGAAGGGATTAACCTTATGGAGGCATCGGAGAGCAGTTTGAAATTTTGGGACAATCCTATAGACAACGAGGTTTGGAATAATGTATAGCCAGAGAGATATTGTGCTTAAAGTTTGGTAAGGTTTCTAATAAAATCTTTGGGAAGATACATTAGGAAATAAATAGAATTGCATAGCGTATAATTTATTGCAGGAGGTGTGAAATGGCAACATCCGTGAAGTATAAAGATGAAATATTAAGTGAGTTTAATGACCTTTCAGATGAACAGGTAGCAAACCTCATAAAAATCATTCGCCTATTTAAAGAATCAATTATCCGCCAGCGAGAATCGGATTTTGGGCTTAAACAAGAATTTGAAGAATGGGATAAGCTAAGCGACGAGGCTATGCTGAATTTTGAGGGTAATTTATAATGCAGGCAGGAGATATTTATCTTATAGAAATTCCGGCCTCTGGCGGACATGAACAGAGTGGATTAAGACCTGCAATCATAGTTCAAGAAATGGCTTTGGAAAAACTTCCTACTGTTTTAATAGTTCCTCTTACTTCTAAACAAAAGGCTGCCGATTTCCCTTTTACTTTTATAATTGAACCTGACCAGATGAATAATCTTAATGCTGTTTCTGTAGCCTTAATCTTTCAGCTACGAGCAATAGATAAAAGGCGAGTGAAAAATAAAATTGGGAAAATGGGATTGAAAGAGATGGAATTATTGAAGCAGAGTTTAAGAGGGATTATGGAATTGTAAAATAATGCCTATTATAACAAAGGCAATATGGGCAGGGCTATATCTGATTTTCAAAAGGCATGTGATATGGGATTTGAGATGGGATGCAAGAATTTGCAGAAGGCTTTAAAGAATAGGTAGCCAAAAAGAGTGATTAGTGATTAGTGTTGAGTGTTTCTACAAGCTACAGGGACAACACTAATATGATTTCTTGACAGCATATGGTTATTGTTTTACAATTTTTCCATTGATAAAGTTAGGGAGGATAGATGTCAACGACAACCATATCTCCAAAATATCAGGTAGTAATACCAAAAGAAGTTAGAGAAAAGCTCCATCTGAAAAGTGGACAGAGAATGACTGTTGTTGTAAAGGGTGGAGTTGTCCATCTTATTCCTGAAAAATCTTTGCATATTTTTAGGGGCTTTTTAAAAGGAATGGATACTAAGGATGTAAGAGAAGATGAGGATAGATGATTCTCCTGATAGATTCCTCCGGCTGGATTGAGTTTTTTGCAGATGGACCCCTTGCTATACAATACTCAAAATATCTCAAAGACCTTTCAAAGATTGTAACGCCATCAATTGTAATCTATGAAGTTTATAAAAAAGTAAAGAAAGAACGGACAGAAGAAGATGCCTTACTTGTTGTCTCCTTGAATGAAAGTATTGCCCTTTTAGCTGCTGATATCAGCTTGAAATATGCCTTTTAGAAAACTGCCCGCAACGGTAGATAACATGCTAAAGTATCTTGTAAAAAGATAATGCAGGATTGCTTGGAAAAGGCAGTGCGATAAAATAAATCGGGAGGTGATAAAAAATGAAAAGTTTGCACGAGCAATATATAGTAGATGAATCCGGCAATAAAACTGCTGTTGTTCTTCCTGTTGAAGAATATGAGGAACTTATAGAAGACTTGCATGACCTTGCAGTTATTGCAGAGCGAAAAGATGAACCAGTCATAAGTTTTGATGAATTAAAGAAAAGGTTAAAGTCCGATGGCATTCTTTAAGATTGAATGTAAGGGGTCGTCTGAACGAGACATTCGTAATATTGATAGACAATACATTCATCGCATTATAGATGCTATCGAGTCTCTTTCAGAAAATCCATTTCCAATCCAATTTAAAAAACTGCGTGATTCGGAATCGAGTTATCGCATACGAGTTGGAGATTATCGGATTATTTATCAGGTTGATACTCAAAAGAAGGTTGTAACAATCTATCATATTCGTCATAGAAAGGATGCTTACAGAAGGTGAAAATGGCATGATATATTTTTCACCAATTGTGGGATTGCTTGTGCTTTAAATAAGGAATATGAGCAGGACAATTTCTGATTTTCAAAAGGCGTGTGATATGGGGGATGAGATAGGATGCAAGAATTTGTAGATGGTTTTATAGAAGAGATGGCTTTGGTGATTGAGTATCTAAAATATGTAGGGTTCGCTCCCAGAGCGAACTGTTTTAAGGCTGTTCGGGGAACAGCCCCTACGGAAAACCATTAGAAGCAAGTGCCTTGAAAAAGAGGAGCAGGTCTTGAAATATGACTTTTAGAAAACTGCCCGCAACGGTAGATAACATGCTAAAGTATCTTGATGTATAGGAATTTCAATGTTGCTACCTCCCCTTAATCCCCTCCTTACAAAGGAGGGGAAAGGGAAGGTTAGCCTAATTTGTAAAAAGGTAATGCAGGATTGCTTGAAAAAGTAGTGTGATAAAATAAATCAGGAGGTAACTTATTATGGGACTTGCAGTTAAGAAAATAAAGACGCATCCATATATTTCCTCTAAAAAAGGGGTATGTGGAGGCAGAAGCGCCATAACAGGCACAAGGATAGCTGTGTGGTCAATTATCAAGTGGTATAAAGTCAGTATGTCAATAGAGGAGATTCTTAAAGGGTTTCCCCATCTAACGCCGGCACAAGTTTATGATGCCTTTTCGTATTATTACGACAATCAGGATGAGATAGAAAATGATATAGCTGAAAATGAAGAGGAGCATGTAAGAGGGGTTCTGAAATAATGATAAAGCTCTATCTTGATGAAGATGTTCACGAAGATATAGCAATGGCTTTAAGATTAAGGGGATACGATATAGAGACTACAAGAGAGGCAGGCAACAAAGGATTATCCGATATAAAACAGCTTATATATGCAACAAAGAAAGATAGAGTAATTATCAGTTTCAATATATCAGACTTTAATAGACTTCATTCAGAGTTTATAAAGAAAGGCATTAAACATAGTGGAATCATTCTTTCTAAACAGCTTCCTATAGGAATTGTTGTTAAGGCACTATTAAAGTTGCTCTCAAAAATAGACAGTGAAAGGCTAAAGAATAATTTAGTTTGGTTGAGTGATTGGATTAAATAAAACAGGAAATATGGGCAGGGCTATATCCGATTTCCAAAAGGCATGTGATATGGGGAATGAATTGGGGTGCAGAGGATTGCAGATTGTTTTACAAAAGAGATAACTGTATGGACAGCGCCTACCAGTTTTTTCAGATGTAAGCAAAGTGGAAAAAATTAAAATGGCATAACAGAGGGAATCCTAAATTCTAAGCAACATCAGAGGAGATTTAACATGAGAAAAATAAATGAGATAAAGCAAACCATAGAAGGTCAAAAAAAGTATTTAAAAGGGAAATATAAAATAAAAGAAATTGGGGTTTTTGGATCATATGTCAGGGGCAAACAAAGCGAGACAAGCGATTTGGATATTTTGGTTGATTTTGAAGATGTTCCGAGCCTTTTTGAATTAGTTGAATTAGAGGATGAATTAAGTGAACTATTGGGAGTAAAGGTTGACATTGTGATGAGAAGCGGCTTAAAGCCAAGGATAGGAGCGCATATCTTAAAAGAGGTAGTCCTGATATGAAGAAAAGAGATATAAGAGATTATATTGAAGACGCTTTTAGTGAAATAAACAGGATAGAAAGGTTTTTAACAGATATTAAAAACTTTGAAGATTTTAAAAGGAATGAGATGGTAATTTATGCGACCATGAGGGCTTTAGAGATTATTGGTGAGGCAGTCAAGCATATTCCAGATGAAATGCGTAAAGAATACCCTCAAATACCATGGCGGAAAATTTCAGGAATGCGAGATATACTTATACACGATTATTTTGGGATTGATATTGCAGTGGTCTGGAAAACCATTAAAGAAAAAATGCCAGAGGTAAAACCTCTATTTGAGAAACTACTAAAAGAAATAACAGATTAAAATACATCAGGAGGTAAATTATTAAATCAGCAAAACCTTTAAAAGAAGGTTTTGCTGAGAGTAACAAATGGCTCCCCGGGCAGGACTCGAACCTGCAACCCTTCGGTTAACAGCCGAATGCTCCGCCATTGAGCTACCGGGGAATTTTTACAGGAAAGGTAATTATAGATTAATTTTTAACTTTTGGCAACAGTCTTATAATAGCGGATTCTCGTGCATTGCCTTAAGCCTCTTCCATCTTCTTTCCACTTCTTTCTCAAACTCGGCTACAACACCTTTAAATTCAGGCTTTAGCAGATGTTTTGTCTTCCCCATCAGTTTAAGCCACTCTGTAACATTAACCTTCTTCCCCTTTTCTTCAGGGTCATAGTTTATGGTTGTAATACCATGCTCTACTTCATAGATAGGAAAGAAGTTGCAATCCACAGCGGCCTGAATAACCGACTGTGCAATATTATCGGGGTGCCTCCAGTTTAATGGGCATGATGAGAAAAGTTTTCCAAAGACCAATCCCTCATGCTTTGCATACCACTGTGCCTTTGCAGCCTTTCTTATTAAATCCCTGTACTGCGATTCTACTGCTGTGAACACATACGGTATATGGCACGCCGCAAATAACTGGGCTGAATCCTTGTGATGAAATTTCTTTCCCACTCCCACTGTCCCTACATTAGATGTGCTTGTAGCATGTCCAAGAGGTGTTGTAAATGAGAGCTGATGACCTGTATTCATGTAACCCTCATTGTCATATTCAAGTATAATCATATTGTGATTCCTGAAGGCGGTTCCGAGTGCAGGTCCAAGCCCGATGTCAAGACCTCCATCACCTGTAACCATGACAAATGTTATATCCTGATCCTTTGGTATCTCACCCCTTCTCTGCCTCTCCTTATACATCTCTACAACTCCGCTGAGTGTAGCGGCACCATTCTGAAAGAGGTTATGTATATATGTAATATTAAAGGATGAGTAGGGATAACCTGTTGTTACAACCATACCGCAGCCGGTATGCCAAAGCATAACAACATGACCTTCAATCCCCTTGAGGAATGTCCCAATGCTGGGGAATATGCCGCAGCCCGGACATGCACCATGCCCCGGTGTAATCCTGTGTGGCATTGCTGTAAGCTCTGCATGTTTTACACCCTTTACATCAAGCTTCCCTGTCTTTTCATCCTTAGTTACTTTTATTATCCCAGGTGATGATTCCTTTTTTGTTACAGGGCCCCTGACCTTTTCAAATTTGAAATTCGGGTCTCCGGGTGTTGTGCCCATATAATCATAGGGGACATCTACCTTCCCTTTCTTTGCTGCATCAAGTGCCAGCTCAAACATTGCCTCTGCATCCTCTTCATAAAAATCTTTTCCGCCGAGACCATATATCCTGCTTAAAACAAGTGCGCGGTTTTGAGGGTCATCCTTCAGTGCAGCCTTCACCTCTATTGTCATGTTACCGCCCCATCCGCCGTAGGAGTCCTGCCTGTCTGCTACCAATACTGCCTTTGCATTTCTTAATGCTGCGGCAATCTCTTTTGCAGGGAAGGGCCTTATCATAGTAGGATATACAAGCCCTACCTTCTTGCCCTTAGCCCTTAATTTATCCACCATATTTCTTGCAGTATCGGCTGCAGAATTTAGGATAAAAAGGACAGCCTCTGCATCCTCTGTCATATAGCTCTCCACCACTGAATACCTGCGTCCACTCAACTCTGCATATTCTTTATAAATCTGCGGAATGACTTTATATGACGCCTCCATTGCCATACTCTGCTGTTTTTTATTGTTTATGAGGTCAGGGTCATTCATGTAGGGGCCTATCGTTATAGGATTATCCACATCAACCGAGCAGTTTTGAATCTTAAACTCCCCGATAAAATCCTGAACAACCTTCCTGTCTGAAAAATACCTTATTCTCCGCTTTTGATGGCTCGTAAAAAATCCGTCATATGCAACAATTACAGGGAGCCTCACATCATCATGCTCTGCAATCTTTAATGCAATTATATTCATGTCATAGACAGCCTGCGGGTCTTTTGCGAGAATTATAACCCAGCCAATATTTAATGCCATCATTATGTCGCTGTGGTCACCCCTTATATTCAAAGGTCCCGAGACTGTCCTGCAGACCACATTAAGAACCATTGGATAACGTGTCCCCGACTGGACAGGCAACTGCTCCATTGCATACAACAATCCCTGTGCCGATGTGGCATTAAAGACTCGTCCGCCTGCAGTAGTAGCACCGTAACAGACCCCTGCCGCACCATGCTCCCCATCACCGGGTATCAAGACCATCTCATGCTCTCCATTGGCACTCATCTCATCAAGATTCTCTGCAACCTCGGTTGATGGTGTAATAGGATAGTAACCCATTACATGGTAGTTAATCTGTGCAGCCGCAAGTGCAGCCATCTCATTGCCGCTCTTAAAATCCACACTCTGTTTAACAGCCTCTTTATTTAAAATCTTTTCCTCTTTTAAAGTTTCTGTTTTCATAAAAACATCTCCCTATTTTTAAATCTTATTTTTTAGAGCTGTCTGTGAAGCCCTTTTCTAAAATAGTCTTATCAGTCTCAAATTCCTTATGACTTGTGAGCGCCTCAAATTTACATATCTCAACACATCTAAGGCAGCCTTTACAGTGCTCATATACAATCCTCTTTAATATCCTCGCCGGCTTCCCCTTCTTTGGGTCTATCCCATCTTCCCATACAAAGCTGTAATCAGGGCATGTAATATCACATTCTCCGCAGTTTGTGCACTTGCTTATATCAAGTACAGGTATCCATCCCTCCCTGCTGGCGCTTATGTCTTTAAATACGCTGTTTCCGCCGCTTGGAATTACTCCGCCCATAGGCTGGTTGAAATAACCTATCTTCTGCCCATTCCTTGTAAAAGGGATATACGGATATTTGTTATCAGGCTTGAATTTTTTTAATACATACTCATTATAGCCCCTGTCAAATGTCTTTAAATTCGGTGCAATCAAACTTGCATATTTTTTGCCGAGATTTTTTGCAATCATGTCCTTTACAGCATCGGGGTCTAAAAATCCTGATGCCTTGCATATTGTGCCGAGCAGGGCTGTATTTATCCTTGTCTTTTCTTCTATTGCTATCTTTAGTGCGTTTATACAATAAATTGTCCCTGCATACAGCCTTAAAAAATCCCTCGCCTCATCAGGACTTTTTGATGTATTTATGACAACAATACCATCGGGACCAACACCTTGTGTAACAGGGATATTCCTTGAAAGATTTTCATGAAATATGGCAAGTAGATGAGGCTCTGTCACAGGGCTATTTTCCCTGACCTCCATACCGGGTGAACAGAATCGGATAAATGCCTTGACAGGAGAGCCCTTCTTCTCTGAGCCGTAGCTTGAGAAATTGGAGCCGTTGAAACCCATATTCAAGACACCTGCCTCAGCGAGAACCTTTCCTGCCAGATTAGCACCCAGTCCGCCTATGCTCTCCATCCTTATTTCATAAAAACCTGCTCCATTCACAACCGGCAGCTTCGTTTCTTTGGTTGTCATATAACCCCCATACAGATTTTAGATTTACGATTTTAGATTTATGATTTTAAAAATTGCAAATCGTAATTCATAAATCATAAATTTTGTTACATCTCCTGTCTCCCCTCAATAGACTTTGTTAAGGTTACTTCATCGGCATACTCCAAATCCCCGCCAACAGGGAGCCCTCTTGCGATTCTCGTAACCTTCATGCCAAAAGGCTTGAGAACCTTTGCTATATACATAGCTGTTGCCTCTCCTTCAAGATTCGGATTCGTTGCCAGTATAACCTCCCTGATTCCGTTCTCCCTGACCCTGCTTAACAATTCTTCAATTTTTAAATCAGAAGGTCCAATGCCGTCCAATGGCGAAAGGACACCCATGAGGACATGATAACTGCCTTTATACTCCTTTGTCTTTTCTATCGCAAATACATCATGCGGCTCTTCCACCACACATAATGTATTCTTTTCCCTGTTCATATCACTACAGATATTACAGGGGTCTGTTTCTGTAATGCTGCTGCATATTGAGCAAAGTCTCACCTTCTCTTTCAGCTCTGATATCGCCTTTACAAGTGCATCTGTTTCATGCCTTTGTGATTTCAGAATATAAAATGCAAGCCTCTCGGCAGTTTTTCTCCCTACACCGGGAAGTTTTCTCAACTCTTCTATTAATTTAAAAAGCGATTCCGGACCTTTCATAAAGAAAAAACTAATTAGCCACAGATGAACACAGAAAAACACAGAAAATAAAAATCTAAAATAAGACGGGATATACAGGATTACCAGAAAAAGAAAAAAATTATCTTTAATTAATCCTGATTATTCCTGAAACAAGTTCAGGACAAGCTCTGTTAATCCTGTCTAAATACTTTTAAAGTCTGTGAAAATCTGTGGCAAAATTTTATAGGTTCACATCAGCCCCGGTATTTTTATCCCTCCGGTTACCTTTGACATCTCCTCTGTTATAATCTCCTGTGACTTCCTCAATGCCTCGTTGACTGCTGCCAGTACCAGATCTTCAAGCATCTCCACATCCTGCATATTTACAACTGAGGGGTCTATCTTTACTGATAAAATCTCCTGCCTGCCATTGGCGGTAACTGTTACCATCCCACCGCCTGAAGACGCTTCAACCTTCTTATTGATTAGTTCCCTCTGCACCTCCGCAATCCTCTCCTGAACCTTCTGTGCCTGTTTCATTATATTGCCGATATTTGTCATGCCAACCCTCCTCTTTTACCCTGAAACATGCTCAGGGTCTCCGCCAATCTCCCGGATAACTACACCGGGAATAATATCTATGACCTCTTGAATCTTTTCCTTCTTCCATTTTTCAATGTCACTTCCATTATTAGAAGATACATTAGAAGCCCCCTCTTTAGAATAGGCTTCAAGTATAATCTTAAAATCTCTGCCCGCTATTTCTTTAATTGTATCCCTTATTACGCCCTGATTCAACTCTAATGTCTTACGATAATAAGATTCTGACGCCTTCTCTTTAAAATTTAATATTATCTCATCTCCTTTTATATTTGATAGTTTAATATCTTCAAGTATGCCGCCTAATGATGGTTTTTTTGCACCAACCGATTCTTTAATTTTTACCCATAAAGAAGTGTAAGTGTCTGGTGTAAGTGTCAAATTATCTGTACTTACATTTGCTCTACCGCTTATACCTTTCCCTTCATCTCTGCTTTTGTTTATACTTCCCTTTGCGCCTGTTATGTTTACACCGGCATTCCCACTTACACTTATATTTTCAAGCCTCTTTAAAATTTCATCAACTGCCATAACCTTCCCGATCTGGGTCATTCTAATCAGTGCCATTTCAATAACCATCGACGGCTGTGATGCCTGCCTTATGTCTGCCTCTGTCTTTAAAATTATATTAAACATCTGCTGAAGCTCCTCTATGCTTATCTTTTCTGCTTCAGACTTAAAATGTTCAATTTCAGCAGCAGAAAGCTCTATGAGGCTTGCCGGCTCTGTAGCAACTTTAATTACCATCAGATTCCTTATATATTCCAAAAATTCTTTACAGAAGATTTTTAAATCAGTGCCATTTATAGTCAGCTCCTTTACCAATTTTAAGATATTCTGGATATCCTTTTTTATGATGCTGTTCATAAAGGAGCTTAAGACCTCCCGACCTACAAAACCGAGGATTATCTTTACATCCTCCTCTTTTATAGTATCGCCGCTGAATGAGAGTATCTGGTCCATTGCTACAAGGGCATCCCTCATGCTTCCTTCAGCACTCTTTGCAATCAAAGTCAACATATCCCTTGAAACATTTATACCCTCTTTCTTGGTAATCAGCATCAGTTGCTCCACTACATCGTTTATTGAAATTCTCTTAAATTCAAAATACTGGCATCTTGATATTACTGTCTCGGGTATTTTGTTAGGTTCGGTAGTTGCAAAGATAAATATTATATGGGCAGGAGGCTCTTCCAATGTCTTTAGAAATGCGTTGAAGGCGGCCTTTGACAGCATGTGAACTTCATCTACTATATATACCTTGTATTTGCCTTTTGATGAGGCGTATTTTACATTTTCCCTCAACTCTCTTACATCATCAACACCGGTATTTGATGCACCGTCTATCTCTACTACATCAGGACAATACCCGCCTGTTATGTCCCTGCACATCTCACACTCATTACAAGGCTCTGGGGTTGGCCCCTTGACGCAGTTTAATGCCTTGGCAAATATCCTTGCCATTGTAGTCTTCCCCACCCCCCTTGTGCCTGAGAAGAGATAGGCATGCCCTATCCTGTTATTCAGTAAGGCATTCTTAAGGGTTTGGACGATATGCCCCTGACCTATAACTTCACTAAAGTTCTGGGGCCTCCACTTTCTTGCCGAAACTTGATATGACATAAATTTATTTATTACATGCCATTATCAGGCACCCCTATGGCACACAGGGTGGTCTGCTTACCGCTGCTTCCTTCCGGACCTCACGGGGTTCGCAGGTCCCTGTTGCACAGGACCCGATAATGGCAATAACTACAGTGGTCAGTGAACAGTGAACAGTAAAAAATACTGACCACTCGCCACTCATCACTATTCACTATTTTTTCTATGGCGGTGTCTGTTTGAAAATATCCGAACTGAACTCTCTGGGCTCGGCGGGAGGAATTCCCCCCACACCCCCCTTCCGCCCGCCTCGCCGTGAACCGGAGCGGAAAGGACGATTTCAAGTTTTTCTTTGGCGGCAAATTCTTTTTATTCCCAAACTTTTATCTGCTCAAAATGCGTTACACCGGCACCCGGATCACCGTGGTCGGCAGCAACCATAAGTTGGAAGTATCTGTGACAAACCGGGTTGTCTCCCGCATTCTTCACCGCCTGTTCCGCGTCTTCTTTGCTGTTCCAATAGACAACATCTACCCACTGATTGTCTTTGCCCTTTAATAATTCTCGCTTAATGAAACCCCTCTGCTTACTCAAGAATTGGTTTTGAAGTGCTTCAGACGTTGCTATCAGCGTAGCGTCGTCTACTCCATTGGCTACCGTAAACGGTGCCCACTCTATAATTATATTTTTCATAGTTTCTCCTATGTTAAAAATTACTTTTTCGACTTTATAATATCATATCTAAAACAATCTGTTGTGTGGTCATTTACCATTCCGACCGCTTGCATAAAAGCATAGCAAATTGTCGAGCCGATGAATTTGAAACCTCTTTTGAGCAAATCTCTGCTTAAAATATCAGCTTCTTTTGTTGTGGCCGGAATTTCCTTGAGCGAACTAAATGCGTGCTTAATTGGTTTGCCACCAACAAATTGCCATGTGTAGCTGTCAAAAGAACCGAACTCGTTTTGAATTTCCAAAAATTTCTTAGCATTTGTGATTGTCGCTTCAACTTTCAGGCGATTGCGGATAATGCCAGGGTTGTTGAGAAGACGCCGTACGTCCCCCCTGTTGTAACGAGCAATTTTCGCGGCATTGAAACCATGAAATGCCTTACGATAATTTTCACGCTTATTCAGAACTGTTTGCCATGTAAGTCCTGCTTGCGCGCCTTCCAAGATGAGAAATTCAAATAACTCACTGTCGTCATGCACAGGCACGCCCCACTCCTTATCATGATACTCAACCATGAGAGCATTGTTACTAATAGTTGGCCACTCACAGCGCTTTTTTATCTTTTTCTTGATATTCATAAATTATTTCAATAAATCCTCGATAGAAACGCCGAGGGCTTTCGCAACTTTTGCCATTAAAAGTACGGAGGGTTTTTTGATAACCCCGGTTTCAATCTTGGTTAGGGTAGTATATTTCACGCCGGATTTTTGAGCAAAATCCTCTTGCGAAAGCCCTAATCTTGTTCGGCGTTTCTTGATGTTTTTGCCCATGTTGATTTCGGTTGCCATAGTTTCACTAATTTGATAGTACTAAAGTGATCTGATACACTGTCAGTATCATACTATCAAAAATTATGATTTCTTTCAATTCCGAAAAGAAAAGCCCGCTTTTGGCCTTACTGAATTCAAAACGGCTTGAAATTTCCCCGAAAAACGGCGGGCGAGCCAACTGCTTCATTTCCTAACTGGCGGAGAGGGTGGGATTCGAACCCACGTTAGGTTTCCCTAAACACGCTTTCCAAGCGTGCGCCTTCAACCGCTCGGCCACCTCTCCACAAAAACAACTTATAACTTATTACCGCTTATAATAATTTTTTCTTAAACCCGCCTAACTGTTTTGAAATATCCTTTGCCTTTTGAAACACTAAATTGAAGTCTTCCTTATTGAAGTCTTCCTTTGTTATTAACTTGTTATCCATCAAAACATCCATCCCTGCAACAGTTTCATTTAGTGACCCAATTGAGATATCAAAATATCTTCCGAGTTCCCTGTCTGAACTTTTCCCACTACCCTCCGAAATAATAAAGAACCCTGTAGCAAGCTACAGGGAATATCAAGTTTAATATCACAGAAAAGGAAGATCTAATTATCTGATTACCTAACTCATACCTTACATCTTTCGGTAACTTACTCACTATTCCATAAATTAATTTGAATAATGCTTTTGAATCCTTATAGACTTGCCAATCTAAAAATCTAAATATATCCATTCAGCTGAAACAGCTAATAACTTATGACAAAAAATTTACTTTTGTTATCAGTTATAAGTCATCAGTTATAAGTTGTCTTTTTGGTGGAGAGGGTGGGATTCGAACCCACGTGGCTGTTAAGCCAACCCGATTTCGAGTCGGGCCCGTTATAACCACTTCGGTACCTCTCCAACTAAACCAACAGATAACCAATAACTCATAACTTATGACAAAAAATTTATTAGTTATCCGTTATAAGTTATTAGTCATTTGTTGTATTTTTGGTGCGCCCAAGAGGATTTGAACCTCCGACCTGCGGACTCGCATTCCGCTGCTCTATCCAACTGAGCTATGGGCGCAGTAAGGGTTTTCAGCCGATGCCCTTAGATACCTTGATAAAATCTTGATAAACTCCCTGTTTTTCAGCATCAACATTAGCTTTTTTTTGATTAAGGCTGTTATCTACCTTATTAACATATTGTCTGAGGCTCTCTACAGAATTATGAAGGTATCTACGGGTAACTGAAAGATTCTTATGTCCCATTAATTTTGCAATTGTCTGTAAATCGGCTCCGTTCTCGGCTGCTATAGTGCCAAAACTATGTCTTAAATCATGAAACTTGAGATTGGTAATCCCTGTCTTATTCAGCACCTTATACCATTTTCTCATTAAATTTCTTGCAGCTATTCTTGTGCCTTTACTGGTAGAAAAGACATATCCTGACATACTGACTACTTTGCTTTTCTTTAAGAGTATATCATAAACTGTATCACTCATAGGAACGGTTTTAGGCTCTTTATTCTTGGTTTTCGTAACAGTAATAGCCTTTTTGAACAGGTCAATATCGCTCCATTTAAGATTTAGTACCTCTCCCTGTCTCATACCAGTAAGTAGTGCAATGGTAACGATATCTACGAGTTGTCCATTAAGGTATCCCTGACATCCCTTTATTAAGTTCTCTGCCTCATCTACCGTTAATCTTCTTACCCTTTCGTTATGTTCAGGCTCTTTCTGGACCTTAACGCAGGGATTTTCTCTGCACCATTCCCATCTTTTATAGGCAAGGTTAAAGGCTTTGGATAGCATGGCATGTTCACGGTTAATCGTTGCAATTGCTGCCCCCTCTTCCTTCCGTCTTTCCATGTAATCTGATATAAATCTTGGTGTAATATTAGCAAGTGTCATGCCTGTAAAAAAGGGCTTAAGATGCGTAAGAATGACCCTGTATCTTAACTGTGTTGATGGTTCTCTTTTCGGTGCATGTTCCAGCATAAATTTCTCCATCATCTCATCAAAGCCATGACTTTTTGCCTCATCCATCTCAAACCATTTCCCCTCGATCACTATAGTCTTAACCTTTGCCAAAATATTCTCAGCTAACCGTTTATCAATAGTTTCAGTAGACCTTCTTATCTGCTTACCATTAACACTAAAACTCATCCACCAGTGCGGTGAATCTTTAATCTTGTAAAGTCCCATAAATATTAACCTCCTTTCATTAGGGACCAACAAGGCTTGAAAATACGATATGGATTATAACATAATTTTAGCCTTGCCGATAAGTATTAATATCATCTTCATCTGAGAAAAGCTTTATTGGAGTAGATTCCTGAGATTCAGTAATTAAAATTTTATTTTTGTTGATTTCTTTTATATCTTTCACAGTAAATGGCACATCGAATGTCAATGTGTTGAAATATAAATATGCTCGAGGATTTATCAAATTTTAAAAAAGTACTAACTTCCCCTCCCAACTAAACGGATCATCTGGCTTTGGATTTGGTTTGCTTGCAATTTTACAATAAAACGGTTTTTCCGTGAATTCGCATAAATGACGGTTAATATTATAAAACCTGCCGCTCAAATAATTTTCGGGAGTAGTCATAAGATTCAACACCTTAAAAAGCTTCTCACTTATGAAATACTCATATGAAATATAAAGGCGTATGTTTTCTTTATCTTTAATTAATTCACTTCCCGAAAAAAGTCCATAAGTAATAGAATATGGAAACCTGCTTGTTAAAAATTTATAGTTATCGTCCCCATTTCCGCGAGGAAGTTTCAAGTCTTTGTCATCATACTCTATTACTTCCATTAATGTTTTATCACTGGGATCTTCCTGAACCTGTCTTAATACTTCCTCATAAAACTGCCAATATGCCGGATTCGTGGTTACATTTATATGATATTCTCCTTTAATCTCGTCTAATCCTACATCTGTGATTGTGTACCCCAAGTAATTGAAGAAATACTTTTGGGTTATTTTTTCCCTGTTACTGCCTTCAACAGTTCTGCTGATTTTCTTAACCTCTCCTGTTTTTGTGTAATAACCGCAATATCCCCGATTATAGTATCGGGCATGGTAATTTTTGCGTCTCTGAAAAGAGTTTGTATCCCTTTATTGTCAACTGATACTGTAACGCCAACAATAATGGTACCATCATCTAATTTTTTTTCGGATGTAATGGTATGCTCTCTAACATATCCACGAGAATTTGTAAAAATATTATCTTTTACTTATCTTATATTTTTTTACATCAGTTTCAGAATATACATATACACCTGCTACGCCTTCTACTGCCCTTCTGAAGGTATCTAAAAGTGCCGTTTCTTTATCTTTGCCTTGCCCTGAAACCGATACAGCGGCAGAGACAATATCATTAGGTTTTACAGATTCTTTCTGCATCGTATTTAAGTCCTCAGCCTCCACTTTCCTTATATCACTACCACAAAACAAAGACACCATTAACACACCTAACGAGTCTGTAGAAAAAGTCAGTTTACAATAGGATATTTTTTCTTGGTTGCTTTGTAAAGCATTTTTTATTAGTTGTTTTCTTGCAATGAACTCATTCTATTCTCTTTTTGTTGTTGTCTGCCGCTGCACTCAG
>JACQBS010000098.1 GCA_016194325.1 Nitrospinota bacterium | reverse complement strand
ATAAGGGCATTTTTCCAACACGCTTTTTTGAGGAAAAGTCTTGCTCTGTTTTCAGATTTGGTAATAAATTCAAAGGATTCAAGTTTCATTGACACCAGTTCTTATTATAATACTGGTGTCAAATCTTTTATAATTACCAAAAATTTTTTATATGCTGTTACAGTCCATTTTCTAAAAGTCATATTTCAAGACTTTGCTCTTTTTTTTCTTTTGCCATCAGCTTCTCAACATCTTCCTATGAGTAAATCCTTCCTTCTGCCGCATCTTTCAGTCCCCGTTCAATCTTTTGAAGGACATAAAGGTGATACTGGACATCCTCCAGCGAACAATCATCCGGTAAGCGGGTATAACTATACGGGGGGTATGAGAATCTTATATTGATTTATTAAGGGGTTTGGTTACTCATTCTTTAAAAATGGTTATACGATGGTTTAAAGGTTATTCTATTGAAAAATAAGAACAAAATTTATAAATTCTCCTTCCTTCTTTTTCAGTTACAGGGGAGCACCTGTAAAAAAATCGGTTTGATATTTTTTTGCTCTTTTTGTGGATAACTCAAAATTTTGCATTCAGTTTGATATTTTTTAGGCTCTTTAAAATACCGTTTAAAACCATTTAACTCCTTATTAAATAAGCAATTATCCTCTTTTATAATTGTTTTCATGTCCATTAGTATCCCTATAGACTAATGGACATTTGGTAAAAAACTAATGGACATCGGTATATACTAATGGACATTCCTTTAAAATCAGTGAGTTACGGGAGTTTTTAAGCCATTTTTATGTAAATTATGGTATACCGATGTCCATTAGTCTGTGTCAAAGTATTGACTCTAATTTACATACTCTATTTTATAAAAGTGTGCTTCTTTTAAGGTAATCACAATTTGTGATTACCTATTTTATGGTGGTGGGAGAAGGATACCCTCCTTTTGTTTCCTCTATCCTCCCTCAATGACCAATTCAGTAGTTATACCGTTTCTATCGCCTGGAAAGTAAGGTGGTAAATCTTTTATTTCTCCTCTATTATACTTTTCTGCGAACTCATCTTTAATTAGATCGCCAGCAGAGCTTATACGGATTATGTATCTATGAATAGAATTCTGTAAAAGTTCTTGTATTTGGTAATAGCGGACTAATGAGTATGTGGTCATGGTCAAAGTATGAGACAACAATCTACATAAATTATCTTCCTTATCGCTTTCCTCCTTTTCGATAAGCTCCTCATATCGTTTAATGGCAGTAGGTTTAAAATCTTCCCATGATACAACTTCTTTAAAACGCAGTTCCAATTCAGCCCGTGTCTTAGGTGCTGGCTTCAGCTTGATATTACGTTCTTTAATAAAATTTTTCAACTCATTAACCTTGAAATATCCTATTACATTAGAAACACTTTCAGGTTTTTCTATATCAGAATCTGATTCGTCAAGACCATAGTTCCACCACATATAAGGATATTGTTGTCTTTAAAGATTAAATCCCACTTTTCGTATTCAAGCCACTTCCAGCCAGTTCCCGATAGATACCGTATAACCGCTTCTTCCTCTTTTCGTGGATCGCCGGAACGGTGAGCTGATTGAAAGGCATTAAACAAGGCTTCTTTCTTTTGTGCCGGAATACCTTCTATAGACTGTATCACCTTGTCAAACGCCTCACGAATGACCCACTTTGCAGATTTAAAGCCCTTATCTACAGGGTCTTTTCTGGAAGGTTCGGATTGTGAAGATGGTCGTTTGTCCAACTCGTTTTCCTTTTTTGAACCGAGTAAAAAATCAAATATTCCCATTTCTTTTTATATCTTGATTCATTGTTCTTCAAGCTTCTTGACCTGACCTTCAAGATAACATATCCATTGCCAATGTTGTAGATGTGATAACTTACTATGAGATGAAACCCCGAAATATTCAGAGAGAAGTCTTTTAACTTCAAGGCTGCTAAGATTTAAGCCAAGATGGTCTAATAGTTCTTTTTCTCTTTTATAAAGATGAGGTCTTGTATGGATATAATCTTCTCTGCTGGCTGCCCTTTCTATCCTGCCCTGAATTGTATTTGCAAATTTCTTATCTAAATAATCAATAATTGCTCTGGCACATTCCTTTGGCCACACCCAGATAACAGTCCACGGATTGTTTTTAATACCAAATGCCTTCTTAAAATTCTTATACATCACAGGATAAGCACTTTTACCAAATCTCTTTTCTCTTTCCTCTCCAAGCTGGTTGAACCGCTCTTGTATTGCCTGTTTAAGTAAAGGGTCTCCACCAATGCTATTTATAGGAGGCAAATATTTTATCTCAGGGGTTTTTGGAGTGATAACATTAATCATATCACCACCAACTTGTATATTTTTGTTGCCTCTTATTGATTGAGATATGGCTTGTTTAGGCTTACGGGGACGGGGTACTGAAGCCTCTTTTTCCGTGTTGATTATCTTTCCGGCAGATTGAATATTCTCATCTCCCTTTATTTTTTGAGAGATTTTCTTGCCACGCTTTTGGGCTTCTTCAAGGAAGTTATAAATTTTCTTTTCCCTTTCTTCAGACACAAACCCTCCTATGCGGCTAACCATCTTGTTAGGCTGATCACCTTTTCATCCAATGCCTTCCGTTTTGATTCATCTTCAAGAAGTTCTTCATATATAAGAATTATGAGCTTAGCCTTTTTTTTGGGAGGTAAATCTAAATCCTCCTTTTCAAATAAGGTCTCGACTTTCTCTATGACCTCTCTCAAGAGATTAAGATTCGCTGGCTCATGTTTAACAGCCTCTTTTATTTCTTCGCCCTCACCACCACAAGAAGCATAGTACATTTCCCCTTTACCAGTTAAAATCCATTCCTTATTTAATCCATAGGAATATTCGAGAAGTTTAATAATTGGTTCAGAGGGTTTCTGGAGTCCACTTTCTATTTTAGAAATAAACCCAGCAGTAACGCCCAAAGCTATAGCCAATTCACCTTGTGTCATATTCTTCTTTTTTCTAAAATACTTTAAACGTTCACCGATAGTTTCCATAGGCAACATTATTTTTAAATATAATTTCCATACTCACTTTTTTCTTGACAAAGAATTTCCATTGGAATATAATTTATAAAACTCAATTTGGAGGTTAAAAAAATGGACATACAAAGATTAAGAAAAATCAAGGCAATGCTTATTGAAAGAGGGATTAAGCAAAAAGACATAGCAAAAACAATTGGAGTGACAAGCCATTGTGTTTCTATGGTCTTGAATGAGTTAGGGAAAAGTAGAAGGGTTAAACAGGCTGTTGCTGATGCTCTCGGCATGAAGATTGAGAAACTTTGGCAAGAGGAGAAGGTAGCATGAACTGGCTTATTCCACTGGGATATATAAGAGATATAGCTCCTCGCAATGGCACTATTCAAGATTAGACCTCCTTGCCCCAGAAGGGCGGGGTTTAAGGGGATGGGCTGTATCATTCACGAGATGGGCAGCCTGTCCCCACTAAAAAGCAATGAGCAATGAGCAATGAGTAAATTTTAAATTCTGTTTGAGTTTATATTTTTTTTACCTTTAAGTCAATGTCTAAAAATCATGTTTTTGGACACGAGGTCATGTCTAAACCGAGAATTATAGAAGATAGAGAGATTGAGTTAGAAGGGCAGGATATACATGAATTTCTTGCCAGTGATATTGAGAACTGGATTCAAGAAAACAGGGCTGTTCATACGGATAAATCAGAAGGGGACTTCAAAAAATATCTTGCAGATAAACTGGATATAAGCACAAGACAGTTAGACAGGTATCTTGTCGGAGCCACTGAAATCAGTATTAAGAAGGCAATTCTTTTATGTAATGAGATTGGACTTAAAGGTATTTTTGAGTATGCGAATTATCAATTAGGTCTTAATACCTGTGAGCTTCCTTCTATTCCTGTATCTGAGTGCAACAACTATGATGCAGCAGAGGAACTCATAAAAAATGTAAAAGCATTTTCAGAACAGGCTGTGATACTTGCAAAATCCCTCAATGAGAAACCTTCACATGAGATGTTACAGAAGATAAAAAACGCTGCACTTGCAGCAATAAAGCAGATTTTAAAGTGTGAGCGATTTTATGCAGAGATGCTTAAACAAAAGGCGCTTGCGGAGGTTAAAAAGAGAGAGGAAACAAGGCAAAAGAGGATTCAAAAGGCTCGTGAGGTTTTAGAACGGGCGGGGCAAGGAGCGTTATTTAAATGAAAGAAATATTTTTTAAGGGAATTGAAAAAGGCTGGGTTATGGTAACAGAGTTGGCAAAATTGCTTAGTGTTACTATGTTTGCCATACAAAAGGGTATCTATCGTGGTAAATATACAAAAGTCAGACAAGTTGATGGTGTTGGTCGGGGAGGAAAAATCTGGCAGATAAGTATTGAAGACCCTGCAATACCTGAAAGGATTAAGAAAGAATATTACAAGCTATTTATCCCTATATCTGAACCATCTTCAGATAATCGCAAACAGGAGTTTGCTCCTACCGGTGGGACAGCCGTCTCGGATAATAATATCAGACAGTCCTTATTTGTAGATGTGAATGGCGATACAGTAGACACTGCTACCGGTGAAATAATTTTTGAAGGTGGGAGGGTGTTATCTGATAAAGAAATTGATAATGAGATTTATTCTTCTGCGCCTGAGTATCAAAGGAGTCGGGCTGATAAGTATCTTCAGATAATCAGGGCATCTGAAGAACTGATAGGAGAGGAATTAAAGAGATTCATTTCAGGATGGAATCAGGAGAACCCTGAATTTAGGACATCCTATCCCCGATTGATTGATGCAAGGAATCAATACAGAGAATCAGGCATATCAGGGATTCTCTCAAAGTATGGCAAATCAGCAGGAAAGACAATTGTTAAAGACGAATGGCATGAGCTTTTCAAGAGTCTGTATTTAACAGAAGGCAGGGCGTCATTAGAATCAAGCTGGAGAAAGGTTTTCGGATATGCAGTAAAAAAGGAGACTGACCCCTGCTTAAAGCCCGCAGGGGCAGGTATAAGCCTTGAGAACTTCCCATCTCCTATAACCTTTTTAAGAAGGCTTGAGAGAGAGATTCCTGAAAGCTCCATTTATCTATCAAGATATGGGGAGCAGGCATGGAATCGCAAATATGGAAATTATCTCGACCGGGATTATTCAAACATTCTTTCTGGTGAGTGCTATGTATCAGATCATTCACAGGTTGATGTGGCAGTAATACTAAAAAATAGCAAGATAGTCTTCCCCTGGATTACTGTATTCAGGGATTTCAAATCCGGCAAGTGGTTGGGATGGGTGCATCATCCTGAGTCGCCCAATTCAGACCATATATTTCAGGCATTCTATTATGCAGTAAAGGATTGGGGACTTCCTACGGATATTATCATAGACAATGGAAAAGACTATCGCTGTAAGGATTTTGCAGGAAATAGGCAATATTTCCAGAGGGTAGAAGTTAATAAGAATTCTACCATCACAATGCTTGCACTCTTAAAGATTACTCCACATTTTGCACTCCCTTATAATCCACAGTCAAAACCCATAGAGAGAGATTTTTTAAAGAACAAAGAATGGTTTTCAAAACAGATGCCCGGTTATCGTGGTGGGAATGTAAAAGAAAGACCGGAGAAATTAAAAGATGAGATTAAGCGTGGTGATATTTTGACATGGGATGAGTATAAAGAACGGATGGATGGATTTATTTCGGACATTCTTAACAAGACACCATCAAATGGCAAGGTTTTAATGGGTAGGTGTCCAAATGAGTTGTGGGAAAAAGAGCATAAAGAAAAGAGGGTGATTTCTCTTGATGCCCTGAAACTATTTTGTATGAGGACGAGTAATGATTTAACCATTGGTCGGAATGGTGTAAGGGATAGCGAGATGGGTTGTTTTTACTGGGGTGAATGGATGGCAGGCATGAAGGGGACAAAGGTTTATTTAAGAAGAGATGTAAAGGTATATCAGGAGGCATGGGTATTCAAGGCTGATACTCATGAATTTATAGAAAAGGCTCAAATTGCAGAGCTTTCTCCTGCCCTTGCAAGGAATGATATTGAAAGGGTAAAGGTTCGAGAACTTATAGCTTCAAAGGCGAGGGTTAAGAAAATAGAAAAGTCCTTTGTAGAGACTAAAGATAAACCTACACCTCAAGAGATGCTTATGTATGGGGCGGCAGGGGTAGAAGCAATAAATAAATATAGGGGTTACAATCCTGATGAGAGAAAGGGGGTGAAGGTAAAGAGGCTTGCAAACACTGCAATGGATAAGGTGGTTTTAAAAGCAAGACAGATGGAGGAGGTGGGGCGAGTTGATATATTTTCAATACAATCGTTGGGAGTAAAAAAGGAACGGATATTCCAATTTGAATGCGACAAAGAGGAATATGAAAGGGAAATGGCAGAGCTTAAACAAAAGGAGGGAAATCTATGACTGATTTAAGAAAGGAATTAAGAGATTTGATGGAGAACCGAGGACTCAGCCTATCATCAGTAAGCAGAGCCCTCGGTATCTCTACGGCAGCCTTGAGTCAATGGCTGTCCAACCAGTATGTAGGTAATATAGCAAAGATTGATGACTCTGTAAAGGGTTTTTTACAGAGGGAAAAAGAGCGATTAAATGCCCCTAAAAAGACGATTGAATTTGTAATAACCTCTGTAGCCAGAAAGGTCTTTGAAGTGGCAAGGCTGTGCCATCTCGATAGGGAGATAGGCGTCATCTATGGAGATGCAGGATTAGGAAAGACGATGTCAGTTAAAGAGTATGCAAGGAAAAATTCCGATGTAATACTCATCGAGGCTGACTTGGGATACACAGCAAAGATGGTTTTTCTGGAACTTCACAGGAGACTCGGTATGGATGGGAGAGGCTCGATACATGAGATGTTTGAGGATGTTGTTTCAAAGGTTAAAGATTCAGGCAGGCTCATAATAGTTGATGAGGCAGAGCATCTGCCATACAGGGCATTAGAACTGCTCAGGCGTATATATGACAAGGCAGGCATAGGGATTCTCCTTGCTGGTATGCCGAGGTTGATAGCAAACTTAAGGGGGAAAAAAGGGGAGTATGCACAGCTTTACAGTCGTATTGGTGTTGCAGGGAGGCTTGAAAGGTTAAAAGAAAAAGATACGGAGGAGATAGTATCATCAGTTATTCCATCTGCTAACGGTTTATGTAAGGTATTTTATGAAGCATCACTCGGAAATACAAGGATTCTCTCCAAACTCATATTAAGGGCTACGAGGGTGGCATCGCTTAACAACATATCTGTAACCGCTGATATAGTCAGAGAAACCGCAAAGATGCTGATTATATAAAGGGATTTACGACCCCTGATAGAATCAGTCAGGGGTGAGAAAAGGGGGGTGAGGGTTATGATGACACGGCAAGAGGAAATGATAGATGACGCACAGATTGAAAAGTTTAATGCCTTAAAGAAGGCTATAGGATCACCAGAAGAATACTATAGAGAGTGTCTCTTTAGGAACTTTGGGGTAAATGCAGTAGAGGCGATCACATATAAGGAGGCGGAGGCGGTAATAAATACCCTTGTAAAAAAGGCGATTGAATGGGGTGTATGGGATAAATTTACCGACAAAGAAAGAATGATAACGAAGAAGCAGATCAATAAGATTCATGCCTTAAAAAATGCCATGGGATGGGATGAACACGGATACAGGGCGACATTGCTCTACAACTATGGAGTAAGGACATCTAAAGACATGACATGGAAACAGGCGGATGAGTTTTCAAATTTCCTTGAAGAAAAGGCAATTAAAAGGGGTGTATGGAAAAAATTCAATGGTAAGGAGAGATTTGAAGAACTAAAAAATCGTCCTAACATGGCAACACCGCCGCAGTTGAGAATGATCGAGGCGATGTGGAAGGATGTGAGCAGCGCCGGCAATGAAAAGCAAAGGAGAGAGGCTTTAAGGGGTTTTTTGCGGAAATACTTCAAGGTATCTGATTTGAGGTTTCTCGATAGAGGGACAGTGGGCAAGGTGATAACAGCGCTTAAGAATATGCAGTCGAGAAAAACCCCTGAAAGCACTAACAGGCATTCTGCTGCTATTTCAGGCAGCATGGGATAATAAAAAATGGGTGAGAATAAATACAAAGAGGACGTTAAGAATTATGCCTTTCTGCCTGTAAACTCTGTCAGATGTGGGAAGTGCAACAGGCTGTTAGGATTTTTTGAAGTAGCAAAAGGCGAAATCAAATGCCCAAGATGTAAGAACATTCAGAGGGTGGAGATTAAATATCTACAGGAAAGAAAGGGGGGATAGGAGATAGATTGAACATTTGAATCATAGGAATTTATGACAGCCTAAAGAGGCACACGATGCCCGATGGATTTTAAAATATTCATCGGGCATTTTTCAGGTACATTTGCCGCCGCCTGATTCCGTTGCATCTGCATCTATTTCTAAATCAAGATAAATAAAGCCACGGCTCCGGAGAGGGATGCCGTGGCTTTAAACAGTGAAGGATGTTGCCTTCCTTATATGATGAATAATCTATCATAAAAGGAGGCAGGATGGAAGAACAGAATAATGAATCTGGTGAAAAAAGATTATTGAATATGTTTTTAAGAGATGCTATCAGATTTCCTCTCCTCACAAAAGAGGAGGAATCTATAATAGTAAGAAGGGTAAAGAAAGGTGATAATGAGGCTACAGAGAAATTGATAAACTCAAATTTAAGATTTGTCCTATCAGTAGCCTCAAAATATCGGACTCAGGGACTCCCTTTAATGGACATAATATCCGAAGGGTGTCTTGGTCTTATCAGGGCTACAAAGACCTTTGAGCCTGATAGAAATTTAAGATTCCTCACCTATGCAAACTACTGGATAAGGCAAAGGATTATGAATGCTCTCATAGATTACAAAAAGAATGAGCTCAATTCCCTTGATGAGCCTTTATATGAAAGCAGGGGTGAGACACATAAAGACCTTTTAACTTCAAAAGAGATTCGCCTTGAAGATGGAATCTCCATTACGAGCTTACTGAATCAACTGACAGAGAGAGAAAGGAGAATCATTGAACTCAGATTCTATCAGGACATGACCTATGAAGAAACCGGATTAAGTATCGGTCTAACCAAAGAGAGGGTAAGACAGATTGAATTAAAGGCATTGAGGAAATTACGATGGAAAATTCAAAACTTGTCTCTGCAGATTGTAAACAGGGATGGGAAGGAGGGAGATTTTGATGGACATCAAACACTTTCACCCCTTATATCAGACCATAGCGAAAATAATAGGGGCTGAGAATGCCTTAAAAATTGGAAAAGAATTTGGAGGGGAAAATATCTATTTCCCAAAGATAGATAGCCACATGTCTCCCCTTATTAAGCACAAGCATCAGGAGATATTTGAAAAGTTCAAGGAAAAAAGTGTCAAAGAAATTAGTAAAGAGTATGGACTGACACGAAACAGAATTTATCAAATCATAAAGGAAAAAAGGGCTAAGATACTTAATGTGTGAAGGCTTTAACCAGCAATTAAAGGCTATTTAAAAGGTGATTAAAGACACCCTATTTTTTAAAGTATTTTTATGATATAACAAAAGTGAGATGTCAGATAATTGACAAAAGGTCTGATAAAACAAAAAAAAAAATATCAAACAGTTTGTCGAATTTTCTCAAAATGGATGGATAGCTATAGCGGGTAAGAAGGTTGCTAACTTCTTGTTTTACTGTTTCCATAAATTTTTTCTCCTTATTTATGAATATGAAAAAATTATACCACTTTTTGATCGTGAATTTTGTATTTTATGTAATAAAATAGCTGTCTGTCTTCTATTTCCCTTTACCTCTTTGCCTTTCGATACCCAGCCCTTATTGCTTCCTCCTCAGAGTCAAAGTAAACCCGATTTTCTTCTTTGCCCTTTCCATAGTTAGCCTGATCAGGAAGGTGATAGATTTTTGATTTCAAATTACCAATGATCTTCCCCACCTTTTCAGATGGAATCTGTATGTTCTTTACCTTTTCTGTTACAGGGACCCATTTGCCATAAGGATTACCCCCGATGAATACATAGGATATGTATATAATTAAGCCAACTGCAAGGAGCCCAATATATTTCAATAACCATTTTTGGACAGTAACCTCCTTTTGGCTTGTAGTATGTGAAGCCCTTAGAAGCTCATGTCTCAACTTCTTTTTCACTTCTATGTCTAACCAAGATTGGTTTCTCTGGTTTTTTATAAAATCACATAGATTTCTAAGAGTTATAACATTGACTATGGAAGAGCTTTGGCTTGTGGTAGCATTGGGATCAGTTGATACCAAAATGGCAGGGATGAACATATCTACCTGTACATTCTCTTTCAAGAAGTAACGAAGGGATACCGCATTACATATTGCCTGTCTTATAGGGAATCTGTTCAAATAATGCCATCTGTAACTTTTAGTCTCTATCGCAAATACGCCGTTAGAGCCAACAAGGATGTGGTCTATATTGCCCCTTCTCTCGGGTAGAACGATGTCATTGATTAAAACATAAGAATTGTCTAAAGGAGTTAGAGCTTCAACAACCATCTTTTCGCCCAAAATACCTTTATGCCAATTACTGCGTCTTTTAAAATAGTGCAACCCACAGCCAAAAAAGATTAAGCTTAAAAGCCAGAGTTGAGAAATAAAAATAAGTAAAGTAGCCCCTGTTAATGCGAATATAGCTGCCTTTACTCTGTAAAGCCTTTGCTGCTCTCTGGCATATTTGCCACCAGTTCTTATAATATGCATATCACCACGAATCAAAAACAATTAAGAGAAATGGTCTTAGTTATATCTAAAAGAATAAAGCGAACTCTTTATTTTACCCTCACCCTTTAGATCCTTCGGCTTTGCTCAGGACAGGTTTCATTCAGGATATGCCATAAGCCTATCCATCATGTAAGGCATTTGAATTTGCCATATTGTTTGAAATGGTCATCAAAAGTGAAAACGGAAGGAATTTTTAATCTTTCCATGACGGCAAAGGTGGTGCAATCGGTGAAACTAAAACCTTTATCATCATAGCGTTGAAAGATTCGCCATGCAGTTGCTTCATCTTCTGCTGTGATGGTAACAAGTGAAGATAATTCCTTATTACAGAGGTCTTTTCCTGCTTCTACAGCCTGGCGGTGTCCTAAGCGTTTCTTTACTAAGGTTAAAGTTTCATCAATGATAAAGTTGATTGTAACAAAGGGAGAAAGATTATGGTCATAGAAAATATTTGCCCTTTCATGGTGTTTATCATCTTCATCAAAAAGGGCATACCATGCACTCGTATCAACAAGTATATAATCTTTCAGCAATTACCAATCCCTTTCGTAAATGTATTTATCATGATTTTCACTGACATCCGTAAGTCCACTATGTCCAATACCTATAAGTTTTTTAAGTGCCTTTTTTTGCCTATCCACAATCTTTTTAATCTCCTTTTCATCTTCTTCTGCTGGAGAGATTATAAGCTTAAAATGTCTCTTTTCTGGAAGTTTTACTTTTTTGACAGGCTTAAAGACTCCATTTTCATATATTGCCTCTACTGTCTTAGTCATAAAATTAGCCTCCTTTCAAAAATAGGGTATCAAAATGAACTGTCAAAGTCAATTTGAGGTAAATTCCTTGGGATTAATTAACTTCAATTATCTCTATCCCAACCTTACCGATGTAATGGAGTAGTTTTAACTGCTCCTCCCAGCCCCCTTCAACTAATTTTATATGTGTGGCATCTGCCTCTTTTTCCCCAAGTGTAGGGTCAAGGGCGAGCCATTCTCCTGATGAGCCTGTCGAACCAATATATACCTCAGGCCAGGCATGATAGAGAAAACCATTATAATCTTCGGAATATACAATTCCGGCTACAATCTTTGTAGAAATACCTGATGCCCTTGATAGTGCAGCAAAAAGATTAGAGTGGGACTGGCATTCACCCTCTTTTGATTTGAGGGCATCAACTGCTGAAAATGTATCTACAGGTTTCTTATCAAGATAATCATAAACCCATTTGTTAATCTTTAATGCCTTTGATAATACATCCGTTTCTCCACCAGCTATTTCCTCAGCTTTCTTTTTTATTTCTGGATTATCAGATTGAATCTCAGGCGTCTCCTCCAAATATTTTTCAAGGTTTTTTTCTTCTAACTTCTGACTTCTAACTTCTGACTTCTGATTTTTTACCTCCATCTCCACATCATAAAATTTTCCTGCCTGATTCTTGCTCAATACCTTCTGTCTCTGGTCCTCAATAATAATATTGGGATTACTTATATTTTTCAGTTTTAATCTTAATCTCTTAATATTGTGCGGTTCTTTTATATCTTTATTAGGCTTAATAAGACTGAATGTTATCAGACTGCTGACAGGAATTATCTCCCTGTCAAATTTCAGTGCAGTATCTTTATCCTCCTTTCGGGATTCCAAACCTTCAAGTGATACCTCTTTTATAACCTCTCCATCTTCTGTAACCCATATACCTGCCGATAGTTCTTTAAATTTCTCTTCCAGATAGTAGGCATCTTTCTCTATCTCCTCACCCTGACCCTCGCCCGTAGAGGGAGAGGGGGATATTTTAATTTTTTCTTTTCTTTTTATTTCTATCTGTAAAGGGACTATAGCCTGAATAGGCTCCATGAATATTTTTATATTGTATTTGTTTCCCACCTTCAAGCCACCACCCCTTTCCCCTCCTTCTGAAGGAGGGCGGGGCACCAATCCAGTGGATGGGTCGGGGGAGGTCAATCCGAGTTTAGTTATTACAAGTTCAAGGGCACCTGCCAGATGTGTATCATTATCAAAATCTATTGTCCTCTTTGAGACCGCACCTGCAGAGGCAATCTCCATGTGCAGCTTATCACCCTTTACAACACCTGAAATCTTTTGTCTGTGTCCTGCTATCTGATTGAGCGATTCAAATCCCTTCGTCTTCAAATCCTTTGTCAGATAACACTCCTGACTGAAGGATGTTTCCTGAACCTCTCCCAGAGCCTTCATCTTTATAATTGCCTTTGATATAATTTTATAGCCGTCCTTCCCCTCAAATATAACCGAGTTTGTAAAACCGAGCTTGCTCCCCTTAAAATATATCCCCATCCATTTATCACTAATAATATTATTGTATTCAGAATTTATAAAGGCAGGGTTGTCTGGCGGGGCTTTATTTTCTTTACAAGAGGAGAGGTTGATTGGAAGGAGAAGCAATATTATGATGAATGATAGATAAAACAGTTTACATTTTTCATGTCCTCCATCCTGCATCATGTTTTTAACTGTTCCAGAGCCTTTTCTGCTGCAGATTGTTCAGCCTCTTTTTTTGTCCTCCCCATGCCGATACTGCAGACCTTTCCATCAATGATTAACTCTACTTCAAATATCTTTTCATGTGGCGGTCCAAATTCTGATGATACCCTGTATTGAGGAATTGAATACTGCCTGTTCTGGATAAACTCCTGAAGCTCGCTTTTAAAATCCCTGTGGAGCTCATAGCCTGCCACCTTGTCTATCTTTTCATTTAATATATTTATGATTACTTGAAATACCTCTTTGTATCCGCTATCTAAGTATATAGCAGCTAACACTGCCTCAAACGCATTGGCGAGGAGGGATGTCTTATCCCTTCCGCCTGTCATAATCTCGCCCTTTCCGAGGAGGAGAAATTTCCCGATTTCCATCTCTCTTGCAACAAGTGAGAGATTCGCCTCACTGACAACTGCTGCCCTTATCTTGGTGAGGTCTCCCTCTGAACCGTCTGCAAACTTATTTATTGAATAATCGCTGACTACAAGACTCAGGACTGCATCGCCTAAAAACTCCAGCCTTTCATTATCCTGCAGGTTCTCGCCTGCATTTTCATTTACATAGGATTTATGGGTGAGTGACTGATTAAAGAGATTTATATCTTTGAATCTATATTTGAATTTTTCCTGCAGGTCTTCTAATTCCCTGAGTCTGTCTTCAGAAATCATAGTGAAAGGGTTCAAGCGGGCGAGGGTTCAAAGATTCAAGGTTTTATTTCACCTGACCCCTTGAATCCTTGAATCCTATCCCTTATATTTTTTAAAAATTACTGTAGCGTTTGTCCCTCCGAATCCGAAGGAGTTTGACATCGCTACATTTACATCTGATTTTCTTGCCGTATTGGGTACATAATCTAAATCGCATTCAGGGTCTTTTGTTTCGTAATTGATAGTTGGAGGGATGACGCCCCTGTCTATGGCAAGTATTGAGAATATTGCCTCTACACCACCGGCTGCACCGAGGAGATGCCCTGTCATGGATTTAGTAGAACTGACTGCCAATTTGTATGAATGTTCATTGAATACGGTTTTGATAGCCTGTGTCTCAAGGCTGTCTGCAAATGTTGATGTGGCGTGGGCATTTATGTAATCCACTTCAGTTGGAGATATTCCGCCGTTCTTCAGTGCCATCTTCATGCATCTGACAGCCCCTTCTCCGCCGGGCGGAGGCGATGTTATATGGAATGCATCTGCACTCATGCCGTAACCAACTATCTCACAATATATCTTTGCCCTTCTCTTTAATGCAGATTCCATTTCCTCCAGTATTAATATGCCAGACCCTTCACCCATGACAAAACCATCCCTGTCTTTATCAAATGGGCGGCTTGCCCTTTTGGGTTCATCGTTTCTTGTAGATAACGCCCTTGCAGCACAGAATCCACCGATGCCAAGAGGCGTTATTACAGATTCGGTCCCGCCTGCAATCATAACATCTGCATCACCCCTCTGGATAATCTTGTATGCGTCGCCTATTGCATTTGTTCCTGTTGCACAGGCAGTAACCACGCATGAATTGGGTCCCTTTGCACCAAATCTTATAGATATCTGTCCTGATGCAAGGTTTGCTATGAGCATGGGGATAAAGAAAGGCGAAATCCTTCTTACGCCCTCCTTGAGGTATATATCATAATATTTTTCAATGGAGGGCAGTCCGCCAAGTCCGGCACCAACGAGGACACCGACCATATCGGCATTCTCATCCGTGATTTTTAACCCGGAGTCATCCACTGCCATTATGGCACCTGCAAGTGCATAATGGATAAAGGTATCCATCTTCTTAATCTCTTTTTTGTCAATGTAATCGGATGGATTGAAGTCCTTCACCTCTCCAGCAATCTTTGTAGGGAAATCAGAGGTGTCAAATCTTGTGATATGCCCTATTCCTGATTCCCCTTTACAGATTGCTTCCCATGTCTTCTCCACACCTATACCGAGAGGTGTGACCATTCCCAGTCCTGTAACAACAACTCTTCTGTTCATAAAAGAGTGTAAGTGTAAGTGTAAAGTGTAAGTGATAGGAAATTATTAATTTCACTTGCACTTACACTTGCACTTAACACTTATTTGTTTTTCTCAATATAATCTATTGCGTCTTTAACTGTTGTGATTTTTTCGGCGGCCTCATCTGGTATCTCTATGTCAAATGCCTCTTCAAATGCCATTACCAGTTCAACAGTATCCAGTGAGTCAGCCCCGAGGTCATTGACAAAAGACGCTGTGGGTGTTACCTCGCTATCTTCAACTCCTAACTGCTCTACAATAATCTCCTTTACCTTTTGTTCTACTGACATAATCCCTCCCTCCTTCTAACTTTTAACTCATAACTTATAACTTTTAACTTACAACCTGTTATTAGTTGTTAGTTATCAGTTATCAGTTGGTTACATATACATCCCGCCGTTTACATGGATTACCTGTCCTGTTATATAAGATGCCTTTTCAGAGACAAGGAAACAGACACAATTGGCTACATCCTCAGGAGTCCCGAATCTCTCCATTGGAATCAGTTTTGTTAATTCATTTCTTGCCTTCTCCGGTAGTGCCTCTGTCATATCTGTAATAATATATCCGGGTGCTATTGCATTTACATTGACATTGCGAGAGGCAAGTTCACGGGCAATAGATTTTGTAAATCCGATTATGCCTGCCTTTGATGCAGCATAGTTCGCCTGCCCCGGATTTCCCATTACACCGACAATAGAAGTTATATTTATTATATTCCCCCCTTTCTGTTTTATCATATATCTTGATGCCGCCTTTGTGCAATTAAAAGTCCCTGTAAGATTTATGCCTATAACAGAGTCCCAATCCTCTTTTTTCATCCTTAAGATAAGCGAATCCTTGTTTATGCCTGCATTGTTTACCAGTATATCTATTTTGCCAAACTTTTCAATACATGACTCTATTACTTTGTTTGCATCTTCAGGATTTGATACATCTGCCTTTACCACCAATGCACTTCTTCCTATAGCCTCTATCTTCTTGGCGGTATCAGATGCACTCGTAACATTTTCAGTAATAACAAGGTCGGCACCATCCTCTGCCAGTGCTATGGCAATTGACCTTCCTATACCCTTCGCCGCCCCTGTAACAACCGCTATCTTTCCCTGTAGGCTCATAAAATGACGATTTTCGAATGACAAATGACGAATTAAGGAAATATTCCTTTCAATCGTCAATCGTCAATTGTCATTCGTCAATTCTTTAAGTGTCTTTTCAAGGCTCTTCATGTCTTCTACATTGAGACACTTTATCTCTTTATTCAGCCTCTTCATCAATCCTGAAAGAACCCTACCAGGCCCTAATTCTATTACCGTATCAATTCCATTATCAAGCATTAACTTCATTGACTCAACCCATCTTACAGGATTACTGACCTGCCGCCTTAATGAACTTCTTGCAGCGTCTCCGTTTCTTATTTCCCTTGCATCTACATTTGTGATGACAGGAAAGTTTAGTCTATTGAAATTTAACTTGTCAAGTTCAATAGACAGTTTTTCTTCGGCAGGCTTCATTAATGCAGTATGAAATGGGGCGCTTACAGGAAGCATCACTACCTTTTTTGCCCCTCTATCCTGAGCTGTTTTTGCAGCCTTTTCTACTGCATCTTTTTTTCCTGCAATAACTGTCTGCTCAGGGCTGTTATAATTTGCAGGCTGGACAAGACCATTATTTTCTTCTTCTAAAATCTTTTTACAGATATCCTCAATCATCCCCCTGTCTAATCCGATTACTGCAGCCATTGCACCTATCCCGACAGGAACCGCCTCCTGCATGAATCTACCCCTCATTCTCACTATAGATACCCCATCAGAAAACCTTAATGAGCCTGCTGCAAATATGGCAGAGTATTCACCAAGACTATGCCCTGCCGAGATAACCGGAGAGATTCCATTCTCTCTTAGCAGTTCACAGGCTATTGAACTGACTATAAAGATTGCAGGCTGTGTATTCTCCGTTAGCTTTAATGCCTCTTCCGGCCCATTAAAACAGAGTGAAGACATATTAATCCCAAGTATCGTATCTGCCTCTTTGAACATCTCGGCAGCTCTTTTGCTCCCCTTATGGAAATCCTGCCCCATCCCCACATACTGGGAACCCTGCCCTGGAAATAAAAATGCAATCTTTTTGTTCATATTTTTTTGCCACGAATGGCCACGAATTAACACAAATTTTTAAATTCTTTCTATTCCTAATTATTCGTGTAAATTCGTGGCTAAATATCTACCATCTTATCAATGCCGAGCCCCATGTAAGTCCGCCGCCGAAGGCCACCATAAGGATTAAGTCGCCTTCTTTAATCCTTCCTCCCTTTAATGCCTCATCAAGTGCAAGCGGGATTGATACCGCCGATGTGTTTCCGTATTTTTCTATGTTTATAAATATCTTTTCTTTAGGCAGACCAAGGCTCTCTGCTATGGCATCAATTATCCTCTTGTTTGCCTGATGAGGAATGAGCAAGTCTATATCAGAGACCTTATATCCATTTAGTGTTAATGCCTCCCTTGCAGCTTTAATCATGTTTTTTACTGCTATCTTAAATAGCGAGTTACCTTTCATCTTTAACAGGTGGAGTTTATTATCTATTGTTTCATGGGTCAATGGAGAACTGCTCCCGCCCCCCATCAAATACAAAAGGTCAGCATATTTGCCGTCTGAATATATAAGGGTGGATATTATGCCGTCAACCTTATTTCCACCAACCCCTTTTAAGACAGTGGCAGCCGCCCCGTCACCAAACAGGACACAGGTGTTTCTGTCTGTCCAGTCAATGTATCGGCTGAAAATCTCAGTTGCAATTAGAAGAATTGTTTTGTATTTCCCGCTTTTTATATATTGTTCCGCTACTGAAAGGGCATAGATATAACCTGAGCATGCTGCCGATATATCAAATGCAGCAGATTTTTTTGCGCCTATGGCTGACTGGACAAAACATGCGGTGGAGGGAAAAAACATATCAGGTGTTGCAGTGGCAACGAGGATAAGGTCAATCTCTTCAGGAGTAACACCGCCGTCTTTTAAAGCCCTATGTGCAGCCTTTACTGCAAGGTCAGAGGCTTTATCCTTGTCAGACGCTATCCTCCTTTCAGACATTCCGGTGCGTGTATGAATCCACTCATCGGATGTATCAACCATCTTTTCCAAGTCAAAATTTGTAAGTACCTTTTCAGGGACATATGAGCCTGTCCCTATAATCTTAACCCTTTTCATATTTAAAAATAAAGCGAATAGCGGTTAGCGATTAGGGATTAGTTTTTTACTATACGCTAAACGCTACTCGCTATTCGCTATCTTTTTTCCTCTGTGTCCTCTGTGGTTACTTCTTTTTCTGTTTCTTTTTCCCTTGAAAAGCTTACGATTTCTTTTAATGCCCTCAATACCCCGCCTTTTTTAACCTCCGACGGCTGTATTTTAATATTACACTCTATGTCCTCTTGTATATGGATATTTACCTTTCCTTTTACAAATTCCCCTGCCTGTCTTATGGCATTTTTTATCGCCTTTGGAGAGGATGAGCCATGGGCGATTATACAGATGCCATTTACACCCAGAAGGGGTGCACCGCCGTATTCTGAATAGTCTACACTCTTCTTAAAAGATTCTAAATATGGTTTAATTAAAAGATAACCCAGCTTGCTCCGCCAGTTTTTTGTAAATATGCCCTTTAATGTCTTTCCTATCATATCTGCAAGACTTTCGCTCACCTTTAAGGTTATATTTCCGACAAAGCCGTCGCTAATAACGACATCTGCAGTCCCTTTATATAATTCCTTCCCCTCCACATTGCCGATAAAATTAAGGGTGCTCTTCTTTAAAACCTTATAAACCTCCTTTGTAATTTCATTCCCCTTATCTTCTTCCTCTCCGTTATTTAAAATTCCGACTCTGGGATTGTCCCTTCCGATGACATACTTGGCAAAGACATGCCCCATAATGCCGAATTGAAAAAGCTGGTGGGGTTTGCAGTCAACATTTGCCCCTGCATCTATCAGGATTACAGGTCCGCTTGTAGTTGGCAGTTGAACTGCTATTGCAGGCCTGTCAATTCCTTTTAATGTTCTAAGAATGAGGGTTGATGCAGCCATAACAGCCCCGGTATTCCCGGCACTGACAAAGGCATCAGCCTCTCCCCTTTTAACAAGTTCTATACCGACCTTTATGGAAGAGTCTCTTTTCTTGCGGAGTCCGATAGATGGGGGTTCATGCATTTCAATAATCTCTGAGGCATGTCTTATGCTTAGGGAAAGATTTTTTACATCATGTTTTTTTAGCTCTGAAGAAATAACCTCTCTCTTCCCGACTAAAATAATATTAGAGCCAAATTCCCTTGCTGCATGGACTGCCCCCTCAATTATTGCCGACGGGGCTTTATCGCCTCCCATTGCGTCTACTGCTATTTTCATTTTCTTAAGACCTTTACCACAAAGTCACAAAGGAGAGAAAAAGAATAACGATTTGAAATTATTCTACCTCTTCCATCCGCAAAATTTCATTTCCCTTGTAGTATCCGCAATTTGGGCATACTTGATGGGGCGGTTTAACCTTATGGCATTGAGGACAAGTTGAAAGGATAGGCAGACTTATACCATGGTGAGACCTTCTTTTTCCTCTTCTTGATCTGGATACCTTCTTCTTTGGTACTGGCATATTTCCTCCCTATGAAAGGTGCAAGTGTAAGTGAAAGTGAAAGTAAAATGATTTTTTGTAGTGTTATCATTTTTATATTATCACTTACACTTGCACTATTTTTAGTTTTTTCAGCACTGCTAATCTTTCGTCTATATCATCTTCCTTGCAGTTACATTTACTGATATTCAAATTCTGTCCACAATGGGGACATAGCCCGAGACAATTTTCCTTACATAAAGGCTTTATGGAAATTGACAACAAAATCTGGTCCCTTACGGTCGGGAGTATATCTATGTTATCCCCGGTGTAATAAGAGACATTTAAGTCGCTTTCCATAAGCTCAAGTTCTTCCTTACTGGAAGATTCTCCCTTTTCAGGAAGATACTCGCCTGAAAATTCAGCACTAATCTCATCAGTAAAATTATCAAGACATCTGCTGCATGCCAGCTCAACAACTGTTGAAAACTTACCATTCAAATAGATGTCACCATCACACCTGGCCAAAGTGCAATTTATTGTTACATCTTTAACAATTTTAAAATTCCTGTCTCTAAAATCAAAATATGAAGGGTTCTTTATAAAATCAACATTTAATCCCTCATCGCCAATATCCTCAATATCAATCCACAGTCCTGCAGGAAGATGAACTGATTTTTTATCCACTGGTGTTACTTTATTATCAAAACCCTTTTTGTGGGATTTAGAAACCACGGCTAAAGATATGTGGGATATTTTGTCCCCCCGGATTTTCTTGGAGGGTTTACCACATAATAAAAAAACCTGGCAGTTAACCAGGTTTTTTTGAGAAACTTTTTAACTTTATAACTAATTAATATATATCAATATATTCTACTCCTGTCAAGTGCTTTTCTTAATAAGGAGTTATAAAAACTTGACAGGATTAACAAGGATTAATAGTGAGCCTGCCGAACTATGAATATTTTTTATCCTTCGACAAGCCCCGTAAGACCTTTGGTCTCTTACGGGGCAAGCTCAGGATGCAATCCTGTGCATCGTGAGCCTGCCGAACCGATTTTATCCTGTATATCCTGTCTAAAATCAAGGCTTTGTTTCTTGACCGAAAAAACTCTTGACAGTATAATTTTCTATGGTATATTGCCCTCATATAAATTAGGTGTTCGCTTCGCTCACACTAACTTTGATTACAGAGATTAAGTTTAGATTACAGAGATTTTAATCTCCGGAATCTTTTTATAATCGCTGTAATCAAGTATAGGATTGAAATTCCTATACCTATATTTAGGAGGGCTTACCTATGCTAAAAAATACCCTTTCTATCCAGAACCAGCCGAAAGTGCAAGTGGCACAAAGATTGCTCAGTCAGTTTAACCACCCCTAAAATTTCTTCCTTCCCACTGTCTGTCATTGCGAGCCCTGAACTTATTGAAGGGCGAAGCAATCTCTCTTCTCTTATCTTTTTCTTAACCTTAACCTTTCTTTTTCTCTTTGCCTGTTCCTCCGCCCCTAAGAAGCTCACCCAATTACAACTCATAGAATCAGGACTCTACCGCAATTACCAAAACTCCGTTTCGCCTGCCGAACTGCTCAATCCTCTCAAAAAGACAGATGTCATCTACACACAAGACACACAAGCAGTAATGTGGATAAAACTAAAAGACATAGAAGGGAATCATACATTAAGATGGGATTGGATTTCCCCTGACAAGAATATCTATCTCAAAACACAAGACTTTGAAATAAACCTTGACACCAAAAAGCACAACCTCAATACCTCAGTCCATAGAATCGGCATAAGAGGAGAGAAGGCAGAAAAACTCACAGGAGAATGGCAGGTAAATGTATATCTGGATAACTATCTCATAGCCTCCAGACACTTTAACCTATTACCCGGCATAGGAGACATAGACTCATACATAACAAAAGGTCCTGAAATTAGAATAAAACAGGACAAAACCAAATGGAGTATCATCATAGGAATAGAAAAATACCGTAATACCACACCGGCAACATACTCCTCCCACGATGCCCTTCTAATGAAAGAATACCTAAGCAAATTTGCAGGAGTCCCCGAAGAAAACATCTTTCTAATGACAGACGACAAAGCAACCAAAACAGAGATAGAACTCCTTTTACAGGACAAAATGAAGAAACTGATTAAAGAAGGAGATAGCCTATATTTCTACTATGCAGGACACGGAATACCCGATGTTGGAGACAATACACCTTATATCCTCCCATCAGATGGCAACCCTGATAACCCAAGAATGAGCGGTTATCCATTAGAAAGACTATACAAAGACCTCACAGACCTCAAGGCAAAGAATATCTATCTATTCATAGATGCCTGTTTTTCGGGTATGAGCGGCAGAGAGCAGAAAGATACCATGCTATTAGCAGGTCGTCCCGGCACACTCATAGTCAAAGACCCTGTCATAGCATCAGAAAAAATCGCCTTACTTGCCGCATCGAGAGAGAACCAAATCAGCAACTACTACAAAGAAGAAGAGCATGGCTTATTCACCTACTATTTACTTAAAGGCATGATAGGAGAAGCTGACATAAACAGGGATAATAAGATTAACATAGAAGAGCTCTACGGCTATGTATCGAACAATATCGAATCCACATCAAGAAGAATATTCGGGATGAACAGGTATCAAGTGCCGGTGCTTAAACCCGACCCAATCAGCCGTGAAATTGATCCCATACTCGTAAATCTGGAATAAGAGAATCAAAAATTAGCCACAGAGGCACGGAGACACAGAGGAAGACATAAACATAGTTTTAAAAACAAAAATAATCTCTGTGCCTCAGTGTCTCAGTGGCAAATTAGCCTTTGCCTCTGAATGTAACTGGGTAGAGGCGACAGGCGAAGCAGTAGTAGAAAACATCACCCCTGACGAAGCAAGACAGCTTGCCATCAACCGGGCAAGAATATCGGCAATAGAAAGCAAGACAGGAGTAAGAGTTCACGGAGGAACATTAGTTAAAGACTATCAATTATTGGCAGATATGGTTCAAACACTATCTCAAGGCTATATCATAGAAGAAAAGGTTATCAAATGGGAGCAGGGTGTAGAAGGGTTGTCAATCCCCCTAACAACCTACAAAGTCCAATTAAGCGCCTGTGTAGCAGGAGTAGGAGAGAAAGACCCCTATTTTAAAGTAGATGCGAAACTGAACAAACCAGTCTTTATAGAAGGGGAGGAGGCAACTATCACAGTAAAAACAAGTCGTGATGCCTACCTTCATATCTTTAACCTCACAGCAGATGACAGGATAAGCCCCATAGCCCCATCAGTAACCTTGCCTATTATCCCTATTAAAGCAAATAAAGAATTTAAGTTTCCACCCGAAGGGTTTGGATTACTAATGAGTGTCATAAAAGATAAAAAGAGGAGTTCAGAATGTTTCATCATAGTAGCAACCAAAGAGCCTTATGACTTCATAGGATTTGCCAAAACATCTTCTTCCCCTCCTTTAGAAGGAGGGGATAAAGGGGTGGTGAGGGCTGAATCAATGACAGTCCCCGAATTTTACAGAAACATTATAAAAATTCCCTCCAATGCAAAAGCAGAGGAGATGCTTGTATATGAAGTAGTAGCAAAATGAAAAAAAGTGACAGTGACAGTGTCAGTGTCAGAAAAAATTAATACCAAATACTGACACTCACACTGTCACTCACACTGCTAAAGGAGGATAATATGACAAAAACAATCTCAATCATCTTAACAATAACCGTATTTCTACTATTCACCCAATCAACCTTTGCAGGGGATAAAATCACTCCATACCCGCCAGAAACAAAACAGACCCCTGCACTTGAAGAAGTGAAAGAGGAGAAGGGTGGAGTAAGCTGGTGGTGGATATTATTAGGAATTGCAGCAGTTGGAGGCATAGCAGCAGCGGCTGGTGGTAAGAAAGATAGTAGTAGCAGTAGCAGTGGTGGCGGCGGTGGAGGTTCAACAGGCACTACAACAGTAACATGGTAATAGTTTACCACGGAAGGACACGGAAAATCACGGAGTAGAAAGAATTTGATGGCACAAAATATTTGTAGTGCTTACTTGCAAAAATACGCGTTATGTCATTCCCGCAGTAATTAAGCGGGAATCCATTGATTTTACTGGATTCCCGCTTTCGCGGGTATGACAATTTCCTTGCTTTGACTTATGCAAATAAGCAGTAGCAACAGGTTTTTAAACCTATTAAAAATTTGAGAGAGGATTTATGAAAAATCTTTTCCTTTCACTTACACTTACAATCACAACCTTATTAGGATGTGGCAGTAACACGAATACCGCATCCAACGATACAGGCGACACAGGCTCTGCTCTCTTCAGTCTCAAATGGGATACACCTAATAATATTCCCTCTCCCCTTGCGGGAGAGGGGAAGGGTGAGGGGGGATTACCCGAATTTTCCTACGCCCCAATTGACTGCACAGCGATTGGAGTATCAACAGTAACTGCAAATGTCTATGACTCAGGAGGGACATATATAACAAGTGGTGGTCCATGGAATTGTGCTGACCATTCAGGGACGATAACAGGCATATCAGCAGGAATAAACAGGATGATAACAGTCTCCGGGAAGGATTCATCCAACAGGATAATATATAATGGACAGATTACAGGTGTAACAATAGACAAAGACCAGACAACAAATGCAGGTCAGGCAACAATGACTTATGTTGCAAATGATACAACAGCACCAACGGATGGCAGTCTTTCAGCAAGTGCTGGAAGCAGTCAGGTATCATTAAGCTGGAGTGGTTTCACTGATTCAGGCAGTGGGCTCGGTAGTTACAAATTAGTTTACTCAGCCACAAGCACACCATCATCATGCAGTGCTGGGACACAAATATATTTGGGGTCGGGGACATCATATACACATACAGGACTGACCAATAATACAACATATTATTATCGTGTCTGTGCAACTGATAATGCAGGGAATACATCCAGTGGTGCAACTAACAGTGGAACACCTACATCTTCAGGAGGGACTACAACCACAGGAGGAGGAACAACTACTACAACCACTACCACCACAACTACCACAGGCTCAGCCCCATTTGCACCAACAGGAGTATCAGCATCAGCAGGCAATCAACAGGTAATAATCAGTTGGAGTAGTGTTTCAGGTGCAACATCATATAACATCTACTGGTCAACGACATCTGGAGTTACAAAAACCACAGGCACAAAGCTCACAGGTGCTACGAGTCCATACACGCATACAGGAAGGACAAACCCGCAGTGAATAGTTATGGAGAGAGTAGTGAATCAAGTCAGGTGAGTGCAATACCTAAATTAAGTTTTCAAGTAGATACAGGTGGCACTCTCACCGCAGGTTTAGTTTCATATTACAAACTGGAAGATGTTAATGATTTTTGGGGAAGTAGACATCTTACAAATAATGGTTCAGTTCCTTTTGGTCCTGGGAAAGTTAATAATGCTGCTACTTTTGGAGGTACATCATATCTTGGATATGATACTGATAATTATGGCATTTCTGGGGGTGCATCTTCTTTTGCTTTTTGGATTAAAATTAATACGGCACCAGCTACTAATGAGTCTCAAATTATTTTTGAACAAGGCGGTGGGGATACGACAAAAGTTGATTTTGATTTTTGGTATAAAGATAATGGG
Organism: Nitrospinota bacterium; assembly: GCA_016194325.1. GTDB lineage: Bacteria > Nitrospinota > Nitrospinia > UBA9942 > UBA9942 > UBA9942. The sequence goes on along the minus strand of JACQBS010000098.1, from coordinate 2,722 downwards.
GGGATTAAACAGATTTTATTTTTTAGACAAAAAAATAGTGTTGCTTCAGACACGATAACAGTAAATCAGACTTTAACTGTTGGCACATATTATCATATTGTTTGTACTTATGATAATACAAATTTACGTTTATATCTTAATAATTCTTTAGTTGGTGGCCCCACTGCTGCAAGTGGAAATGGTATTATAGCAGGTCGGTTAGGTCTACATTTAGGTCAAGAAATACCCACAACTAATTACCCATTTAAAGGTCTGCTTGATGAAGTCGGTATTTGGAATAGAGTTCTTTCTACTACTGAAATCTCCGACCTCTACAACGGCGGAGCAGGGCAGACGATGAATTAAATGGGATAGGCTGATTTATTGGGAGGTCATGCTTTTACCTCGTTAGAAATAGAACATCAGAACCGTTCGTTATACTATCTGGTGACAGAATTTCTAACGGGGTGAACAGGTATTCTCCCTTCCCTCAAAATCCATGGGTGGAGGGGGTTGGTAACAGGGGCAATCTCCTTAAAATCAGGATGTTGAAAATGGTCATCAGCAGAAAAGATTTCAGTAACAATCCCTTTAAGGGGAAGGGCGACAAGATAGTCGTAGATATGAATGTTAGAGGCAAGACTTTTTCGGAAACAAAGTTCAATAGATTCAAAATTTATATCAACGATAAAAAATTTATCAGTTTTAAACAGATTAAAAACCATCTCTCTATTTGGAATAGTCATGGACTGTTTTCTTAGGATGTCCATTATTTCAGCAATCTGATAGGTAGTTATAGCAATTTCAATATCATCATTTTGTAGTATTTTTGATAGGAACTCAAAAGAACAGGTGTGAATTTGTTTGAAATCTTCTTTTGAGGGAGTTACATAGGCATAATGCCAGATATTTGTATCAACGAAAATGTAATTAATCAACATCAATCTCCGATGCCTTAGCCATTTTTTCTGGAGGTGAGGATATAGGATTTTTCATTAATTCAATAATGGTTTTTATTGATTCTTTTTTTAAGTTCTTTTTTATGGGTAAACGAAGGACTATTTCTACTTTCTGGTGTTCTTTAATATCAAGTTTTTCGGATGGTTTTAAAACCCCATCTTCATATATGGCTTCTATGGTTTTTGGCATAGTGTATCCCTCCAATCTTGATGAAATGATAACAGGAGGGAGATAAGAAAATCAAGTTTAAATTTTGATGTTTATGGAATGGTTTGGGCAACAGACTGTTGAAATATCGGTTTTTTTAACAACCCCCCGAACCCCCTTTTTTAAGGGGGACTACAACCCCCCTCAATTCCCCTCCTTCCATTAACCAATTCAGCCTTTGCCTCCTTATTCCTACTATCTCCTCATTAAGGATTAAGGGGTGGTAGGTCTTGCAATAACAATTTGACATCCGTGCAGATAAGTTTATGAAAAAGAGCCTAAAAAAGGATTGATTTGAAATTATATTATATGCTATTATTTTCCTAATGGAAACGGCTACTAAAAAGACGACGAATATTCTTGACTTCCTAATCCCCGAAGGTGATTTTGACTATAAGCTCAGAAAGATTCTTAGTGAAGATATTAAAAGGAAACTTATAGAATTTCAGATTATTGATAATCGCTTCCGAAAAAAATACGGGATGACCCTTGAGGAATTTGAACAAAAGAACATTATTAAAGAGAAAGGATTTTCATTTGAAGTAGAAAGCGATTATCATGAGTGGGATTCGGCTGTAGATGCTATAAAAACCCTGAAGGCTAAGATAGAAGACCTCTCCAAAGGATGATAGACAATGTTGAAAGACAGATTTATGAAATTACCTCTAAGTTTATATTTATTAAAAAAGTAGAGACTCTGCTAAAAACACCTAATACCTTAAAGATTAAACTTTCTATTACACTAACTTGTTTTATACAAATCTATCAGAATATTCAAAAAGGCGTTAAAAGTTATGTTGTTGTATCTGGCAGCCAAAGATTATTTGGTAGAGATTGTGATGGTGGAAGATGGCATAGTCATCAGGCAGAGAACCCTGACAATCATGATTTTTCTGAAGATGGTGCAAGAGAGGTATCTCTTGAAGATTTTCTTTATGAGGCTGGAGAAAAATTAGTTCTCATTGGTATTTTGTAGCAGCAAAATCAGGGGACACCATACTTAATTCTTCTTGCCTGTTCTTTCCTTGCAGCCTGAACCAAAACATTTAGTATTTGAAATTAGTCGTTGGGCGAAGGGCAGGGTTTTATATGCGGATATAAAAAACTATAAGGTCTCACCTGCTTCTTTTAATAATCTTGCTTCTAACTTATCTCCTATCCAGAATCCAGTTTTTTTTAAGCGATTAAGCTCCTCTCTTAAAAGAGTAATTTTTCCATCCATCTTTGCATGTAAAAGAATACCAATGGTTCCTATTATCTTTAATCCATAAAGTCTTGCCCTTTCCCTTGCATCTGAATCATCCAGAAGAATTAAATTTGCTCCCATTTCTAATGATAATGTTATGGCTTCTGATTCTCCATCATCTAAAGATGTTTGTAACAACTTAACGAATTTTTTGTCCTTAACCTGAGATACTTTAATCCATTTAGCATTTTTAAGAAAACGGCAAGAACTCCCTGTGCTCTTGGCACAGGGATGAATTGCCGTGGTGCGAAGCACCAAGAGGGGTTATAATGAACAAATGGTTAATCTTGAAGGTGATATATGGTATTGGTATCACAATATATCTGAATG
>JACQBS010000097.1 GCA_016194325.1 Nitrospinota bacterium | reverse complement strand
GCCGCTTGAATCCCTATTATTGCTTTTTTCCTTTTCTTTGTGCTATCCTTCATTTGTGGCTCCTTTCTTTTTATTAGGTATGTGGATTATTCCACATGGGAGCCACTTTTTCAATTTCAACTAAATATAGTATATCCTCAATAAATTGTCATCTGGCAATGTAAGGTCTAATGAAGTTGATTCTCAGGACAAAATTCAATTACATTTTGAGTTAATTCTTGGGGAGGCTGGTTATAATTTTTCCAGAAAAGATAGATCAATAAAAAACTTTAAAAAGATGAAATACCTTGTCAACCCGTCATATTTCATTCAATACTTTTGCATGATTAATTAGAAATTTCTGAAAACATTAAATTTGACGGCTAATCAGGAGGTCAATTGTGTTCAAACGAATCTTGAAGCAATTGCGTGATAAGATTCGTAGTGAACAGTATGTAATGACACATCATGCAAGAAAAGAGATGAATGAGGACGGTTTAACGATTTGAGACTGCTGAAAAACACCCAAAAACTGTCATTGCGAGCAAAGCGAAGCAATCTCGTTTCTATATAAGTCAATAGCTTATAGATTGCTTCGTCGCTTTTGCTCCTCGCAATGACAACAAAAAAGGACTTTTTCGGGGGTCTCAATTTATGATGTTGAGCATGGCATTCTCACCTGTGAGATATTGGGACGCCAAAAAGATAGAGTAACTTCTGAATGGAAATATCGCATCAAAGGAGAAACACTTGAAGGTGATAATATCGAAGCGATTGTAAAGTTAAGTCCGACCGTAAAACTGGTAATTATTACTACATATTTATTATGACGAAAGGAAGGAATTTATAAATGGTATGTGATATTTGTGGAAAAAAGGGAGCACATATCCGTAAAGTCACAGAAACCTACGGCAAGGGCAAGAATTTACTTGTAATAGAAAATATCCCTATGGTGAGTTGCCCAAATTGTGGGGAGAGTTACTTTACCGCAGAAACACTCCACAAGATTGAACACATAAAACGCCATCGCAAAGGCTTTGCTGTCGAGCGTCCTGTGGAAGTTGCAAGCTTTGCATAGCGGGAAGATATTTATTTCCTCTTACTGAACACACACCCGCAGTAATTCTGCCTTTTAAGTCCGTATCCTTTTCCCTTCTGGACACTTATCTTAAATCCATCCCTCTTTTTAAAATCTGCCTCATAGAATTTCAGACCATACTGTTTTGCCAGCTCTAACCCGATTTTGTTTATAACATTGGCATTCTTGTGGGGGCTTGTGGTAAGGACAGTAGTGAAATATTCAAAATCATTCTCTTTTGCAAAAATGACAGCCCTCTCAAGCCTCATTCTGAAACATATATCACACCTTCCCTCCCCTTCCCTGTCATCCTCATGCCCTTTTGTAAGCTCAAACCATCTATCCGAATCATATTCAGCAGAGATAAAAGTGAGTCCAATTTGATGAGAAAATTTTCTCATCTCGTCAAGGCGGAATAGATATTCTTCTTCGGGATGAATATTCGGGTCGTAAAAATATGCAGTAAGCTCAAAATCTTTTTTAAGCAAATCTATTGCATGTGGCGAGCATGGTGCACAGCAAATATGAAGGAGTAGTCGTGGTTTTTGCATCTATACCTCATTGACAGTAGTTTGATAATTATTATATATTAAACTTACTATAAAGAATATAAGGAGAAAGGGAGAAAATGGAAAAAGGGAGAAAAAGAACCTTTTATTATTTTTCTCTCCCATTCCACTCTTTCCCCATTTCTCCTTGATTTTTTTTATTCCTGTGAAACCAAAAAACTGGCTTGAAAGCTTAAACTGTGCCATTGAAGGGATACTCTATGTGGTAAAACACGAGAGACACATGAGGTATCACTTTATAATAGCAGGCATTGTCCTTCTCATAAGCCTATTTTTGAATCTCTCAACATTTGAATTTGTCCTCCTCGCAGTATCAATCACATTTGTCCTCTTTTCAGAGGTGATAAATACAGCCTTTGAAGTGATCACTGACATGATTACAACAGAATATAATCCCCTGATAAAGGCTGTTAAGGACATGGCAGCAGGCGGAGTCCTGATAGCCTCAATCGCAGCAGCAATCATGGGTTACTGGATACTCTCAAAGCATCTATTCCCGCCAATTAAACTCTCCCTCCTGTTAGTAAAAAGGTCATCAGAATTGATTGCAGTAGTTTCCCTTATAATAGTAATCATTCTTGTTGTTATAATTAAATCAAGATTTGGGAAGGGAAAACCTTTACACGGCGGTCTTCCAAGCGGACATGCTGCCTTATCTTTTTCAATATGGACTGCAGTATCCCTCATTACATTAGACCCCCTTATTACCATACTTACATTTATAATGGCATTTATGGTCAGCCACAGCAGATTGTTATTAGAGATTCATACAATAAAAGAGGTGATTGCAGGGGCAATGCTTGGTATACTGACAACAGTGATTATATTTAAGGTGTTTGAATAAAATAAGTAGGAAGTAAAAAGTAGAAAGTAAGAAGCAAAAATACATTATCCACAATTGTTTGCTTCCTACTTCCTACTTCTTACTCTTTACTAATAAAAAGGGAGGTATTTTATGGATAGGAATCTTGCATTGGATGCTGTAAGGGTAACAGAGGCTGCGGCACTATCATCAGCCCGGCTTATGGGGAGAGGGGATGAAAAGGCGGCAGACCAGGCTGCAGTAAATGCCATGAGACAGGCATTTAATACTGTAAAAATCAGAGGCACAGTTGTAATCGGAGAGGGTGAAAGGGATGAGGCACCAATGCTTTATATTGGAGAGAAGGTAGGGTCAGGTGACGGAGACGCCACTGAGGTTGATATTGCCCTTGACCCCCTTGAGGGAACCACAATTACAGCCAATGGCGGACCGAATGCCATATCAGTAATTGCAATGGGGCCTAAGGGGAGCTTCCTGCATGCACCCGATACCTATATGGAAAAGATTGCCGTAGGTCCAAAGGCAAAGGGGGTTATTGATTTGAACAAGACCCCGACAGAGAATCTAAAAGCTATATCAAGGGTTATGAATTGTTATGTAGAAGATTTGACTGTTATAATTCTAAATAGACCAAGGCACGAGAATCTCATAAAAGAGGTTAGGGCTTGCGGTGCAAGGATAAAACTTATACCTGACGGTGATGTATCTGCTGCCATAGCTACAGCTATAGAAGGCACAGGGATTGATGTCTTGATGGGAATCGGCGGCGCCCCTGAGGGTGTCATTGCAGCAGCAGCCCTCCAGTGTGTAGGAGGCTATATGCAGGGGAGGCTTAAACCCCGTAATGACAGCGAAATTGAAAGGGCGGGGAAGATGGGAATCAAGGATATAAACAAGATATACTCAATTGATGAGCTCGCACATAAGGATAATGTAATGTTTGCTGCAACCGGTGTAACCGATGGTGATATGTTAAAAGGTGTTAGATTTTTCAGCGGCGGTGCCTCCACCCATTCTATAGTCATGAGGTCAAAGACGAGAACCATCCGTTTTATTGAGGCTGAGCATCACTTTAACTTTAAAACCGATTATGAATTCTGATTGACAAACATTTTAATTCACCCTATATTGAAGTAAGATAGCCGCAAAGACACTAAGACACCAAGTAATATATTTTTAAAACTTTGTGCCTTGGTGCCTTTGTGGCATATTTTTAGAGAACCATGTCAGAAAAAAATCTTGCCCTATTGACCTTCGGCTGCCAGATGAATAAATACGACTCGGAAAAGATGGTCGGTCTGCTGGAAAATTCTGGTATAAGATTAACAGACAATTTAGATACTGCAGATGTAATTATTTTGAACACATGCAGTATAAGGGAAAAGGCTGAACATAAGGTCTATAGTCAGCTCGGCAGACTCTCTCCGCTAAAAAAGAAGAATCCGAATTTAATCATAGGGGTCGGGGGATGTGTTGCCCAGATTCAGGGTAAAAAAATTCTTCAAAGGGCACCGCAGGTTGATTTAGTATTTGGAACCCTAAATATAAATAAACTTCCAAGATTTATCAGAGAAATAGAAGAGACTGGTGCAAGGATATCAGATATTGATTCTGATTCCGATATAGATACCGATTCGGCAGCCATTAAACGGGAGGGGGCTGTCCATGCATGGGTAAGCATTATGCACGGCTGTGACAACTACTGTTCATACTGCATTGTCCCATACACAAGGGGGAGAGAAAAGAGCAGGACGAGAGATGCAATCCTCACCGAGATAAGAGGGCTTTCAGAAAAAGGCTTTAAGGAAATAACACTCCTTGGACAGAATGTAAACTCTTATGGCAGTGATTTGAGTGAAGGGATAGATTTCTCTGACCTACTTTGTTTGATTGATGGGATAAACGGCATTGAGAGGATAAGATATATGACCTCCCACCCAAAAGACCTGTCTGATAAACTTATAAAGGCAATGGCTGAACTGCCAAAGGTCTGCGAGTCTCTCCATCTGCCAATACAGGCAGGCTCTGACAGTGTCTTGCAAAATATGAAGAGGGGTTACACATCAGGGGAGTATCTAAAAAATATTGATAAAGTTAAAGAGGCAATTCCAGAGATTTCATTGTCTTCCGATATAATAGTAGGATTTCCAGGCGAGACAGATGAAGATTTTGAGAAGACAAGGGATATTATAAGAAGTGTCAGATACGATGGAATTTTTTTATTCAAATATTCTCCGAGACCCGAAACCCCTGCATCCAAATTCTCAAACCAAATACCAAATGATGTAAAGCAGTCACGATTTGAAGATATAATGGAATTACAGAAAGAGATAACACTAAGTAAAAATAAAGAATTAGAGGGGAAGGTTGTTGAAATCCTGATTGAAGGAAATAATAAGAATGATAACAGCAAACTGACAGGAAGGACAAGGACGAATAAACTTGTGATAATCCCCACCGGGGGGGGATTTGAGAAAGAGGATTTAACAGGAAAATTAATTGATGTTAAAATAACAAGGGCAAATTTATATGGTCTGGAAGGAATATTAGTGTCAGAGAGTCAGAGTGTCAAAGTATCAGAGCAAAAAAACTTTGACTCTATGACACTTTGATACTATGACACTTTAATTTAAGGAAGGGAGGTGAAAAAGATGCTTGAAATGAAAGTGGATGGACTGACATTAGACCCGTTAACCAACATGCCTATCATCACACTTAAGGATGTATCAGGTAAAAAAGTACTTCCTATATGGGTTGGCATATTTGAGGCGAATGCAATTGCGCTTCAGATGGAAAAGGTTGCCACACCGAGACCAATGACCCACGACCTCATAAAAAACATAATTGATGGAATGGAGGCAAAGGTTAATCATATCGTTGTAAGCGATTTAAGAGACAATACATTCTACGCTACCATCTCTATGTCAATTAACAATCATGTGGTTAATATAGACTCCCGTCCCAGCGACGCCATAGCAGTGGCATTAAGGGTTGAAGCCCCCATATATGTAGCTGAAAAGGTCATAGACATGGCAAGGGGGATAGATATTAAAGATGATATAAATGATTCGGAGAAGTGGAGAAACTGGCTTGAGAATCTAAAGCCTGAGGATTTTGGCAGGGAAGTATGACCGCAGAAAATAAAAACCAGATAAAGGCACTTGTCATTGATGATGAGCCTTTCATAAAGAATATACTTACCATCCTTTTTGAGATGGAGGGATACAGTGTCCTGTCTTTTGACAGCGGATTGGATGCCTTTGAACAGGCGAAAAAGTCAAAATACGATATTATAATTTCCGATTATTTCCTGCCTCATATGGATGGAATTGAGCTGATACAAAAGGTAAAAGAATTACATCCATATATTGCCTCCATCCTGATTACAGGCGTCGGAGATGAACAGACTGTCATAGATGCCTTTACAAAAGGGCATGTCAATAGTTATATAACAAAGCCGTTTAATAATGAAGAAATAATAAGGATTGCACGGCTTGCTTTAAAGGAGCAGGAGATAAAGAAGAAGGAGGATAGTTTTCAGGAGGAATTAAAAGAAAAGATAAAAGAAGCAACAAAACAATTAAAGGAAAAGAATGAACTCCTTGAGAAGGGGGAGAAAGAGACAAAAAAACTTTATGATAAGCTTAAGGAAGAAGAGAGGCTCATCAAAAAGAAAAATATTTTACTCCAAAAGCTCTCTGTCACAGACGGGCTGACAGGTCTTTACAATCACAGATACTTTCAAAGGAGGATAAAGGAGGAATTCATAAGGGCAAAGAGATATAATTTTCCCCTTTCGTGCCTGATGGTTGACCTTGACGACTTCAAGATTTTAAACGACACCCATGGCCATCAGGTTGGAGACAGGATATTGACTGAGTTCTCTATGATATTGAATAACTCAATAAGAGAGGTTGACATGGCTGCACGATACGGGGGGGAGGAATTTGTGGTCCTGCTGCCGCAGATAAATATTGATGGTGCTGCAATATTGGCTGAGAGATTCAGGATGGCAGTAGAGCTGCACAAATTTTTTGGCACCGATAAGCCATTCAATATAACTATAAGTATAGGCGTTTCAACATATCCTGCAGGTGATATAAAGACGGACGGAGACCTCTTAAAGGCAGCAGATACATCTCTTTACAGGGCAAAAAATACAGGAAAGAATCGTGTCGTTGTCCATACAATAATGGGAGAAAAGGCTGTAGGAGGCGGAGAAATCCTGACCATTGCAGAAAAGAGAAAGCTGCTCAGTGATATTACGATGCTGCTAAATAGAAATATCGGCATCAATGAACTGTTAAAAGTATTTCTCAACAGGCTTAAGGAATCATACGATATAAAACCTGATTCGGATATGCTGTATGCAATTATGTTGATAGCCAAAAACGGCGAGCCGTATAATTTTATAAGTACAGGAGTAAATGGCAATTATAAGGAGGAGATTTTAGCAAATGCAAGAGAGGTGGTTAAAAGCAGGGAGATATATCTATTCCACTCAAAGGATAATGGAAAGGTTTTTAGTGCAATACCGATTATTACAGACCCCGGAACCAATGATGAAAATGTAATAGGTGTATTAAATATAAGCACGACCATAGAAGACAAGGACTTCATAAAAGATATTTCAAATATATTGTCAATAGCAATAAAGGGGGCAAAAAAACAGGAATGATGCAAGATGCAAGATGCAAGATGCAAGATATAAGATATAAGATTTATTTCTTGCTTCTTGTCTCTTGCCTCTTACCTCTTATCATAGTCTCTATCTCTGCACAAATCAGCGATGGAAAAGAAAATAAGTTTGATTTTCTTTACAATGAGGCAAGGAAAGACTACTACTCGCTGGTCAACTCAAAGGAATTGCAGAGTGAAAGAGCAAACTGGCTGAATTGCATCTTTAAATTTGAGTCTATCCATAAAAAGTTTCCCAAGAGCCATGTTGCAGATAAATCCCTCTTTACTGCCGCCCGGCTATACTCCGAGCTTTCAAATATATCCTCAGATGAAACTGACATTGAACATTCAATAAACCTGTTTAACAAGATTACAAAAGAATATCCTCACAGCAGCCTCGCCGACGATGCCCAATATATGATAGGTGAAATATACTATAAAAAAAATAATTACCCTCAAGCCTACTCATCTTACAATGCAGTAATTGACAACTATGCAAACGGAGATATGGCACGGCAGGCAAAAAACAAGCTTACAGAATTATCAAACTTATATCAACCTCCAGATAATAAGTCACCAGTCACCAGTCACCAGTCACCAGTCTCTGAACAAGGGGACAGGCTATCAACTGTAAATGGCATTCGCTCTTGGTCAAGCCATGAATATACGAGGATTGTCATAGATGTGGACGGCACTGTTATATATAAGCAGGAAAGGCTCAAAAATCCTGACAGACTGTTCATAGACATTCATAATTCTAAACTATCAACTGAGATTAAAGAGCCGATTTCCATCAATGACGGGCTCTTAAAAAGTGTAAGGGCAGGACAGAATCAGAAAGATGTAGTAAGGGTTGTCCTTGAACTGGACAGCATTAGTTCTTACAGTATCATCAATCTTAATAATCCATTCAGAATCGTTATTGATGTTGACGGCTCGCTTAAAAGAGAGGGTATAGGGGCAAGGGGCAAGGGGCAAGGGACAGAAGAAGAACATCAACGCATTCCTGAAAAGACAGAGCTTCCTCTCCTAAAAAGTATAAGCAAAATTGTAATTGACCCTGGGCATGGAGGAAAAGATTCAGGTGCAATAGGAAAACGCAGTTTGATGGAAAAGACAGTAGTCCTTGATATTGCAAAAAGATTAAAGGCTCTGATAGAAAAAAAGACCAATTATGAGGTTATATTGACAAGGGAGACAGATATATTCATACCACTTGAAGAGAGGACTGTAATCGCAAATATAAAAAAGGCAGATTTATTTATATCTATCCATGCGAATGCCAGCAAGAAAAGAAATGCAATGGGTATAGAAACATATTTTCAGGGTATTCCAAAGACCGATGAGGCGAGAGAGACGGCCGCAAGGGAAAATATGTCCGGCATAGACGATAGATATTCTGATGATGACAACATCCTGGAATTTATACTCGCAGACATGAGAACTACCCACAAGATAAATGAATCAAGCCAGCTTGCAGGGGTCATACAGGATTCATTGATCAAAGGCGTCAGTTTCAGATATGAAGATGTAAGGAACCTCGGCGTAAAACAGGCAATGTTTTATGTCCTCCATAAGGCTAAGATGCCGAGTATCCTTGTAGAGACCTCGTTTATAAGCAACCCGGAGGAGGAAAAGAGATTCAGAGACTATAGATACAGAGACCAGATAGCCAATTCCATATATGACGGTATAAAGGCATATGTAGAAAAAACAATGGTAGCCTATAGAACAGAATAGCCCATCCAATAAAAATCCTTTTATGAAAAGATTTAATAATATCTTATGGAAAGCATATCTCCTGATCATTAAATTAAAGAACAGAACTATATTTAACGAGCTTACACATATTGCCATAATCCTTGAAGAAGAGATGTTTCCGAAACTACAGACAAAAGGGATAATGGAGATAACAATTAATCTAACCAATGAGGGTATAAAAATTGAAGGATATGATTCAATCATACCTGTCTCTGATGAATTGCAGGTTTTTTTTAAAAGCCTCGGAATCACTCGTATAAAAACCGATACCATTATGGAATACAACCAACTGATAGATATACTGACTGATATATACGGATTAAACAGTTTTTTAGAAAAGGGTTACAGCTATGGATTTGACCCTCTTGGGATTAAGGAAAGGATAAAGCTATTATCAGAAGATGGCTATAAGGGGTATTGTGCAGTAACAAGATTACTGCCTGAAAAATGCACTCTGCTTATAAAATATGAATACTGTGAGCTAAATTTTTCAAAAGCAACAAAAAATCTTAAAAATAAAAGTAAATTTAGAGACCACAGGGTCTTCTTTAAGAATGCAAGCCGTTATGGAATTGTCTGCGGTATAGCTTTTACAATTATTGGACTTATTACCCTCTATGTTCCATCATATATATCAGTTGCAATCTTTATCCTGATGGGAATTATTATTAGCATTGCAGTATTTCTTATATTCCAGACAATCGGTTCGCTGGAATACGATAAAGAGCACCTTATGAAAAAGTTAAAGGAGAAAGGGGGGAATGGAGAAAGAAAAGAATAAAAAGCTTATTAAGATTTCTCTCTTTATTGCCATTCTAATAACTATTGTCATAACCATCAAGATTTTAAGGCTTGACCAGTTTCTTGAAAAGGAGAGGCTTCAAAACTGGATTGGCAGTTTTGGGAGTGCAGGCCCAATTGCATATATAATATTGTTCTCTATTACCCCTTCCCTTTTCCTTCCGGGACTACCTGTAACAATTACGGGTGGTATTGTTTTTGGGCCTTTATGGGGGACAATTTACGCATCTATCGGCTCTACAATAGGGGCGTGCCTTGCATTTCTGATTGCGAGATATTTTGCAAGAAGCCAGATAGAGAGCCTCCTGACAGGAAGGCTCCAGAGCATTGATGATGGTGTAGAAAAAAAGGGCTGGATATTTGTTGCAATTACAAGGCTTATACCTCTATTCCCATTTAATCTCTTAAACTATGCCTTTGGGCTTACAAAAATAAAATTTAGAGACTATGCCATAGCATCTTGGGTATTTATGCTCCCTGCTACGGCTGCCTATACCATATTCAGCAGTTCCTTATTTGATGCGATTCACGGGAGGGTTTCAAAGGAGTTGGTTATCGGTATTTTTCTTTTAGCTGTTATATCTGCCGTTCCAATTATTTACAGGGCTAAGATAAAATAGCCAAAGGCTGAAATAAGGGCTGAAATTGGAATAGTGACAAGCCATGCCGAAAGTATCTCAGCTACAGCCCTACGGCTCACAAACCCCCTACCCTTCCTGATACCACACGCCATTATTGCACTTGACGAAACATGGGTAGTTGATACAGGTAATCCTAAATGAGATGTAGAGCCTACCAATATGCCTGTAATGATATTAGATGTAAATCCCTCCACATGATCCATCTTCGTAACTTTAAATGATAGTGTCTCGGTGGTCTTTAACCCATAGAGATAACCTCCAATTGCCATAGCCAATGCCAGAAAAAAGAATACCCACCTATCTGCAAATAAACTGAAGGGGAGGATTATTGCCGCAATCTTTGGTGTATCATTTAATCCCCTCGTCATGCAAACAAAACCGCTTGACAGCCAGTGCATAGTATCAATGAGATTTAACCTCATAGTTGTAACTGAACTATTATCACACGCCTTCTCCTCATCTACAACAACCTTTGCCTCAGATATACCTGTAGATACTGCAGCAGCACTATCACAGCATGGAACTAATACCTTTTCTCTTGATTCAAGACAGAGACAGTAATTTACAGCTCTGTAAAGTGGTTTTTTCAATAATGGAAATAGAATAAATGTCAGAACAAAAGATAGTAATGGGCTTAAGAGGAGAGGCAGGAATATTTTATTCAATACAGAGCCCCACATGATGCCGTTCCATCCTATAGAGACAATACCTGCACCTGCTATACTGCCGACAATTGCATGGGTTGTAGATACAGGCATACCAATCCTTGATGCCAGGATAACCCATCCTGATGCACCGGCTAAAACTGATAATACAAAATTTGCATTCTTGAATATATCATTTAAAACCAGACCATTTCCAAAGGTCTTTACCATATTCACTGAAAACATGGCTGACAACAATGAGCCGATTGCTGTCCAGAATGTCCCCCAGAGTACAGCCTTTTTGTAATCGGCTACACCGCTGCCTACAAGTGTGGCAATCCCTTTAGAAATATCATTTGAGCCATTTGCATAGGATAGAAAAATGACGAGGAAGAATAAGATTACAAATTCCATATAAAAATTAAGTTTTTATTCTTTAATCAACCCGCGGAATATTGAAGATATCAATACTGCACCAGCCAGCCTTCCGTAAGTATCCTCTTCTTTTAAATTATCTGATTTTGCAATATAACACATCATTTTTTACAAGGCAATTTTTTTCAGGAAATTCATTTACCACCATGACATATCTATGCTATATTTTAGCCGTGAACAATGAACAAACCCATCACCCTCCCCTCTCCCCGTAGGGGAGAGGATTAAGGTGAGGGGGATTTTATAATTTCCTATACATGAACCCCGTTAGAAATAGAACCTCAAAACCGTTCGTTATCCTATCTGGTGACAGAATTTATAACGGGGTGAACATATAAAAATGTCTGTCCAGTCCAATTCAAATATTATTCCTAAATTCCAATCCATTTTAATAAGGGAGTTGATTATCGGTGTGTTACTTGTAGCCATTGTTTTTAGCTATCCCTGCAATTTATAAGTTCATTGGTAAAAACTTGACATTATAATAGTTGCTGTGCTAAAAATACTCTAACTTGTAATAATTTATCTTTAGTCATATATATCCCTGCGGCTCTTACCGCAGGGTAATTTATTTTTAGGCGCTAATACTTATAAAATGAAAGGAGAAACAATGATGTCAAATAAAAAATTTAGCTTACCTCAAACTTTATTTATAATCATCTCTGCGCTTTTTTCAATACTCCTAACAGAGCCTCTTTTTGCCGGTGAAGCAGAATTAAATATCCCTGTTTTAACTGATTCACAGAACAGCATATTAATGATAGGTTTTCTAATCTGCTTTGCAGGTATGGGCTTTGCCCTTTATGAGTATGCAAAAGTGAAAGGCTTTCCGGCTCATAAAACAATGCTTGATGTTGCAAATTTAATCTTTGAAACCTGCAAAACTTACCTCCTTCAGCAGGGAAAACTTCTAATTGTCCTTGAAATATTTATTGGCACCTGCATTATCTATTATTTTGCAATTCTACAGCATATGCCGGCGGCAGGGGTTTTACTTATTCTTGGCTGGTCCGTAATCGGGATACTCGGCTCATACGGTGTTGCATGGTTTGGAATAAGAATGAATACCCTTGCAAACAGCAGAATGGCATTTGCCTCTCTTGAAGGAAAACCAATTAAATTGCTGGATATTCCGCTGCGGGCAGGTATGAGTATAGGAGTTCTCTTGATTTGCGTTGAATTAATAATGATGCTAATCATTCTGTTATTTATTCCCCGCCACTATGCAGGAGCCTGTTTTATTGGATTTGCGATAGGTGAATCGCTTGGAGCAAGTGCCCTCAGAATCTGCGGCGGAATTTTTACAAAAATTGCCGACATCGGTTCTGACTTAATGAAAATTGTTTTTAATATAAAAGAGGATGACCCCAGAAATCCTGGTGTTATTGCTGACTGCACGGGCGACAATGCAGGGGATAGTGTAGGTCCCACCGCTGATGGTTTTGAAACCTATGGCGTAACCGGCGTAGCTTTAATAAGTTTTATCGTCCTGGGGGTTTTCCATCAATATCAGGCTGACCTAATTGCATGGATATTTATTATGCGTATTCTAATGATTATAACTTCAATTGTGGCATACTTCATCAATAAAAAAATTGCAGATATACTCTATAAAGATAAACTGAAAATCAATTTTGAAATATCCTTAACATCCCTTGTATGGATTACCTCAATCCTTTCAATAATAATGACCTTTGTAGCGAGCTACTGGCAGATTGAACACCTGCCAAACCAGCTATGGCTAAAACTGTCTGTAATAATAAGCTGTGGAACGCTTGCAGCTGCACTCATCCCTGAACTCGTGAAAGTGTTTACGAGTTTCAATTCAAAACACTGCAGAGAAGTGGTAACTGCAGCCCGGGAGGGTGGAGCCTCTCTTGGTATTCTCTCAGGTCTTGTTGCCGGAAATTTTAGCTCTTTCTGGTTAGGAATCTCTATATTTATCTTGATGTTTATTGCCTACTTAACAAGCACGTTTGGTCTTGACCAGTTTATGGAGTATTCATCCATCTTTGCCTTTGGTCTCGTTGCATTTGGTTTTCTTGGAATGGGTCCTGTCACAATTGCTGTGGACAGCTATGGTCCTGTTACTGATAATGCCCAATCCATTTATGAGTTATCTCTTATAGAATCTATCCCGAATATTGAGGGAGAAATTCAAAAACAATTCGGGTTTAAACCAAATTTTGAAAATGCCAAACACTACCTTGAAGAAAATGACAGTTGTGGAAATACATTTAAAGCCACTGCAAAACCTGTCTTAATCGGCACTGCTGTTGTCGGTTCAACGACAATGATTTTTTCATTAATCCTTCTCTTAAGAAAAACACTGGGCATTCAGCCAGAAACTGTTTTAAACCTGCTTAACCCCTTCACGCTTCTCGGCTTCCTGTGCGGAGGGTCTGTTATTTACTGGTTTACAGGGGCTTCAATGCAGGCAGTTACAACAGGGGCTTATCGGGCAGTAGATTACATCAAAAAGAATATAAAGTTAGATGATAAGGCAAGTTTAAGTGCATCCACAGAAAAATCAAAAGAAGTTGTAAAAATCTGCACCCAGTATGCACAGGCAGGAATGTTTAATATCTTCATTACTGTTTTTTCATTCACACTGGCATTTGCATTCTTTTCTGCACCTGTGTATTCAAATGCACCTGCAGCCTTTTTTATTAGTTACCTGATATCCATTGCTGTATTCGGACTGTTTCAGGCTATTTTCATGGCAAATGCAGGAGGCTGCTGGGATAATGCAAAGAAGCTCGTTGAGGTAGATTTAAAAGAAAAAGGAACGCCGTTGCATGCCGCTACAATAATTGGAGATACTGTCGGCGATCCCTTTAAAGATACATCATCTGTTGCCATGAACCCTATCATAAAATTTACAACCCTTTTTGGCTTGCTGGCAATGGAAATTGCAATCTCGCCGGGAATGAAAGGTTTGGCACATTATATAGGGGCAGTATTTTTTATTGCAGGTTTAATATTTGTTCGTAGGTCATTCTATTCAATGCGGATTCCAAAGGCAGAGTAAACCTGTTACCACCGCCCTAAAATGCCTCCCCCTTCAGGGCGGGGTCTTTGACTTTTTTTATGTATGATTAATCAATCCAATTCCAATATCCTGCCGTCTTTTAAAGTTACCTCACGAGTTTTAAGTGCCGCCAGTATCCTCATAGGCATCATTGTCCTCTTAGGCTGGGTTTTCAATATTGCTCTCTTAAAGAATCTCATTACTCACCTGCCAAATATGATGCCGAATACTGCCCTCTGTTTTATACTTTCAGGGATTTCGCTTCTGTTATTGCAGAATATCAGAATGTCATTGCAAGGCGAAGCCGAGGCAATCTCAGAACAGAAAAACGAGATTCTTCCCCGTCACTTCACTCAGGGTCAGAATGACAAGCAAAGAACTCGCAATGACAGGAGAGAATTAGTCGCAAAGATATGCGCAATTATGGTCTTTCTGATAGGTGTATTTACACTCAGCGAATATCTTTTTAAAATAAATCTCGGTATTGACCAGATAGTCTTTAATGATACAGGAAATACACTCTACCCCGGAAGGATGTCTCCCCAGACTGCAATAAATTTTACACTCCTCGGCATCTCCTTACTCCTCTTAGATTTTAAATTTAAAAGATTCTACCCTTCACATTTTCTCGCATTATTAATAGGCTTTGTGGCATTCCTTTCTATCATGGGGCAGGTTTATAGTATTCCATCTCTTTATTCAATCAATCCTTATACTGGAATGGCACTGCCAACTTCCACAGGTTTTCTTATTATATCTTTAGGTATATTCTCTGCAAGACCCGATTATGGAATTATGTCAATAATCTCAAGTGATAGTTCAGGAGGATACATCAGCCGTCGTCTAATCCCTGTTTCAATTATCCTCCCTTTTATACTGGGGTATCTTAGAATCATAGGACAAAGGACAGGGCTTTTTTACAACACTGAGTTTGGTGTTGCACTGCTTGTTACCTCAAGCATAGTGATTTTTACAAGCCTCATCCTCTGGTATGCTGAAAAATTGATTAAAAGCGATACTGAACGTTTAGAGATTGATGAATCCCTGCATAATGCAAACAGAGAAAATCTTCTTTTAAAAACAATTGCTATGGAAATCTCAAAGGCAGAGAATATGCACTCTGCCATTCATGTTGTTTTAAGGGAGGTATGCAAATCCACAGGATGGGTTTATGGAGAGTCGTGGATTTCAGGTAAGGATAAAAATGTCCTTGAACCGGGTATAGCATTTGCCGTGGATATAGGACATTCTAAGTTCACTGAGCATAGTAAAGGATTTGTATTTAAGGCGGGGATTGGACTGCCGGGCAGGGTCTGGTCATCAAAAAAGCCTGAATGGATTAGGGATGTGAGTGTAAATGGTCATGTCTTTTTGAGGACAGAGGCTGCAATGGAGGCTGGACTCAGGGCTGCCTTTGGAGTTCCTATTATTGCTGACAATGAGGTCATTGCAGTATTGATATTTTATATGCCAAAGGCAGGTGAGGAGAATGAATCACAGGTTAATCTTATTTCAGCCGCTGTATCCCAGCTTGGCTCTATTATCCAGAGGAAAAAGGCAGAAGAGGATAAGGCAAAACTTGAGAGTCAGATAAGGCACATGCAGAAGATAGAGACAATAGGACAGCTTACAGGGGGGATTGCCCACGATTTCAACAATCTCCTCACGGCAATAATACTCTCTGGAAATATCTTAAAAAGAAAGGTTGAGAATAATCCCGAATCTTTGCAGTTTGTCCAGCAAATCCTCTCCATTGCTGACAGGGCTGCCAATCTCACAAAAAGCCTCCTCACATTCAGCAGAAAGCAGGTTATAGATAAAAAGGCTGTATCCTTAAACAGCATTATACAAAATGCAGAAAAACTACTTACAAGAATCATTGGAGAAGATATTGAATTAAAGGTTAACCTATCTGAAGAAGATATTGTCCTTATGGCAGACTCGGGACAGATAGAGCAGGTGCTTTTAAACCTTGCTACAAATGCAAGGGATGCTATGCCTGAAGGCGGGAGTTTAACTATAGATACAAAGGCAGTAGATATAGATGAGTCTTTTGCAAAGACACATGCCTTTAGCAAAACTGGTTTACATGCCATGATAATAGTCAGTGATTCTGGTGCAGGAATGGACGAGGCAACAATGGAGAAAATATTTGAGCCGTTCTTTACAACAAAGGGGGCTGGAAAAGGGACAGGGCTTGGGCTCTCAATTGTATATGGAATAATAAAGGCACATGACGGATATATAAATGTCTATAGTGAGGCGGGTAAAGGGACAACTTTTAAAATCTATCTGCCGATAGTCCAGTCTGAGGTTGAAGGTGCAAAAGAAAAGGAGCTAATCCCTCCTAAAGGGGGGACAGAGACTATACTGCTTGCTGAAGATGAGATGAGGGTCAGAGACCTCACAAAGAATCTGCTTGAGGGCTACGGCTATAAGGTCATAGAGGCACTGGATGGCGAAGATGCAATAAAGAAATTCAATGAAAACAGGGATAGCATCCAGTTTCTAATGGGTTTATCTAATAACATCGTATACTTAAAAAATCTAATAACATCGTAAACTAATTTACATCGTCTAAACTTCTTCCAAAAACTTTTTGGAGGAGGTAAAGGCGATGAAGAATCAAAATGAATATGAAAAACGCTG
>JACQBS010000096.1 GCA_016194325.1 Nitrospinota bacterium | reverse complement strand
TTCTCCCCTCATACAGCATTATCGTAATTTGATCTCTTTCAGACAAGGTTAGGTGATTGTATCGTTTTGTCATAGACACTTAGGATAGCATTTCTCCTTTCTGCTTCCCAAGTGTTGCACTTCATTGTTGAACTGGCGACTCCTGTGCTCGTAATAAAGGGTGGAATTTCATCACTACTTAACTGGGGATAATAATATACAGACCTTATTTCCTGTCCTATCATAAAAAGAGAAGGTTTAAAATTTTCCTTTAAAGCCGAATTTTTTATAAACCTGAGGACACTGTCTGTCATGAAAATACCACCTGTTCCCGGGCAGCTTTTCTGGAATAATCCTGCCTTATTCATCACATCACTCATAATACCACCAATCTCTTTTTGAAAAATAATCGTCCCAACTGCAATACCTATGCGGAGACCTACTGGAGTGGCAAAATGATTTTTTACATTCTTCTCTCTAATTGAATCAATGATATTTACAGCCCTCTTAATTAAATCATCTGCCTCCGCCTCTTGATGCTTGTAAAGAACAACTAACCCATCTCCTGACCATCTATCACTATAAAATAAATCGTCATTTAAAATATTTTGCACCTCCCTTTGAAAGACATTAATTTTTTCCTGATGCTCCTTTGGATGTGTTGCTGAAGCCAATGCCTTTGATTTTGCAATATCCATATTCATGACAAAAACAATCGGCACTTCTGTGCCTTCATCAATCTTTTCCCAACCTTCCCATTTCGCCATTTGTTTTTACCCCCTTTCTTTAGGTTAAAAATCTTTCTATGCAATATTACCTTCCACGATTGATATGGCAATACTGTTTAAATATTGCTTAATGGTATCGCATGAAACAGGAGTTACCCACTTGATTTCTTCATCAACAAGCTCATAATTAAATTCGGCAAGAATTTTCGCTATAAACAGAGGGGCAATGCCGGTATTGCCTTATCCTGCAAAGGATAAAGGATATTATTGTAGTATTCTGCAAGCAAAGTCCATCCCCTCTTTTATTTCCTTAAATCTTACATATCTTCGTGATTCTCCCCATAGGTTACATAAGATTTTAGGGTCAATTATCTTAACGATTTTAAACCAGTTCACACTCTCAAGCAGCCTTGCCACACAGAATGCCCTCTCAGGCCATTTACGGGTGCTTCTGCCCTCTATGATGTCAAGGAATTCCTCCGGTGTAAGCTTTAAATCCCAGAGACACTGCTTGAGTATCCTTTTTTGTTCTTCTGTAAGTTCCCTTTTATCCATGTATCTATTATATCTCAAAATGGTGAGTGGTCAAAAATTACCACATCACCTGTTACAGGGCTTTTATATATAAGTTTCTTTGCCTTGCCATGAAGGGCATGAGCAATTTTAAGGTAAAGCCAGACAGGGGCGGCACCTGTTAAAATAATTTCATTCCCTTCACCAGCAAGGTCTTTTGCCTTTTTGATATAGGTGTCAATTTCGTCTAATTTAGCATTACCGTTAAAAAATTGCGACAGGTCAATTATTATTTCAGGCATCCTTCGTTACCTCTCTTATTAATTCCTCTGTTGCCATCCTTTCAAGTGATTCTGTCAAAAGCCCCCAGCATTCATAGCCGCCGTCCCTATGAAAATGATATACATAAACAGGCACCCAGTTATTCAGGACATCGGCAAGAAAAAAGGCAGAGGCAACAGGACCCTCATAAAATAGATGGACTTCACTGATTCCCCTTGATGTAAGCCATCTCTTTTCAGCAATGAATTTCTTTCTGAGGTCAGGCAGTATATTGAGGGAGACGCCATATGCATTAATCTCTGTAATCTCCATCTCCATACCCTTTTCCTTCAAGAATGCCTCCACATGCCCCCTTACCTTTTCATTTGGTTTTAAGCTCACAGCAAGGGCAATCTCCAAGCCCTTTCCCTTTTCAAGAGCCTTCCTTATCCGCCTTTTATATCGTGTAACCCGTGTCACCAAAAGAGCAATACCACCTATAAAAACCATAAAAGTTATGATTTGCGCTATGGTAGCTATTTTATCAAGAGTGTCCCACATGGTTTTGTGCTGTTTAAATTCCCCTCATAGCATAAATTTTGGAAATTCTGGAAGATTAGACTCTTTCATATCTGTGAAGGATAAAATTGCATCATACATATTCTTGAATGTCTCCTCTTTTACTGATACAAAACCGTGGGCAAGGATCGAACTGTTTCTTGTATCTAAGAGTTTTTTTAATGCGGTTTCATATTGCTGAAAAAATCTAATACTTGCTTCGTCACCTTTATTCTTAAGAAGCGCGTAAGAGGCATAAAGCGGCAGTCTAATCCTCTCATCATTTTCATCTCTGTATTTTTTGATATATTCCTCTTTTAAGTCTTCGGGAATTTCCGCTGATTTCACATCTGATGTTTTTATCCCATACTTTGACTCCAGTTTAAATTGGGCATAAGCCTCTATTGCCCTATATAGTCTCGCTACCGCATCATCGTATCTATTCTCATTAGCCCTTCTTCTGGCATTGGCTAATAGGTCGAAGACCTTATATTCATTCTGTCTTTCTTTATCATTTACAAGGGCATCCAAGAATCCTTTATTCTTTTTCATGGTAATAATCATCTCCTTAATACCCTCCCCTCTTTCCATCGGCATGGCATAAGGTTCCAATTTATTGAGTGATTTTCCAATCCTGTTTAAGGCATCTCTATGTGAAAATATATCCCATAACTCATATCCCTCTATCGCATCGGCAGCCCATTCATAAAATGGTTTTACATCTGGAGTAACCATAGGAATAATTTTTCTAACCGCATCTAAGGCTGTAGTGTATCTCCCATGATTGAATAGAAGATTTACCTCCTTTTTTTTCATGACAGCCATTTCGTTCCATGGGTTATCGGAGAATAACATCCTTTCCTTTCCATCTATTACAATTCCAACCCCTTCCTTTGTCCTTTCTGTCCCTCCTACATAAGAGTATCTGGAAATCCTTTCAATAGTCGCAAGAACAATAGATGCTGACATGGTTTTGGTCCCTCCTGTATAATCCACAATTAAATCCTCATATCCAACACCCCATTTACTGAGAATATCACCGAGTCCGTTATAGATAACCTTAAAGGTTTCGGATAGACTTTCAGCAGCAGGGGTAGTTATCCAGTCGTGATGGATAGGGCGATATTCAAGTTTTTGCATAACAGTCTCAATATCCTTTTTGGTCTGTTCCGATACAAGGAAACAAATATAGTCTGGTTTATGATGATTCAAGCTCTTGATAATAGGTGCTGGTGCACCTCCAAGAGAGACAAACATGCCTTTAGGTTTTTTATTCTCCATATCTTAACTCCTGATTACTTCTTGACATAATAATACTGTTTGCATATAATTATAGCATACAAAGGAGGTGCGTATTATGCGTGCAACATTAAACATACCCGATGACCTCATTTCTGAAGTGCAGAAACTTTCGGGTGAAAAATCCAAGACAAAGGCTATTGTTATTGCCATGCAGGAGTTTATAAGGCAAAAAAAGATTAAAGAACTTCTTGCCCTTAGAGGAAAGATAAAGATTGACTACGACTGGAAAAAAGAAGAAGAAAACGAAATAGCCGCACAGAAAAAGAGGGAGAAACTTTTTGAAAGATAAGGTGCTCGTAGATACAAGTGTATGGATTGAGTTTTTCAAATCAAAATCAGAAATAGGAAACCGGCTTGAAGCTCTCCTCAAGGGTAACAGTGTCTGGACATGCGGTATTGCCATGTTTGAACTCCTGCAGGGAGTAAAGTCTGATTCCGAAAGGGAGACTATTTTAGGAATCCTTTCAACCCTTCCATATCTGGAAATGTCAATTGACCTCTGGCAGAAGTCAGCAGCGATTTCTTTATCATTAAAGAAAAGGGGTATAACCCTTCCACTATCCGATATTTTCATTGCATCTATAGCCATTGAATATAACCTTTCTGTTTTCACGATTGACAGACATTTTGAGCAAATCCCGAACCTAAAAATCTACAAATAACTCACAGCCTCATATCCATGTCAATAATGGGTTTAAACGGCTTCGGCTCGTGATTGATGAACTCGTTGAATTCGGTTAAAAAGGTAACAAGCCTGTCCATATCTACTTTGCCATCAACCACCACCGGATTATGCCTGTGAGCCGAGATGTATTTCATATCTTCCCTCATGGATAAAGACTTCGCCAGTCTCAAAAGCTCATCTTTTTCAAGCTCGCTTATCATTTACTGTATTTTCTCCTCAACACATCAAACTGTTTGCCGAATCCAAATAAGGAAAAGTATTCTTCTATTAAAGACCAGTCAATTTCAGCCTTATTAAAGTCTATCAAAGATTCTATGTCAGCCATATCTACAGCCTTTCTCGACTCATCGTTTGCAGCAGCCTGCATCTTGAAGCCTATCAGGTCTTCTACCTTTAACACCTTTACAGGCAATGTTTCATCAAACATATTTTTTGTTTCCACCCTTTGAAGCATGCTTAAAGAAGGTATCCTGAAGGCATGAATGAAATCAACTTCACCAAATACCCTCAGAGGCGAAACATATTGCGAAACATTCTCGGTCTTGTGCCTGCATTCATATCCCAATCCTTTCATTATTGCGTCAACCTTATCCATATCATCACGATTAACAAGAAAGTCTATATCGGCAGTAGTCCTCGGCACACCCCATGCGCCGAGGGCAAACCCGCCCATCAGCGCATAACGGATATTCTCCTTTTCAAACACAGTCAAAAGTTTTGATAGAACGAGCTTGAAGTGCATTATTCCAATAACCACCTATAAAGCGGCACATGCCTTATTTTTAAACCATCTGATTCAATGTCCTGAAATTCATCGCCTGTGATAATTATTCCCTTCTTTAATCCAAAATGCCTGCAAGCCTCAGTAATGCCCCTGATTTCCCGTTCTGCGGTCTTCTTGTCAGTCAAGGTGCTTGAGACCTGAATAACCTCTGTTGCAGAATGCCCCTCCTTGATAACAAAATCACATTCATATTTTTCCTTATAAAAATAGACCTCCCTGCCTCTCCTTTTAAGCTCAAGAAAGACCGCCTGCTCCATTGTTTTTCCAATGTCATCTGAAAATTTAAAGCTGACAGCATTGAGCAGTCCATTGTCTATTGCATAAATCTTTCTTTCGCCGAGTTCTCTCGCCACTAATTTGTATGTATACTTATTAAGCACAAAGGCAAGAAAAATATTCTGACATGCCTCAAGAAACTCATAAAGCTGATTTTTCCCTATCTTGAAACCGGACGACTGTAATTCATTATAAATTGTATTTACAGATAACTGTTTCGTTGCCGAAGCAAGAATCCTCTTCAAAAAATATTTTAATACAGCACTGTTTTTTATTTTATATCTCTCTATCATGTCCCTGTATATCATTACATTAAAATATTCCTGCAAAGTCCTATTCCTCATGTTATCATCATAATCAAAGACCTCTGGAAAACCGCCATTCTTTAAAAACCTGAGCAGATAGTTGTTTGTTTTTGCCAAAGACTTTGAGCTGTAAATATCAATCTCAACCTTGCCGAAACGAAGATATTCCTTAAAAGAAAGGGGGAACACCTCAAAGCTTACTGTTCTGCCTCTCAGGCTCGTTGCAATATCACTGCTTAAAAATTTTGAGTTAGACCCTGTAATAAAAATATTCTTTGTTACAGAATCATGAACCCTTCTGATAAATCTTTCCCAGTTTTCAATATTTTGTATCTCATCAAAAAACAGATAACAGTCTTTATTCCTTATATCAGGATAAAGCTCATTATATGCCTTCAGAATAAGGTCAAGCTCATTATGTTTAATGTCAATCCTCTCATCTTCAAAATTCACATATAAGATGTTCCTAAAATCCATCCCTGACTTTATCAGCCTATCCATCAGATTAAAGAGAACATAGGTCTTGCCGCTTCTCCTTGCTCCAACAAGGGTTATGACCTTCCCTGAACGAAGCGGTATTGTAATATCCCTCTCGATTAAAGACGGAAGGGGGTTAACATGAAAATCCCTTATAATTTCCTTTAGTATTTCTTTCTTCATATTAAAGAAAGTTTATCAATTATCTTCCTTATTGTAAAGAAGGTATTCTCAGCCTATCAACAGGTCACAGCGGATATTTTGTCTCTCAAACCTTGTCCCTGCACTCTCCCCGATTAAAGATTTCGGGGACAGGTTTAAGCAGGGAGCAGTCAAAAGTTTTGATAGAACGAGCTTGAAGTGCATTTTTTCAGAGAATCTCCATCACCGCCCAGCCGAGGGGGAGAGGAGAGAAATTTCTATTCATTGACAATTATTGTCTTTCCTATATCCGATAATATTCTTTTGAGGGTTGTCTTGACAGATTCAATAACTCTGCCATCAGCCAGATGAAGATGATACGGAAAAGTTTTTACTTCTTTGTGATGTGCAACATTATCCCACCTTTTAATTAATCTGCCATCTTTGCCTTGCCAATGATAACTATATGTTTCCAATCTGAGTTTATCTTTATGAACAACGATATATTCAGCAAATTCAAGGATTCCGCCATTTAATAAGTTGCATTTGATACGAATATAACAATCTTCTTCGGTAAGTTCTTTTCTTAAAATCTTAAACGAAGAGACCGAGTGACTAACGATAAGGCTTTCAATAATATCATTGAGATAATCATCAATCATTTACTCAATTTCCCCAAGTTTAGTCTTTTTCTCAACAAGGCGGCGATACATTTGATAAAGAGACGCCCATTCAATGTAGTCCATATCATCTCCGAGCCTGCCATTGTTAAACTCATCAAAAAATACAGAAGACTCTTTTTTGTATTTTCGTTCAAATCGTTTTAATTCTTTACCCAGTCTTTTTATATCTTCACCGTATTTCTGGATTTTATATTCCAACATCTTGGCAATCGTCTGAGAAATAACAACATCTTCTCCATACTTCTGAATAAACTTCTCTATATTTTTCACTTTAGCCAAAGTTTGCTGCATATATTTCACCTCCTTGAGTTATGTCTGCTCTATTCTAACAAAAACATTAGCCGTTCACTTCTTTTTTTTAGTCCACCGCTTCCATCACCGCCCAACCGAAGGGGAGGAATTAGTCTAAACAAATTGGCACAGAGAAAGCATATCCGTAATGGACAACCTCTGGTTTTGCAGGAGAAATTCCATCAACCATACGCCCATAGAATGGCTTTAAGTCTCCATTTGCGTAGAAAGTTGAGCCTGCGGTCAGCATCATCAGAGGTTTCTTGAATGGATTACCACTAAAGGTAAATTCACCACCCAGTTTGCCATATTTAACAAATGTTTTATAATATCCTTCTGTCGGGTCGGTTTTAGCAGGAACAAAATTGGAAAGGGAAATAAACCCGTTTTCTCCCTTAAAATCATCAAACTTATCAAACGGCTCAAGTTCCCCGACTATTTCAAAACTTCCCTTTCCGATAGATTTTTTCCTGCCGTAACCCATCAAAGAAAGGTCTTTAAAAAGTGAAAAGACTTTTTCTTCCCATCCATTTTTTATCTTTAGATAGATTGAGAGCGTGTCTGTTTTGAGTTTGTTTGCTTCAATTGCATATTCCTCTAATTCAAAGAGAGAGCCTTCGTCCCCTGTGGTTCCTTTAATCCTGTTTATTGAACTGTGAAGGGTTGTAAAAGTTTTAAATGTTTTAGGATTTTCTTGAAATTGTGTATTTATTTTCCCATTGCGAACGGATTCAAATTCTTCCCATGTCAGCCATGCAATTTTTTTTAGTTTTTTGCCATTCTGATAATCCTCTAATGTTTCACCCTTTGGCGTTATTAAGGATAGATGCACAGGGGCAGGCAAAAGGTCTGCTGGAAATCCGTCTGATAATACAAAGGCAGGATTGCCGTTTTTACAATCCTCAAGAAATTTTGCAAGAATATCTTTTTCTTTCCGCCATGCCATAATCCAGCAGAGATGCCCGAAAATCGTGTCAGCCTGCCATGGGGTCAGAAAACTGCTGTGTGGTTTAATCTTTAAACAATAAGTTTTCATGGTAGCCTCTATAATGAAAATGGAGTCCCATTAAGTTTCATATCATGAAAACTTACTTTTCCCGAACCTCTACTGCCAAACCCGCCAAGATATGTGCTTTGAACCTGCCTTAATCCTTCTTTTACAAAATCTATTAAATTATTTTCATTATCTGTCTCATATATCTGCACCACAATCTCAATATCAAACTCTGCCCCGGATGGAACACGCTCCTGTGAACGAGGGTCTTTAGCAGTTCCTGTTGTTCTCAGGACGAGGTTTTCTGTCTTTTTTTCTATATAAGAAAGACCCTTTTCTTTAGCCAATTTTTCATATTCCTCTTTTGTTTTTTCATTAAAGGATGCATCTCTTACAAGTATTCGGGTGGAGCCAAGATTATGTCTTGGGTTCATGTGTGGACCAAATACTTTGCATACCAAACAATCTGGCTGACCACATCCGCAGGGTTTACCATCGGAACTAAATTTTCCTAATTTCTTTTCCATTTGTGACCGCATCTTGCCCTTCAATGATGATCCTGGAATAAAAGGCTCTCCTGTTACTGGATGTTTAATTATCGGTAAATCAACGCCACCGATTTCTATCTGTTCTGCCGAGCCTCCGATATGAAGTCCTGTATCGCACTTTAATGTCCCTGTAATTTTTTTAAATTCTTTAAGTTTCATAAATATTCCCTCCTTTAATTTTTTGGATAATGATATGTAAAATATGCAACTATTGCCTGAAAATGTTCCATAAAGCCTTTTTCAAAATCTTTCTGAATCTTAATAGACTTAATATTTTTATCTATAAAATCAAAAAAACTTTGAGGTATCTTATCCTTCCCTTTTGCTTCTGAAACAAAAGGACCTAATTTTTTTACATCAAGATTAACAACATCCCAGTCCCCTGTCATTCTTAATCGGTTTTCTGCTGCCTTTGCATGTCCATAAAATCGCCTTAATTGGTGATTTTTTAGTTTTCTGCCAAATGATTTAGCAACATCTGATGCCATTGTGGTTATAAATTCTTCCCAAAGACAACCGCTTGAATCAAAATAGCCATTCTCTAATTTAGTTATATAATTGGGAGGAAGGCTGTCTGAATCTCCGCCACCTTCCTTTTTATTTTTCTGTCCGCATTCATAACAGGTATCAAATCGGCTATCATCTTTTAAAGGTTTGCCGCATATTTTACACTTCTTTTTCATATCACCACCTCCTGTTCTGTATAATTCAGAATTTTTCAATTTGTCTCTCCAATCACTCATTTTTTCCCCTATTTGCAGTCAATGCATAACTTGCAATTATCCCAAGACTCTTTAGGATCTGGCTTTTTAAATCTTTTATGCTTTCCGCCCATAATCTGATTTCTCTCTTTTCGGCATCTTTATTCTCTAACGATGGTAGATTCCTTGCAATATCATAGGTCATAAGCGGTAAAAACCTCAAATGTTCGGTTTTCCTTGTTTCGATAAATTCATTATTCATCTGTGAGTAGATTAGAAGATTCCTTGCGAATCCAGAGGAAATGCTTTCCTGTTCAAGCCATTTTTTTAATTTATCAGCTTCCTCTATTACTGAAGGGACATCATCCCATTTTACAGTCTGTCCAAATACTGTAAGCCTATCTTTTCCCGAATCTTTGGATGTATCCAATGCATTGTCTGCCGTTTCAACAGCCCTGAATACAGGATAATTATGTTTCACAAAAGCTATTCCTGCTGAAAGGGTAATATTTTCATTATTGCAGGTAAAGCGATTGAATTCAGAATTTAGTTCGTTTGCAAAGTTTATTATTGAATCCCATGGGCCAATAACAAGCATGTCATCACCGCCTGAATAAACTGTATAAATCTCTGGATAGTTGTCTTCCATGAGTTTCTGCATATATCCTGAAAAGAATATATCTAACATACGACTTAATGTGGCTATGCGAGATACTGTGCCGTTTTCTTTTAAACCAAACGTAAATACAGCGCCTAAATTATCTACATCTGCCTTTAAATACCCAAGCATCTTCCTTCCTGTGCTTTCAGAGGCTATGCACTCAAAAAATTTAGGTTGACCAATAATTACATTGTCTTTTTCAGAGCAGTCGCTCTCACAGGCATCACACTCATTAGGGCTAATGAATTTTGAAACATAATTGGCTATAAAACGGTGTGCCAAAGGAAATTTGTAATTTAGAGTTGGTTCATCTGTGCTTAATACGAGATAAGGTTTCGTTTTTGCTTCCTCTGTACTATTTAAGAGGTCAAAGGAATAACCAAGATAGTCTTTAAATTCGCCTGCTTCGTTCTTGTAAAAGGCAACATATTTGACTTTTGGAAGTATTTGCCCAATTTCCTTATCATAATAACATCTATTGCAGATAAATTTTTCGTCTTCTCTTTCCTCTCCCGGAAATTTTTTGCAAGCCTTGCAGAGTTTTCCCTCTTCTCCAAAATCAATATCAAGTGTTGCTACATCTTCTTTCCACAAGCCATTGTCTGTTATGATGCTTTGAAATGGTATTTTCTTTATTTGTTGTAGTGTATGATTTATATTTTTCATTACACCACTGTAATTTTTAAAATCATTACCAGATAGAGGCATTGTCGCAATATTGAGGTTGATTTCAGCATTAAGATTTTTATAAAACCAGAGATCAACCTCTTGCTTGATAGACTTTATCTTATCGGCTGTATTTTTGGTATTTGGTAAAAGCATATAGAATTTACCGCCTGATGCCATAAGCATATTTGCAAGAGGCAAATTAAAGGCATGTAAAATCTTATGGCTTATAATTTCTGACATCATATTGAGTTGAAATGACCGCGCCCTTAATCTTTTTGCCACACCTCCAGCCCCAATATGTGTAATATTGAATATGTAATTCTGAATGCCTGATAGGTCTCCGACTAAAAGTATAAACTTCTTAGTTTTGTCGTCTTTAATTTCACCTTCTTTAAAATTCTGAGAATGATATTGATAAAGACATGCAGCAATAGCACAGGTTGTCTTCAGATGGTCATAAAGAGATACATCTGGAATATCTTCTTGCGTATTGCTTGGAATGCACCATGAGTATTGCATCAATATTGTTAAAATGTTTGAAAATATAGCATCAAAGTCTGCCTGCTTTACATCCTCTACTAATTGCTTAAACTCTTTTCCAAAACTCTGGAGATGTTTGTTCACTTCATTATCTTCATATTTATTAAATTTTTCAGGAAAGGCATTTTTTGGCATCAAGGGATTAAGCCTGTATCTGTGTTGTTCAGGCATATCTTTATTAAGTTTAATACGGCTGAATATTGATACCATTGGGGTTGCCTTAAAATCCTGATAGGTTTCTGCCTTTTCGCCTCTTTCAGATGATGAATAGTTATCTGCCCTGCTAACAAGATAACTTAATGCCTTATATTCTTCAGGGGCATTTTGACAAAGTAAATTTTCTTTAAAATACCTCGGATCTTCATGATGTCTCTGAACAAGTGTTTTGAATAAGTCAAAATCTACAAATTTAGAAAAAAACTCCTTAAATGCACTGACAAAATCAGATGAGACCTGAGGATGCTGCCCCTTCGTATCAAGCGAACCAAAACTACCTCTTTGCAGCATCTTCCCCACATCATGCAGCAATGCACCAAGTATCACTGTATAATATTCTCTTTTCTGTTTTTCATTCATATAATCTTCATCATTACTTCCCCTGTTTTACCACACTCATGGCTGTGGCTATCATGGATGCTATGTCACCAAAGTTTGCAGGGAGAATCTCGGTTTACAAATTTCAGAATTCCCTCCAGAAAAGTATAATCACGATTAGTATAATCTAAATTATACTTTTATTATGTGCGGGGCAATTTAAACCTCTTTTTGCCAGCATAATATCCTACCTTTATGCAAACTGGCAAGAACAAAAATCAGAACAAAAATCTGATTTTAGACAGGATATACAGGATAAAACATGATAAAAAATATTTAAAAATTAATCCTGTTAATCCTGTCAAGATTTTATAATTTTCTATACATTGAAAAAAAGGCTTAATTAACCACAGTTTGACACAGATAAACACAGATTAAAAAGAACAAAGCCCACTCACCCACCCTCACCCCTCCCTCTCCCACCAGGGGAGAGGGTTAGGGAGGGGCTAAGTTAGGGACAGATTGGAGTTACGGTATAATCCTTAGGAGTTATATTCCATGCAGCACCGCTTCCGAAATCTATAGGAAATGCCACCAACATACCATATCCCCAGAAAATATCAAGCAGTGTAATCCCATTAAAAGAACTTCCTGAATTGACTGACACATCTTTACAGCCCTCTTTCTTCGCTGTAAAAGTGTGCCGATCTTTTTTGGGCAAGGATACCGATATGCTTCCTTTTCCTCTTACCGCCCCATTTATAAAAATCGTTGCATCCGCATCAATGCTATTTACCGATATTCTTTCTTCCGACCCGGAAATTATGGCAGCACATCCTGATACAAATAAAATGTATATGAATAACAACAATACATTTTTCCACATAGTTGCACCTCCTTTCTTTAGGTTAAATTTTACTGATAATAAAGTTTAACCAAATACTGGAGGGCATAACAACAAATGCAATATTTCTGCAATATTTCAGATTATCTGGGTTTTAGAGGTTAAAAAGGCAGGTATAAATTAGTTCGTGCGGATTATATGTTTCCTTCAATTTCTATTTTTTTCTTATCAACTTTTATTCCATATTTTTTACCTCCATATTTTCCGATAGGTGTAATAGTATAAAATGAAGAGAGGATTTCATCGTTCAAATGTTCTTTTATTATCCTGTTTATCTTGCTTATGTTTTGTCTTAAAATATCATCAACTTTTGTCTTCTTCCATCGCTCACTGAACTCCTCATCCTTAAATTCCCTTCGCCCATACACCTCTTTATACATTTTAGCCATCTCATCTATAGTCTCCTTATCTGAGAAATCCCCTCCTTTAATTAAAGGGAAACACTCTGTGCAATCAAGACAGTATTGCCTTCTCGGATGAGCGCATTGTTTTAACTTTCTTCTCAGAAATTCCATATATACTACAAGCTGGATAGGAACCATCTCTATAGAGATTTCCCCAATTTTAATTGCCCTTTCTTTAATGATGACTTTCAGTGGTAGTTGGGCAGATGCAGCATCTATCTCTTTTTGCCCCTCAAGGACAAGCTCTCTGAAACCTTTTTTACCTGAAAGCATAAATTTATTTCCTATACGGATAAATGAAAGCTCTGCGAGATAAATATCAGCCTTTTTTGTATTCAGCCTTTTTATAATCTTCCCTTCTCTGTCCTTGACGATAAGGTTTGTATTCTTTTTAGGCTTCCAGTAGAAATCAGGATGGGATTCAAATTCAGGTGTAACGAGAACATGATAAAGTTTATCCTGCGGTCTTCCAAAAAGGCTGAGGGCAGCACCGAGGTAGAAGCTCATGGTCTTCCTCCCACCGGCAATTGAGCAGAGGAGCCTTGTGTCTTTTTGTTTTGTCTTTTCTCTTATAAGCATGGCAATAAAGTTGCCTACATCTTCATTATCCTCATCAGTTTTTATATCGTCAAGAGAATCACCTCTTTTATTTGATATTAAGAGTATATTGGGAATGACTGGTTTTATTGCATACTCTTTATAGAGTGCAGCTAATTTGCCTTCTGATAGAAGGCTCTTTTCAATCTTTGCTTTACCTGTAATTGTGGTTATTATAAATATCTCATCAGGATGGATTGGTGGGTTTTTATGATGAAGTGCATAGAGTGTCTCTGTTATAATTTGAGGTGTTATCCCTGCTACATAAATCAATATCTCTCTGTATTTAGATGATTTCATCAGATATAATTATAAGATGTAATAAAATTTATTCTTTTTCCTTTAAGAACATAAGCGCCGCCTCCATCCTGCTCTTAACGCCGAGTTTTCTATATATGTTCTGGAGGTGGGATTTTACCGTCTCTGTTGATACACACATGATATCCGATATCTCTTTATTACTCTTCCCCTTAAGAAGGGATGTCAATATCTCCTCTTCCCTGCCTGTAAGAGAGTATTTTTCCTTAATCTCCCTTTCCATCTCTTTATCCACTTCAGGGGAGTCATGCATTTTAAAAAGGATTCTTGATGTGAGATTTGCGAGAAATGGCGATGCTATCCTTTCGCCTGTAAATGTACTCCTTATGATTTTAATAAATTCTTTATGGTCTGCATCCTTCAATATATAACCTGATGCGCCTGACCTGATGGCGGATATAACCCTTTCATCCTCGTTGTGAACAGATAGTATCAGTATCCTTATATCAGGGTATCTATCTAAGATGAGGCGGGTGGCATGGATGCCGTCAAGCTTAGGCATCTCCACATCCATGAGGATAATATCAGGTTTGGCCTCCTGAACCAATGTAAATGCATCCTGCCCATCGGCAGCCTCACCTACAATCTTCAAGTCCTTCTCCTGTTCCAATAGGCTTCTCAACCCCTGGCGGAAAAGCCTCTGGTCATCCACTAACAGAATTTTAATAACCTTAGTAGCCACCTTCCCTCTCTCCAATAGGAACTTTGATAAAAAGGGCAGCCCCGTTCCCGTTTCTGTTTTCTGCCCAGATTTTCCCCTGATGTGCCTCTACAACTATCCTGCAAAAGTAAAGACCCAGCCCTGTCCCTGTCTTCCCTTCCTTTTTTCTCTCCTTACGGTAAAATGGTTCAAATATCCTTGATAATTCTGATGAAGGGATGCCTGGTCCTTCATCCTCTATTTTAAGCAAGAGATAATCAACCTCATCCTCAGCGGCAGGCTTAAAGATAATATCCACCCTGCCGCCGGTAGGTGAAAATTTTATAGCATTATCAATCAAGTTTATAAAGACCCTCTGCAACCTTCTCTTATCCCCCTGAATTGCTATAGACTCATTCCGATTATTTATCTCCACACTTATCCTTCTCTCCTCCGCCTCTACCTGCAGGAGTTTAATAGCCTCTTCCAGTGCATCAACAATAGAAAAGCTGGAAATGATTAGGGGGAGTTCTTCATAGCTCTGCTGATAGACATCAAGCACATCATTCACCATTCCTAAAAGGAGCTCACTGCTCAAGATGATATCTGTCAATATCCTCTTTGTTGTTTCATGGTCAGTGATACCTATCGTCCCCTGGATACTTTCAAGCCTTTTCTTTATGCCGACAACTGGATTTCGCAAATCATGTGCAAGTGTTGAGGAGAAGTGCCCTATAGCTGCCAGTCTCTCTGACCTGAGCAGCTGCTGCTCCAATTCCTTTCTCTTGGTTATATCTCTGAGATGAATCAGTACAAAGGCTATTTTATCCTCCCTCTTTATACCTGTCAGACTCATTTCCATAGTCAGCATTTCCCCTCTCTTATTTAATATCCTCACCTCAGTCGTGGGGGGCTTTTCACCTTCCAATGTCATTCTGAACAGGTCATCATATGTATCCTTAATGCCATTACTTGTCAGAATTATTGAAAACCCGTGATTGAGGAGAGTCTCATGGGAATAACCGATTATCTCCTCCTGCCGCTTATTAACGGCAATAATCCTTCCTGATAAATCTATCATTAGCATAGAGTCTTCTGCGTGGTCAAAGAGATTTTTATACTGCTCTTCCGATTCCTTGATAGCGCCTTCAAGCTTCTTTCTCTCAGTTATATCTTTAAAGATTTCAAGGATTGATGTTGTCCCATCTATATTCTTGAAGGGTGAATGTGTAATCAGAAATGCCTGCCCTTGCGGGGCATTTACTTCAAGTATATCTATCTTTTCTATCCCCTTTACAACAGGGCATTCATCACATGGTTTTTTTCTTCCCATATAAACTTCATAACATGTCCTCCCTACAGCCTCATCGCCAAATAACCTTAAAAATTTTTTATTCATAAACTGAATCCTGAAATCCTTATCCACTATATCCATACCGTCACCCATACTTTCAATAATGGTCTCCAGCTTATCCCTCTCCAGATTAATCTGCTTTTCCAGAATCTTTCTCTCAGTTATATCCCTCAAGTGTATCTGCACAAAGGAGATTCTCTCACCCTTCTTTATCCCTGTCATATCCATCTCCATAGTCAGTAGTCCACGCTCTACACTCAATACCTCTACCTCAATCGTAGAAGGCTTTTTGCCATTTATAGCATCATTAAAAATATGACTAAATTTATCTCTATGCTTTTCAGACAGCAGCCGGGAAAATCCCTGGTTTAAAAGTGCATCCTTTGAATAACCGAGCACCTTCTCTTCCCTCTTATTAACGGCAATAATCTTCCCTGATAAATCTACCATAAGCATTGAGTCCTCTGCATGATCAAAAAGTGTTTTATAATGTTCTTCAGATTCCTCAATCTGATGCAGATACCTCTCCCTCTCCTTGCCGCTCTTTTCTAAATTATCAGACATCTGATTAAATGCCTCTGCAAGCTGCTCAATCTCATCATTGGTCTTAACATCTATATGGTGTTCTAACCTGCCGCGCCCTATCAATTCTGCACCTTCTGTCAGCAATCCAATAGGCTTTACAATCCTTCTTGCAGCATAGAAACCTGTAAGTGAGAGGACAACAACGAGGGCAATACCAAGAAATGATACCTCCCAAAGCAATGTATACATAGGAGCATAAGTCTCTTCAGGAAGTTGTCTTATGAATATATACCATGCCTTTCCGCCAAAATTATCCTTTCCCATTTTAAAGGTAGAGTTTACCGGTGCAAAACCAATAATGGAGTTATTACTGCCGTGGGCATCATCCACTGCAATCCCCCAATTTGGCTTGTCAGTGCTTATCTGCTCCATTAATTCATCATTAATCCTATGACTCTTCGGCGGGAAGATAGGACATACAACTAAAGTTCCATCAGAAGTTACAAGATTGGCATGACCTGTTTCCCCTATTTTAATATTGGTAATTGTTTTAAAAATATCCTGAACATCATGAACCATTTTTAAAACCCCGATTGCATTTTCATGGCCATGGTCAAAGATCGGAACGGCTACAGCCACCGAATATGTTTGTGTCCCCTCATTGTAATCTATGCCGCTTATAAATACCTTCCCCTTACCCTGATTAAATGTTGTATTCCACCAGTTCTTTTCACCCTCATTATAATCCTGTAGTTTATCTGTAGCAGAAATAACAGCCCCTTTTATATCTGTTATAAGGATTGAGCCATATCCCTTCATCTTTTCATTCTGGTACTCTTTAAGATAATTTGTAAGATTATTATTTAAAATCTTATCACCCAGAGGAGCTTTACTATCTTTTTCTTTATACGATTTGTTGGCTTTTAAAACAATATCCTTTATATAAGGTGACAGTGCAAGGCTCTGGGCATCCTGAATCTCCCTGTCCATTATAATCTCTATCTTATCCGCCGTCTCCTTAGCCATCTCCTGAAAATTTGCACCTATGGAGTTTTTGAGGGCATTGATGCCGCTGAGATATGTAAGAATAACTACGAGAACGCCTGGAATGGTTCCGACAAGCAGTATAGAGGTAACTACTTTTCTCTGAATCTTTCCTCTTTTTCTGATTACATTATTCATTAACATCTCTTCCTAATATACACACTTTTTTTATATGTGTGCCCATATAAAGGCAATAACACCAGTAAGAATAAATTTCCCATCTACAACAGCTTCACACGATAATCCCTGAGAGATTATCCTTTTGTGATAAAGGTAAAGATAGAATATCGTATATCCAATGGGAATTATAAGAAGATAACCAAGACTTGATAACCATCCAATGCGTGAGAAGATAAATAACCCTATAGCTGCCAGACCGGAAATAGCTAAGAGAAATATCTTTGTCTTTTCCTTGCCTATTAATATTGGAATTGTCTCCCTGCCTACAAATCTATCGCCCTGAATATCCCTTATATCAAATAATACCGACCTTATATATGAAACTAAGAACACAAATACAAACGATGCCATTATGGAAAAATTTATACCTCCCCATACTTTGGCAGACGCAGGCACAAGGACACATACAGTTGCCCATGCAAGGGCAACAAAGATATCCTTTGATGCGGGAATATCCTTTAACCTCTGATATTTTATGCCTTTTAAAAATCCAAAGGCACAAGTATATTTTAAAATATAAGATGGAAATATTTTCACACTATAGGCAATTCCAAGACATATAGAAATAAACATCAACAGAAATGATGTAAATCCAAAAAAAACAGATATAAGCAATGATAACAAAGATGCGGTTACACCAATCTTTAATAATATATCCCTATTCCTCTCATAAAACTCAATCCTGTCAGGTTCATTTAACCTCATACTATCTTTATCTGCTATATGGTTAATATTATACATTGAGAAAAAATATAAAAATGATACCACCATAAAATAGACAGACGGCTCTATACCGCTCAGATACGAGATTCCATAAGTCAGAAATGCCGCCCCAAGGGCAATATACAGATTGCTCCGAATGAAAAATTCTGCTGCATTGTATAATTTTTGAAACCCCTTTCTGCTCCTCTTCTCAATTTCTTCAAGCCTCTTTACCACCCTCATTATCATCCAGTTTGGAGTTGATGCACCGGCAGTAACACCAACAATATTAAACCTTGAGATTCTTGACTCATCCAGTTCTGCCTCTGTCTCTATAAGAAATGTGGGGATTCCTGCAGATTCTGATACCTTTGCCAATCGTGTGGTATTTGCACTATTCTTTCCGCCTACGACAATCATTGCATCTACTTCCTTCGCCAGCCTTAATACCTCACCCTGTCTGTCTTCTGTTGCATCGCATATAGTCTCTGCAATTACACAATCAGGGTATTTCTCTTTCAGCCTCTTTGTGACTTCTTTATATTTTGAGACATCAAGGGTTGTCTGCCCGACAACACATACCTTGTCCATTGGAGGGAGTTTCTCCACATCCTCCACAGACCCTATCACAAAACCCTTTCCTGAAGTAAATCCCATAAGTCCGACTATCTCTGCATGTCCCTCATCACCTATAATCACAGTATAATAACCTTTATTGGCATGTTTCTTTATAATTGACTGGACTCGTGCAACAAGGGGGCATGTGGCATCATTTATCTTTACACCTTTTGACTTTATCTCCTGTCTGACAGCAGGGGTTATACCATGTGTCCTTATCACTACAGTCCCTGATTGGACGCTGTCAAGGTTTTTAATTACCTTTACATTCTTTGATTCAAGCATCTCTATAACCTGCGGATTATGAATCAAAGGACCGTATGTATAAAGCTCCTTCTCTTCTTCAACAGCATCAAGGACAATATCCATTGCCCTCTTTACCCCCATACAAAATCCTGCTGTATTTGCCAATTTAACCTGCATAATATAATTCTATATCCATACTGAAAATTCTTCAACCTGAATTATAAGAGAAGATATGATATGAATACTGATGAGAAAATCAGGAAAGATATAAAGGAATAATTTTTGATGAGCCGTGCTGGGATCGAACCAGCGACCTACTGATTAAGAGTCAGTTGCTCTACCAGCTGAGCTAACGGCCCATTATTTTAAGCCTACTTATATATTTTTAAGGATTTTTATACTCTTTGTCAAGGAATTACTTAAATAATATGAAAGGTTATAAAAGGGATGATGATATTTTAATGAACTACAGAGGGCATAAAATTCTATACCCCCTGTAGCCGCAATTAATTAAATATCAAAGTAGAGGCCAAATTCGTATGGATGCGGCCTAAGCCTCATCTGATTTACCTCTTTCTCCCTCTTATACTCAAGCCACATATCAATGGCATCCTGAGTAAATACATCTCCCTTAAGTAAGAAGTCTTGGTCTTTCTCAAGTGCATCAAGTGAATCTTCTAACGAACCAGGGAGGGATGGGACATTCTTCAATTCTTCAGGTCCAAGTGCATATATATCCTTATCCAGAGGCTCACCGGGGTCAATCTTATTCTGCACGCCGTCAAGCCCTGCCATAAGCATTGCTGCGAACGCAAGATAACCGTTGCATGACGGGTCAGGGAATCTGACCTCAATCCTCTTCGCCTTCGGGCTTGGTGAATACATCGGCACCCTGACACTTGCGCTCCTGTTTCTGCTTGAATATGCGAGATTGACAGGCGCCTCAAATCCCGGAACGAGTCTCTTATATGAGTTGGTTGTAGGTGCTACGATAGCCGCAAGGGCATGTGCATGTTTAAGAATACCGCCAATATAGTAGAGTGCCATCTCACTTAAGCCCCCGTAAGCATTTCCTGCAAATAATGGTTTTCCGCCCTTCCACAGGCTCTGATGGGTATGCATACCTGAGCCGTTATCATTCCATATAGGCTTCGGCATGAAAGTAGCAGTCTTATTATGCCTCCTTGCCACATTCTTAACGATATATTTATACCACATGAGATTATCAGCACATTTTGTAAGGGGTGCAAACCTCATATCTATCTCGCACTGACCTGCAGTGGCAACCTCATGGTGCTGACATTCAATATCTATCCCGATTGCCATCATGGTTAATGACATCTCTGCCCTTATATCCATGAGGCTGTCAGTTGGCGGGACTGGGAAATAGCCTTCCTTATATCTTGGCTTATATCCAAGATTAGGATTCTCTTCTTTGCCTGAATTCCATTTCCCCTCTTTAGAATCAATAAAGTAATAACTGCACTGCTCTTTAGAATCATATCTTATATCATCAAATATAAAGAACTCTGCCTCTGGTCCCATAAAGGATGTATCTGCAATCCCTGTAGACTTAAGATATGCCTCAGCCTTCTGGGCAATAAATCGCGGGTCTCTGCTGTACCTCTCCTTTGTTATCGGGTCCACCACATTGCATATCATGGAGAGTGTAGGCTCCTTTGTAAACGGGTCCATAACTGCTGAAGCCGGGTCAGGAATGAGAAGCATGTCACTGGCATGTATAGGCTGCCATCCCCTTATTGACGAGCCGTCAAAACCAAAGCCATTTTCAAAAGAACCCTCCTCCAATTGCGGTATTGGAAATGAGGTATGCTGCCATATACCAGGAAAATCCATAAACTTCAAATCAAGCATCTTTGCATTATTTTTCTTTGCAAACTCTAAAACCTCTTTTGGTGTCATAGTTCCTCCCTTAGAATTAACTTTTAACTTTTAACTTTCAACTTTTAACTTTTAATGTATCACCTCCTTATTACAAATTTGGAATTAAATAGGGAAAGAGTTTAAAATAATTTCTCAAAGGCAGGTTTATAACATATATAAATCTGGAATGCAATTTTTTATTAACCAACCTCTCCCCTTCCTCCCACCTGAGTTGTAAATTAACCACAAATAACAAAAACCTGAACACGAATAATACGAATGAAACTAATTACACGAATAATTCCCAATAATAGAAAATATTTTTACTTTTAATTTTAGTTTTTATTCGTACCATTCGTATATTCGTGAAATTCGTGTTTCAGGGTTTTATAATTTCCTATCCATGAACAAATAATATTTGACAAATACCATTTCTTATGTAATTAATACCCTTAGGGCAAGTCGGACAAACGGCAGTAGTAGGTGGGTTTGGGGAACTACTTAAGCCTTAATCCTGACTTGCCCTTTTTTATTTCAACTCTATATCGTGCAATTTAAGCAATACCTCTTGTAGAAGTTGTCCCGACAAAGTCCGGATACGCCTGCATCCCATGCTCGCCTATGTCAAGTCCTTCACGCTCCTCCTCTTCTCCAACCCTCAACCCCATAACAGCCTTTATGATTGCCCAGCATATAAGACTTACGACTACAACATAAGCACCTACAGCTACTACACCCTTAATCTGTGCAATAAGCTGGGCTATACCACCGCCATAGAAAAGCCCAGTAATACCACCACTAACATTTGCAGCAAATAGACCCAAAGATAAGGTACCCCATACACCATTTACGAGGTGGACGGAGAGTGCACCCACAGGGTCATCTACTTGTATCTTGTCAAAGAATAGAACAGCATAAACAACCAATATCCCTGCAATCAAACCTATGATAAATGATCCGACAGGGGTCACCCAGTTACACGGGGCTGTAATTGCTACAAGGCCTGCAAGAATTCCATTTAAAACCATGCTCAAATCAGGTTTGCCTAAGGCTAAATAAGCGGCAAAAGTGGCTGCAACACCTCCAACCGCCCCTGCTATACAAGTATTTATAGCAACCCTTGAAATGGCATCGGCATCAGCAGCCATTGTGCTGCCAGGGTTAAAACCAAACCAGCCAAACCACAGGACGAACATTCCGAGTGTCGCCATACCCATATCATGACCGGG
Source organism: Nitrospinota bacterium (assembly GCA_016194325.1). Lineage (GTDB taxonomy): Bacteria > Nitrospinota > Nitrospinia > UBA9942 > UBA9942 > UBA9942. The sequence continues at coordinate 18,387 of JACQBS010000096.1, read as the reverse complement.
GATAGCATTGACCTTCCCATCTTTGGTATATTTTCCAATCCTTGGACCCAGTAAAATCGCCCCCATTAATGCAGCCCATCCGCCGATACTGTGGACGACCGTAGAGCCTGCAAAATCAAGGAACGGGGTTTTCATTGTAGCAAGCCATCCGCCGCCCCATATCCAATGTCCTGCTACAGGATATATGACTATAGCCATAGCAGCAGAAAAGACAAAAAAGGAGAAGTATTTTATCCTCTCAGCAACTGCCCCTGATACAATTGTCGCGGCAGTCCCGGCAAAAACAAGTTGAAATATAAATTTTGCATATAGGGGAACTCCTGTCCAATTCAACGAGGCAAAAATACCCTTATATGCATCTCCAGTAGCAGGGCTGTTGTCCGCCCCGAAAAGCATCCATCCTGTTGTTCCAAAGTAGGAATTACCACTGCTAAACATAATGCCAAATCCGACAAACCAGAAAAAAACCACAGTAACGCAGAAGACTATAACATTTTTAGAGAGTATATTTACTGCATTCTTTGAACGACATAATCCCGATTCTACCATAGCAAATCCAAGGTTCATAAAGAATACCAAGAATGCTGTAACAAGCGTCCAGACAGTATCCGCCGCAAATTTAGCATCCCATGCGGGCGATGCTGGGGCCGCCGGAGCTGGTGCAGCTTCCTGAACTGCAGGGACTGGAGGAGCCTCCTCAGCAAAAGCCCCTGTAATACTAAAAGTAGTCAGTGCCAATAGAATAAGCACTGCATGAAAATATTTTTTTGAAATCATTTTAAATCCCCCCTTAATTAAAGTGTCATAGCGTCAGAGATTCATAGTGTCAGAGTTTAAAAACTTTGACTCTTTGACACTTTGATACTTTGACACTTAAATAGCGTCTTTTCCTCTCTCACCTGTCCTTATTCTGATTGCGTCTTCAAGATTAGATACGAATATTTTCCCATCCCCGATTCTGCCTGTCTTTGCAGTATTCATAATAGTCTGGACAACCTTCTCAGCAACATCATCAGTAACAATAATCTCAAGCTTTACCTTTGGGAGAAAATCAACCACATACTCTGCACCGCGATAAAGCTCTGTGTGCCCCTTCTGCCTTCCAAATCCCTTTACCTCACTGACCGTTATCCCCTGCACGCCTACTTTATTAAGCTCATCCTTAACCTCATCTAACTTAAAAGGCTTTATAATCGCCTCAATTTTTTTCATTTTTTTCACCTCCCCTTTTTTTAACCCTCGTTGTAGGGCAAGGCTTCAGCCTTGCTTAAAGCAACCCTGAAGGGTTGCCCTACATTGAAATTTCTATACATTAAAAATAGAAAAATATATTAATCGCTATTGTATCCTGTGTCTTTTCGCTTGCCGCATTACTTCCCTTGTCAAACACCTTTTGGTCTGATACATCATGGCGGTATTCGGGTCTAATGACCAAATTCTTCTTTACAGTAAATTCAGGTGTAACAGTAACCTCCCACATATTCTGTTTTACCATTGTCCTTGCACCATCATCATCCTTAAATGTCTCTCCCCTGATATTGATGGCATATCTGTCACTGGCAGCATACCTGATAACACCTGCAACTCCTGACCATTTACTATCACCGTTCGGCTTCACCACATTATTGGGGTCCTTCTGTTCACCTGCATAGACATAGTCAAGGGCAAGGGTAAAACGCTCCATAAGGGTTGTGGTCAGATTTACATCAAAGACACTTCTATTATTAGTATCATTATTGGTTTGCTCAGGACCACCCATGTATTTTAGATTAATCATTGTATTAGCCATAGGTGTCAACATAAGATGCCCACAAAAGGTCTTTCCTTTGTTATTATCCACCACATTGTCCCACCCATTTAGAATCTCCCCTGTGAGGGTAACCACATCATTAATCTTATAAGTTCCCCTGAGTCCAGTATGGGTAAATGGAATACTGTAATAAAATAACAGAGAACGGGAGTAATTGTAATTCCATGCATCGTATCCCTCAATAACCTCTCCGCCCATCTCTGTAATGAATTTACCCATATCAAGTGTAAGCCCGCTTCCTATAGGTGCAACATATCTCACATAAGCCTGCTGAATATCAAAATCATCGTCAGCACTCTGGGTTACACCAGGCCATGTGGAGCGAATAGCCTTTGGTATTGTATAACCGTACATAATATCTGTCCTGAAACCTATATCACCTGCCTCGGCAGCCTCTTTTTGAAACACAAGCTCTGCCACATCAAGGTTAAAACTATTTGCATTTTCATTGAAGGGGCGATAATTCACCTTCCTCGTATCAGGGTCGTTGAGATTATGGTTATACGATGTGGAGACAAACCCATTCACCTTTATATCCTTTATAATATTAGGTGCATCTTCTCCCCTTGAGATATCAGAAAATGAAAGACACAATATACTGACAACTACAAAAATTTTTAACTTATTCATTTTCATTAAATTTCCTCCTTTCAGTTAATCGAACTTTTAAGCCTCTTTACCTTTTCAATTACTACCCTTGATTTTGGCAGGCAATCCCCCCTTTCCCATCTGGAGATGGTGGTTACTGTAACTCCAATCCTCCTTGCAAATTCCTCCTGTGTTATTCTCAACTTCTCCCTTATATTTTTTATGTCTTCTCTTTTAATCATCTGTATATACATATGAGCAAAGGGCATGCCATGAAGCCGTTTAACCAGTTTAAACCGATTAAACCGTTCAAGCTGTTGATTTGGCTTAAGAAAATAATTTAAGTGGTCAGTGGTCAGTGGTCAGTAGTCAGGTTTTTTATGCTATATATTTAAGCAGAGGATAATTTTTATGCCTAATTTTGTGGCAGAACAAAGACTTGAACACGAATAACACGAATGGGACAAATTATACGAATAACTACTAATTACAGAAAATATTTTTACTTTCAATTTTAGTTTTTATTCGTGCCATTCGTATATTCGTGAAATTCGTGTTCCAGAATTTTATAATTTCCTATACTTGAACAAAACCTAATAAATTTTAAAATGGTCATTCCTTTGTAAGCTCCTTTAGCTGGTTCAACATGAATATATCAAGGACAGGATTCCCTGAGGTATGACTACTACTGCTTCCCACAATAGCTGAAGGGACTTTTATATCTTTCAGTGCATTTGCAACACCTACAAGTGTATCTTTTTTCATCTGCAGCCTTAGCTCAAGTGAATTATCAGCCTTTGCCAATGCCTGCCTTCCCTCTGCCTCTTTTAGGGATGAAACCCTCTTACCTTCCGCATTTTCAATCATAGACTGTTTCTCAAGCCTTGCCTTTTCCAACAATAACTGTGCCGCCTCCTTACCTTTCTGTGCATTAATAATTGCAACTGACTTTTCCTTCTCCGCCTCAATCCTTGCAAGCTCTGCATCCTTCTCAGCCCTTATCCTTGCCTCCAATCTCAGAGGCTCTTCCCTCATCTTTGTCTCAGCCTGAAGTTTCTCTTCTTCAGCCTTTGCAGTTATGGCATCCTGTTTTGCCTTTTCTGCCATGATAATCGCATTATTCCTCTGCTGTTCAAGCAGCCTCTGTTCATCAAACTTTGACTGGGATTGTTTATCATACTCAATCTTCTTTAAGGTGAAATTATTAAAATTTATTCCATATTTATCAGAAATCGGCGGCATCCTCACCGGCATTGATATGTTATTTTCTGACTTTGTTATAGGAGTTAAAATTAGATTCCCCTCTACTACCTTTTTTTCATAGGCAATCATCCCATTCTGCAGGCTATCAAATATATCCCTGATAAAGTTACCCCTCTCACGAATGGAGTCTGTACTGCTGTATGAGGCTGCAACGATGGTCATCACGCTATTGATATAGTTCCTTAATATCTTCTGCTGTAAGGTATCCTCATTCCGTGCATCCCTGACAATCAATTTCATCTTTTCAGGGATGGATGGGAGCGTATATCTTATAATGCCATTTATGCTCCCGATACCATTATCCTTAAATATCACATTGATTGAATCAATAACCTTCTTCTCTTCTTTCCTGATATTTTCTATTCTGTCTTCAAATGTGACAACACCTGACACCCTGAATTTAGTTACATCACTTAACGGTCCCTTCCAATATAACCCCGGCTCTGTAATAATTTTCAACTCCCCGCTGGGCCATTTCTGAACTACATGGTAATAGCCCATAGGGTTTTTACCAAAAAGGGAATAAATTATTATTATTACCAAAATAACAGGAATCAACTTTTTAAAACTAAGCTTTTGTAATATATTCATATCTCCCTCCCTTTTAAAAGTGTCAGAGTGTCAAAGTATCAAAGTTTAAAGTATTAAAGCTCTGACACTTTGACCCTTTGATACTGTTTCTTATCTTACACCCCTAAATCCAATATCCCCCCTGCAGACATTTGGCTTCTCGGTCTTTCTAACAGAGACCCGCAGGTCATTCATATCACTATTCCATGAACCGCCGCGGATTACCTTTATATGGTTATTTAATCGCGGCCTTGGGTTCTTCTCCTCTCCTCCCGTATAAAGCTCATACCCATCAGCACTCCATTCCCACACATTCCCTGCCATATCATTAACCCCAAAACCATTCATACTGAAACTCCCAACAGGCATTATCCCCCTGCCTCTAAAATTAGATAGATGAGTCTCCCGTGAATTCCCCCATACATATCTCATACCTTCATAACCTCCTCTGGCAGAGTATTCCCACTGTGCCTCTGTAGGAAGTGATTTCCCAGCCCATCTGGCATAGGCATTGGCGGCATACCAGCTTACATAAACTACAGGATGATTCTCTTTCCCTTTTGGAAATTCATTACCATCCCAGTCATTCAGATAATTATAATCTGCCTCTTCAAATCTCACTTTGCCCTTCTGCCAGTTAGGATCGTATAGGATGAATTTCTGATACTGAATATTTGTCACCTCATATCTGTCCATATATAAACTGCCTATCTCAACCTTATGTAACGGACTCTCATCAAACTCACCATCTGGACTTCCCATAATAAATGAACCTTGTGGAATCTCTACCATTTCCTCGGATGGTATATCATCAGACTCACCACTGGATATTGCAGAGGCGTCCTCACCCTGTCTGTTCCAGTAAAATGTGAGAAGTAAGAAGCAAGAAACAAGAAGCAAGAAACCAAAAGTCTTTATTCTGTCTTCTGTCTTCTGTCTTCTGTCTTCTTTGTTCATTTCCCCTTCCCCTTCTTTTCCATTATTTCTCTAATCATATTCTTTAACTTCAATCTCCTCTTTGCAAGCTCATAAAAACCGTGCCATTGGGCATAATCAGGGCCCATCATGGATGCACCCATCCTCGCCCTCCTCCCCTCATGATGCCAGTATTCAAAAAATTCAAACTCTATCTCCTCGTCAAACTTATCCTTTGTCAGATAACCCAGTTTATAAAGCTCATCCATATCCTTCTTTATAGGCTTGTAATACTCATCGTTATAAAGGGTAACTGCATTATCAAACTGCTGATAATACCCTTCAACATGTGTCTTTGAATGACACGAGAGACAAGCCCTCTGCATCTTATCCCTCTTACCCTTCCAGTCATTAGTCTTTTCTGATTGTGGCCATTCAAGCTCCCATGAAAGCCTGTCACTTATATTATGGGTCGGTTCAAGCTCGCCAATCCCTGACATATGACATGTTGCACAGGTTGGCGCCCTGAAATATTTTGTATCCCATGACGATGATGCAACATCCATATTCCACTTCTGTCTTTCAGAGTTGTATATCACGCCATGTTTTGACTCCATGTAGATTTCATACTGGGGATGGTCGGGTCCCATGTGGCATGTCCCGCAAATATCAGGAGTCCTTGCCTCTGCAATTGAAAAGAGATGCCTCGTATGACAGGCACTGCATGAACCTTTACTCCCATCAGGATTAATACGCCCTATCCCATTATTGGGCCATGTCTCTTTATCAAGTATTCCATTCTTTACTTTAATTACTGTCCCGTGGCATTTTTCACAACCCATAACTGCTGCTGCCTTCCCCTCTACTTTATAGGCGAGTGCATCATCCCCTGCCCTCTCCCCCTCCAGATTCTGAATAAAGGACAAAGCCTTTGAATGGAGAGACTCATTAAACTCCATAACCTGTTTCGGATGACAACGGGAGCAGTCCTTTGGACTCACAATGGCTGATATAACTTCACCTTCATGTTTTCTTGCATCAGCATCAGTACTATCAGCCTGATGGCAATCAATACAGGTAACTGAAGCCTTTGCATGATTGCTCTTTTCCCAGTCATTGACAACTCCGGGACTAATCTGGTTATGACAAAGGACACACCTCTTTGATGCCTCTATCTCCTCCCTTGTCTTCTTTATTGCAAGAGCATCCGAAGGAAAAAACAAGATGCAAGATGCAAGAAGCAAGATGCAGGATACAAAATACAGAATATATCTTGCCTCTTGTATCTTCCCACTTGTAACTTGTAACTTGTAACTTGTAACTTTCATTTCAGACCTCCCTCCTTACATGAACCAAATTTGTATGGCAGTTTAGACAACTCTTTACCTCTTTTTTCTTAAATGCCTTATGAGCTAAAAGTCCGCCCCTGTGAAGACCTGAAGGGAAAAGATTTTTATGACACCTTTTACATGCTTCAGGACTGATACCTTTTGCTGCCGATACCTTCCATTTTTGATGGTCCATCTCTTCAGGCTTTAATAGAAAATGCATTATAGTATCCTTCATGCCCTGATGAATTTTTGTATACCACTTATTGAATTCCCCTGGAGGCAGATGACAGTCAGCACAATCAGCCACCACACCTCCTTCACTGTCATAATGACTTGATTTAAGATACTGTTGATACGGCTCAACCATCTCATGACACTGTGATGAGCAAAACTTATTTGTTGATGAATAATGAAATGATAGGGTTGTAAGGCCATAAGATATTGTCAGTCCTGCTGCCGTTAAAAGGACAATGATAATTATATGCACCTTGCTTGGTGCAGAGCGTCTAAACCCTTCATCTATGTCTAATTTGTTTTCACCCATAGAAATTATAAAACCCTAAAACACGAATTTCACGAATATACGAATGGCACGAATAAAAACATTTATTTAACAGGGATGCACAGAATAATCAGGATTTTCTTTTATCCTGTCCATCCTGTATATCCCTGTTTGAATTTTTTCGTGTAATTCGTCCATTCGTGTCATTCGTGTTAAAGTTTTTGTTCACTTTATACTCGTTATCTGGAAATCAGGGTATGCTGCTGCCGTATGCTCGGAATAGTCAAGCCCCTGATACTCCTCTTCCTCTGTAACCCTTAAACCAATTGCCTTTTTAATGAACATAAAGATTCCGTAGGAAACAAAAAATGCCCAGACAAACGCAATAACACTGCCGAGAATCTGGATGCCAATATTCCAGATATTAAACATCTCTCCTGTCTTGAACATTCCGAGTGCCACAGTCCCCCACACACCACAGACTCCATGTACAGATACGGCACCAACAGGGTCATCTATCTTCAATCTGTCAAATTGAATAACAGAGAAGACAACAATAACCCCTGCAACAATCCCTGTCATAACTGCCCATACAGGCTCTACATCGGCACAACCCGCAGTAATTGCAACAAGACCAGATAGGGCACCATTAAGGGTCATTCCGACATCAGGCTTGCCAAATCTAAACCATGCTGTAATCATCCCTGATACAGCCGCCGCAGAGCCTGAAAGGGTTGTGTTTATCATAATATTTGCAATCTTGCTTCCTCCCTCCAATGTATTACCGGCATTGAATCCATACCATCCAAACCATAAAATCAACGTGCCAAGTGCTGCAAGGGGGAGATTATGTCCAAGAATTGGATTAATAGTCCCGTCTCTTCTGAACTTCCCCATACGGGGGCCAAGAACCATTGTCCCTGCCAGCCCTGCCCATCCGCCGATGGCATGAATGACTGTTGAGCCTGCAAAATCCTTAAAGCCAAGATTCTCAAGCCATCCACCGCCGTGATAAAAGCTGCCCCAGACCCAGCTGCCGAATATCGGATAAATAAATGCAGACATAAACACAGTAAACATGAGTGAGGCAAAGAATCTCGTCCTCTCTGCCATTGCACCCGATACAATAGCAGCAGTAGAAGATACAAACACAAGCTGATACATCCAGAAGGCAAATAGCCATGGGTCGCGGGAATCAGCATAATCGTGGAGAAAGAAACCATCGGTTCCAAAGAGTCCATTTGAAGTCCCGAACATAATCCCAAAGCCTATTACCCAGAAGGCAATGGAGCTCACTGCAAAATCCATCATATTTTTCATGATTGCATTGACAGCGTTCTTTGCCTTTGTAAAGCCAATCTCCACCATGATAAACCCTGCCTTCATGAAGAAGACAAGGACTGTGGCAATACATATCCATACGATATCAAGATTGGTTTGAACCCCCTCTGATGTAATAATCCTTTCTGCAGAGACAGTGCCGCTGAAAAGGAAAATCAACAGACAGGATATAGATACAAATTTTAAAATGGTTTTCATATATTTGATGATATAGCAAGAGATATGCCATTTAAGAAAACCTTATTAGAATAGGGATTATTTAAAAATGGATATGATTTTGTGCTTAAGATTTAAGCAGGAGAAAAATTTATGCTTCAATTTCAGGCAGGAAAATTTAACCTAAAAAAAACTATTTATCTGCTTATTACCTCAAATACTGCCTTCTTAATATCAGCAATACTTGATGGCTTGGGAAGATATTTGATTTTATTCTGTTTAAAAAAGTTAAGGACTTCTGAATCAAAGGAACCTGTAAAAAAGAGAAATCTCTTATTAATATCCGGATACCTCTCAACAGCTTTTTTGAAAAACTCTATACCATTCATTACAGGCATATCCACATCAGATATTATCGCCAAATAATATTTATCATTTAACTTTTTAAGGGCATCCTTACCATTTGATGCACCATCAACAACATCTTCATCTTCAAGAATTGCTACAAGCATATCAACTATCACCGGCTCATCATCAACCACAAGAAGCATTTCTTCCCATATCTTGGGTATTTTTTTCATCTCTTGAAGTTTTTCACTGAATCCTGTCTGTGATTCTAAAAACTGTTCTATGCGCCTTTTGTGATGCTGAATCTTCTTAATAACTGAAATAAATTCCTTTACTTCATGTTTCATAATATTAATTATATATAGGAAGAGATTATTCCACTCTGAAAATTCAGTGGCAATAATACAGCCTATAACATCATCTTTTGTAATCTCCTTTGTATCTATCTTTTTTTCGCATGGGGAAAAATAATCCTCAATATTCTGCTTCATACTATCATCTATATATACAAGGGCAGAATAATCACTTCTGTCTCCAATTACCTCTGAAGCTCTTTTTATCAACTCACAGTGCAACTTTTCCTCTCTGCTCAGATGCAATAAAAATTCAGCAAATTCCTTATCATCTGAAAAGATAACAGCAGATCTCTCGTATATCCTAAACGCCCTTTCTTCAATTTCAATTAGCCATTTTATAATCTCTTTCATATTACCTCCTGTTTCTTGCAAATTTTCAAAATACAGATTCAATAACCCTATAACCTGCACCTTCAAGTATTACTTTTATGAATCTTCTCACATCATCCTCATCTTCTGCAAGGAGTATTGTTTCAGTTCCGCCTATTGAAGCCGGGGCTTCTTTTAATCCCTCTTTTTCAATGCCTGACTTAATTAACAGGAGATATATTTTAAAGGCGAATACATGAGAGTCTGAGCCATTATGACTCGTTCAGGGTATATACAGGGGTATAACGGACAGGCGGTAGTAACGGAGGGGCAGATAATAGTAGCAGCGGAACTTGAGAAGAACCTCAAGGAGATAGAAGGAGAAGAAAATGTGGACGATTTACCAGATAAAAACTTGTGGTCAGAAGTTCTTTATAATTGCATGAAATGCAATCCTAAAACCTTCTTTAAGCATCTACAATATCAGATTCTGATTTTTGAATCCCATGCCTTATGGGGAGTTCTATTATAAATGCAGTTCCTTTCCCTTCCTCGCTTACAACATCAATTTTACCCCTGTGCAATTCTACACCTTTTTTTACAGTGTAAAGCCCAAACCCTATCCTGCATTCTTTAGCACTGAAAAACGGCTTAAAGATATTCTTCCTGCAGTCCTTACTCATCCCAATTCCACTATCAGAAATTTTTATTAATATACCATCATACTCCAATTTTGAATTGCTAACTGCATTTTGCCGAGAAGTTTCTATTGTAAGCTCACCGCCATTTGGCATTGACTGTATTGAATATTTTATGAGATTCAAAAAAATCTGCCTGATAACATTTAAGTTACCCTCTATTGCAGATACGTCAGAAATATTTTTTATAACCTTCACATTTTTATAATTGAAATCCATACTTACAAAAACAAGCACCTGTTCAATTATTGATGCAATATCTAAAATCTCAAATTCTTTTTTTGATGGGCGGGCAAAATTAAGGATATTTGTAATTATATTTTCTGCACGTCTAATGCTGTCTTTAATCTGTGAGAGATATAACTCCATATTTCCATTATACCCTGCCTCCTCCGTGTTATTTTCCTGCAATGTCTTTTTCAAGAGATATGCAGCAGTGCTTATAATATTCAACTGGCTTCTAATCTCATGGGCAATGTTGCTAACCTTATTGCCAATTTCAGACAACTTCTCAAGCTGGATTACTTCCATTTCAACAAACAACTCATCTATTAATTTGTTATATTCTATTTCATTCATATTCATATTAGCAAAATAGAGAGGTTATACTAAAGTTAGTTACGATTAAGGCTGAGTAAAGCCTCCGTTACTTTTCCAGCGCCTTTTTCACTGCACTCAAGACCCTCTCTTCTTCAAATGGCTTTACAATAAAATCTTTTGCACCGAGCCTTAAAGACTCAAGAAGGACATCCCTCTGGTCAACCGCAGAAATCACCACAACCTTCGCATTCTTCTCTATCTTTTTTATCTCCCTCAAGGAATCCACACCGCTCATATTTGCCATTATGATGTCCATTGTAACCAGATCAGGCCTTAACTGATTGAAAAGTTCAACCGCCTTGTCGCCATCCTCCGCCTCCCCGACTATTGAATAGCCGTAAGGCTCCAAAATCCCTCTGAGCATCATTCTCATAAATTCGGAATCGTCTACAATCAATATCTTCTTTGCCATAAATACCTCCCAAATATAACTTACGACTCACAACTTACCACTAACAACTTCTAATTGTTGTAAGTTGTTGGTTGTAGGTTGTTGGTTAAGCAGGCATTCCCTTATCTTTGCCTTTAAATCATACGGGTTATACGGTTTAGTTACAAAATCACTTGCCTTCTGCCTCAATGCCTCTGCTGCATACTCAAATGATGGATAACCTGATACAATTATTATCTTCATATCCATTTTCTCTTTCCTTACAATTTTCATAAATTCAATACCATTCATCTCCGGCATATTTATATCAAGAAGTATTAAATCTATAGGAAATCTATTTACCTGCACTTTTGCTTCTAACCCGTTTGATGCTATAAATGTCCTATAACCCTCAATCTCTAATAACATTCTGAGAGATTCTAATTGCTCTTTTTCATCATCCACAATCAGTATATTCCCTCGTAATTCTGTTGAACTAACCATTTTCATAGCCCCACTTATATTCTCTATCCATCTGTTTAAATCCTCTTTACTGTCAAATATATTCAGTTTATCCCTTATATTTGAAAACTGAAAGAGTGACAACAACCTCCCGTGTACATTCAGCAGGAAGAAGCCCCCCCCTTTTTCTTTTGTCTTCTCAGACATGGAAAGAAACATGCCTATTGCCTGGGCACAATGGACATCTATCTTATTCTCAAAATCTATTGCTATGTTGTGAGTATTATTCAGGATAAGAGTATCAATTCTACCCATAAGAACATTAATATTTGCCGTAGTTATATTCTCCTTTGGAACAAGTGTAACTATGCCGTTATTTTTAATCAGCTCTACCTTCATATTATTATTGCCTCTCTGCCATGACTCTTTATAGTCATCTTTCCTGTCGCTATTTCAAACTGGATATTTCTTCCGTAATTCTTCCCGGTCTCTGCCGCAATAAGTCTTATACCTTCTTTTCTTAACCCCTCTCTTACTGCCTCTTCATTTCTCAAACCAATCTCAAGCATATAACTTGACCCAACAACATTATTTATTTTTTTAGTTATTTCAAACATTTTTGCACCACCTGCAATTTTTGAAACAAGGCTGCTCCTATCTATCCCTATTTTTGTAAAGAGCCTTATTAATTCAGAAATTGCTGAGTCTGCATACTTTGCCTTATTAGTGTCACCATTGTTATTTACAGGTAACATGATATGTGCAAGCCCCCCGATATTATTCCCCCTGTCATAAATCGTAATCCCTATACATGAGCCGAGTGTCGTCTGCAATATATCAGGTGTTTCAGCTACCTTTAAATCAGCCATACTAACATTTATAACCATAAAAAGTGTCAGAGTATCAGAGTGTCAGAGTATCAGAGCAATATAAGGCTTATTTTTGCTTTGACACTTTGATACTTTGATACTTTTTCGCCTCTTACCTTTCCCTCCCCTCAATCTTCTCCAATAAACTGCTCAAAGATTCAGGAGATGGGAGTATAAAGAAATAACCATCAATCTTTGTATTTGCCTCATAGAATTTAGTTTTAAACAACAAGGCATAATCCGATACAGGTGCATACTCCATAACAGCCATTTCAAGTATCGCCGCTGCATAGTCATTTATAAATGCCGGAGCCGAGGTTGATATTGATATATCCAAATATGCAACAAGAGAATTTAAAAATGCAGTGCCTACTATATTCCCTGTCTCTTCTAATATTGACCTGTTCATTGTATTTAACTCGTTGAGCTTTGAAACCTTCTTCTTGCCGACCTTCTCAATCAGATATGCTGCACTATCTTCTGAAAAAATAAATATCATGTTCCCTTTAATATCACCGTTCATCCTCAGGAGAACACTTACAACCATCCTGTCTGCATCACCAACATTTTTTACAATATCTTCAGAGGGGACAAATGATACATCTGTGATTTCAAGCCTCGCCTTTTCCTTCAGCCACCTTGAGAAGGCAAGGTTTGCATTCTCCGCCCCCTTTGCTGCAATGATTCTCAATTCATTCATCTGTTTATCTGAAACTGCCGTTATAGACATTATCCCCTCCTTTAAAAAGTGTCAGAGTGTCAGAGTTTTTTACTTTGACTCTTTGACACTGTGATGCTTTGATACTTCTTTTAACTCTTTGACTCTTTGACCCTTTGATACTTTGACACTATGTTTCTGTCCTCTTCATCAGTAACGGTATATCAAGTATCAGAGAGATCTCACCATTACCCAAAATAGATGCACCTGAAATACCAACTACATTACTGAAGTAGTCCCCGATGGATTTTATAACAATATCCTGCTCCCCTAATAATGTATCCACAACAATCCCAATCTGCTTATCTTCAAGACCCACGATAACAGCGGTTATGATATCCGACTCGTATTTAAAACCATTATTCATTTGAAGGAGGTCTGTAAGGGGGACAATGGTTAGAACCTTGCCGCGGAGTTTTATAGTGTCATTAAGGTCAAGTTTATGAATCTCATTTTTTTTAAATCTTACAATCTCCTTTACAGAATCTAAGGGGATAGAATATATCTCAGTATTTATCCTCGCCAGAAGTGCAGAGACGATCGCAAGAGTAAGGGGCAGTTTTATGACAAACTTCGTTCCCTTCCCCTTCTCCGTTACTATGTCCACCTGCCCCCCCAATCCATCTATCTTCTGTCTGACAACATCAAGTCCAACACCCCTGCCTGATATATCTGTAATCTTGCTTGCGGTGCTGAAACCCGGGAGGAATATAAAATTTATCAGTTCCGCCTCTGTGAACTTTGATACCTTATCGGGGTCAGCCATCCCCTTTTCAATAACCTTTTGTTTTATCCTGTCTACATCTATTCCCTTCCCATCATCTGAGACCTCTACACATATATAATTACCAACCCTTGATGCGTTAAATTTTAATACAGCCACCTTATTCTTGCCCGATTTCTCTCTTTCTTCTGAAGACTCTATGCCATGGTCAATGGAATTTCTGACCATATGTGTAAACGGGTCGCCAAGCTCATCAATGACCTTCTTGTCAAGCTCAGTCTCTTCACCTGAAATCTCAAGCCTGATTTCTTTCCCCCTGTCTTTTGCGAGGTCCCTCACAATCCTTTCAAATCTATGGAATAGCTGGCCTACTGCCACCATTCTGGATTTCATCACACCGTTCTGAATCCCGATTGCAATCCTCCCGAGACTGTTGATTTCCTCCATAAAGTCAAGAAGGATTGTCCTCTTTCTATAAAGATTCCTTATCTCCATTTCAAGCCCTGCTATATCGTGAGAAAGCTTGTCAGAGAGGTCAGAGACGCCTTTTGCAGTTTCAGAAAATAAATCCCCGGATGCCGATTTTTTATATTTCTGGAGTTCCAGACTACTCCTGCTCAGATTGGAATTTATGTTGTCAAGGAGTGAAAATATCTTCTGGTGGTCAAAAATATCCTTAAAGTTTACACCGAACTGTCCCATCCTTGCCTTGGATATAACAAGCTCGCCCGTCAGATTCATCAGGTTATCAAGCCTTGATATGTCCACCCTTATGCTCTGAGCACCAGGGGATACCTGACTTACTTCTGAGAGTCTCCTTCCTGTGCCCTCTGTATCCCTCCTATCTGATACTACAGTCTCCTTCCCTTGCAATACCACACCGGAATTATCCGACGATTGCAAAGCTGCTATACCCTGCCCCTCTGCTTTTTTACTTTCATCTATGGAAAAGGGTTCTATATTTATAGATTCAACCATATCTATATCCACCACCTTTCTTATAACATTGTCATCCTTATCTGTTGAAATCAATGCTGCAAATTGGCTGATATTTCCGTTATTATCCTGCTTGTAAACATTGGGGTCAGGCTCACATCTTATTACACTGCCAATCTCATCAAGGTTATTCTTCATAAGAAATACCCTTTCAAAACTCAATGGGGTGTTCTCCTTTAAAAACACATTTATCTTAAAAAGTTTATGCCCCTTTTCAATAGCCTCCCTGATAATGCTCATGTTATATTCACTTACTTCTAATTGAATCGGTTTACGCATATCTGCTGCTATTTCAACCCCTTTTTTCCTGTCATCCTTCACAAACCTGACAATCTTTCTTTTTATATCCGCTATATCTATTAAAGAGTCCTTATTAACCTTTATCTTCTCAATACTATTGTGAAAGAAATCTGCAACCTTGAGGAGCGAATCTATTACATCTCCATTTATAGATAACTCTTTATCCCTCAGTCTGCTCAATATGGTCTCACTGTCATGTGCAACCTCGCTCATGGGTTTATATCCCATGGCCGCAGATGAGCCCTTAATTTTATGGTGTAATCTGAATATCTCATTTATGCTGCTCTGTAAATCGCCACCTAATACTTCTGTAGAATTCTTTGTAATATTTTCAAGCTTAAGTATTTCATGGCTTAATTTTCCTATATCATCCTCCATTGTATCTATAAATGTCTGCAGATATTTTGTTTTATCAAATGGTTGAAACTCCTTGTCTTTTGCAATCTCCCTGATAGTATTTATCTTTAATTCACTGCTGCCAAGAAATGACATTATGTAATCCGGGTTATAATTGGTGGACAATAGAATGACTATCTCTATATCATATTCCTTGATGAGACTTATATCCATCGGGAGAGGCTTTAGATTAAGCGGAACAACAGAGATTACCTGCCCAAGAGACTCTACATCTTTATAAAAATCTATCGGGCTTATACCCCTCTCAAAGCAATCCCTGTTTAATCTCATGGTAATCTCATATACATTTCCATCTCCCGCCTTTAACTTTTCAAGAATCTTTTTTTCTTCTTCCTTTTCAAGATTAGACAGCAATTCCTTGCTTATATTAAGATGAACCGTTTGGGAACCAGTCCCTACGGGGAGAGACCCATCTTTTTTATCCGCCTCCTTCTGACCCAGCATCCCCTCTATCTGACTGACATAATCTGAAATATCAATAACCTCTTTACCCTCTTCCCTTATCCCCTTTAACAAAACCTCTAACTTGTCAAGTCCTTTAAAAAGGTTATCTACGATGACTGTAGTAATTCCCCATTCACCTGAGCGGAGCTTATCAAGCACATTCTCCATCTTATGGGTTAGTTTACTAACAACCATAAAACCGAGCATCCCTGATACACCTTTAAGGCTATGGGCTGAACGAAAGAAGGTATTAATAACATCCTTATCAACACTCTTCCCAATACTACCTTCCAGTGTCAGGAGATTTTTATTCATCCCCTCAACATGCTCGCCTGCCTCATCAAGAAATTCTTTAATTAAGTCATCCATATCGTTATCCCATTCAACCATCCCTCTCCGCTTCCCATTGCAATGCTTCGCAGCAATGGGATCCCAGCCTCTCCCCTGAGGGGAGAGGGTAGGGTGAGGGGAAATTATATCTATACTGCCCTTAATTTCTTCCTGTCTGTTATAAGCCTCTTTTCTTTTACAAAGAGGTGGCTTCCTGTCTCAACTACCCTTGGTGCAACAGAAGTCTGAGATTGCCGAAGACTTGCAATCTCTATCTCGGGATGTAATACTCCACTGCCACTACCGTTTACCTTAAAATGACTTACTAAATCTTTCAGTGACACTGCCTGTGATGAAAGCTCCTCTGATGCAGACGCCATCTCCTCTGATGCACTCGCATTCTCCTCTGTTATGCCAGCTACATTGGTAATTGTTGCCGACTGCTCCTCTGTTGCTGCTGCTATGTTCTGTATTGAATTTGCAGTCTTCTTGATTCCGTCAACGATTTTCTGTAATGCATTCCTCACATCCTCTGCCAGTTTTGTCCCATCCTTTACCTGTCTTGTGCTCTCTTTAATCAGATTTGTGATTTCCTTTGCTGCCTGGGCTGACCTCTCTGCAAGCTTCCTCACCTCATCCGCCACTACTGCAAACCCCATCCCATGCTCTCCTGCCCTCGCTGCCTCTATTGCTGCATTAAGTGCCAAGAGATTCGTCTGTTCTGCGATTTCGCTTATCACATTTATAATCTCGCTTATCTGCTCAGAACTCCTGTTGATGAGCTTCATCCCTTCCATGTTCTGTGCCATTAACTCAGTCCCATCGTTTGCGATAGTAACCGATTCATTTGCCACTATGTTTGTATCTGTGCTGCTCTTTGCTACTTCACTTATAGATGCATTTATCTCTTCTATGCTTGCACTCTGATTCTGGGCTCCCTGTGATACATGCTGGGCATTTGATGATATCTCTTCTGATGCCGATGCCAATTGCTCCGATATCCCCTTCACCTGTGAGACTATATGTTCTATGCTCTCCACAGATTTGTTGACCCACATTGACATCTCACCTACTTCATCTTCTGAATTTACTTCTAATCTCTTAGTCATATCCCCTTCTGCAACATCTTTAAGCACAATCATTACTTTATTTATAGGCACAGCTATACTCTTGCTTATGATAACTCCAAGAAAAATAGCAAAAACAATTCCAACGACTATGGAAATAATTGCGGTATTCCTTTGTGTGCTAAAAGTGACACTTGCATCCCTATTAAGTTCTTTACCAATCTCATCGTATATTTCAGCCAACTTCTTCCTCTTATCATCAAGAATCTTATATTTGGGTCCCGCATTAGTCATGGCATTATTTTTCCCCTCTTCAAGTTTACCCTGCAGTGCCAAGTTGTATGTGATTAACCTTGCTTCATTATATTCCTTCCATGCAGTTTTAAATTCTTCAAAGACCTTCTTTTCTTCTGATGTAATAGATGATTTAGAACCAATTTTATCAATATATTCATCTATTTCTTTCTCACTATTAGCAGCATTATTGAATATATCCTGCCTCTTTATCTGGTCTGTCTCATTTATAATTTGTAGTGCTCCTACCCTTATTGCACCAATACGGATATTTAATTTACTTAAATCAATACTTGGAACAAGTCTGTCCAAATAAAGGGTCTTAACCACTTCATCCATTTTCATTGTACCCTTTATCCCCATAATGCCAATGAATGTAATCAATGCTATCAATACTGCAAATGCTAAAAACAGTTTCTTTGCTATCTTAAGATTATAAAACCACTTCATAATCAATCCCTCCTTTTAAAAATCAGTAGTGTCCGCTAAAAATTAAAAAAGCATGGCTTGTAAGCCTCTTTTATTGGATAATTGAAGTTGACAAAACCCAATACCAATAAGGAGGAACAAACCATGCACAAGGTTGGAACTATATTCTCGGAACTCTTG
>JACQBS010000012.1 GCA_016194325.1 Nitrospinota bacterium | reverse complement strand
TCCGGTAAGTTTCGTCATCAGCAAAACTATACCAGATACGGCTGAAATTCGATGCACCCTTTTATCTCATTGTAATTCCTAAACTTTATTAAGCTTAATTTCTTGACTTCAACTTTATTACGAAAGAACCGAAATATCTAACGGGGTGAACGCAGAAACTTCAGGATTATAACGCGGGGCTGAGCCATGACCCGTAGGGTCATTGGTTTCGTGCCCCTGGTTCTCCCGAGCGAAGCGAAGGGATGGGGCACCATGGCTCAGCCCCGCGTTCTCCCTCGCGGAGCGAGGGAGAACGCAGAGTTCACCGGCGCGCTGTTTTTGCGCGTCCGGTGGAACGATGTGTTATATGACTTTTTCTTTTCGTTTTTGGTGCCGGTAATGACATCGCATATTTAACGCTGGTTTTGGCTAAACGTCCAAGTGTCCTCATTTCATTCAACAGCGATTCCGGCAAAACCACGTAGTCTTTCTTAATGGGACCTTTGGGAAAATAGCGGAGAAGTTTTGCGCCTTGTTGATTCAACAGAGTGCTTCGCGAAGTCTCCGGCAGCTTTATAGCAAAGCCTACCGGAGTCCATGACATACAAATTTTTCCCTCTGCATAAACGGCGGCACCACTGAAAAAATGTTTACACTCCAGCTTTACACCCTTCAAGCTGCCAGAGGTCAGTCGCTCAATTAGCGCATTCAGTCGTTCTATGTATTCTTGAGCCACGGGTACGTCCTAAACCATATAACATTCTTTTTTATGTTTATTCAATATTACGATGGATTATAGGAATTAAAGGTGAGATAGTCAAGAAGAAATCCTCCTAAAATCGTGGGAAATTGGGGATTTAATGCAGTATAATAGGGATAACAAAACAAGCATCTGCGGTGATTTTAGCAAAATATGAGGCGAATTCTTCACATTGATATGGACGCCTTTTTTGCATCAGTTGAACAGAAGAGGCATCCTGAACTGACAGGCAAGCCTATTGTAGTTGGAGGGAGCGGCGACCCTACAAAGAGGGGGGTGGTATCAACCGCATCTTATGAGGCAAGGAGGTTTGGGATACACTCTGCAATGCCCCTAAGGACTGCCTATAAACTCTGCCCTGATGCTGTCTTCCTGCCTGTGGATTATGAGGAATACCAGAGGGCATCCGAAAAGGTCAAGAATATCTTGAGGGAATTTACAACTGTAATTGAAGATATGGGGATTGATGAGGCATTCCTTGATATATCACAGATAAACAGACATCCAGAAGAGATTGCAAAAGAGATTAAAAAGAGAATTTACGATGAGACAGGGCTTACTTGCTCTATTGGCATAGCACCAAATAAACTTCTTGCAAAGATTACATCTGATATGCAGAAACCCGACGGTCTGACAATAATCAAAGAAGACGAGATAGAGAGCCGCATCTGGCAATTATCAGTAAGAAAACTGTGGGGTGTAGGACCCAAGACAGAGGCGTATCTGAAAAATATTGGCATTAAAACAATAGGAGAACTTGCCTCATTGCCAATTGATAAACTTGTTGAGGAGTTTGGTGAATCCCATGGAGATTATCTCTATAATGCAGCGAGGGGTATAGATGAAAGCCCCCTCGTCACACATTGGGAGCCAAAATCTCACAGCAGGGAGATAACCTTTGAGAAGGATACAGGCAACTGGCAGGTTATAGCAAAAACCCTTGCAGGACTTACAAGGGATGTCACTGATGAAATGAAGGAGTCAGGCTATAAAGGGAAGACAGTTACAGTAAAGGTGAGGTTTAGTGATTTTGAAACGCATACGAGGGCAAAGACCATTTTAAAATCCACAGACTCAGAGGAAGAAATAAGAAAGGCTGCATTTGACTGCCTAAAAAGGTTTGAATTAAAAAAGAAGGTAAGGCTGATAGGGGTAAGGGTCGGTGGACTGATTAAGGAGCCCTAAAACAGAGATAGAACGATGCATTTGTCAACAGTATTAACCTTTCACTCATTCTCGGCGGGCATCCATGCCCGCCTCCGAGGGAAGCATCACGCATCACCTCCATGTGATGCTATGTGATGCTTAAATCCGTTCAAGGCTAATACTGTTGACATTAGACATCATTTGTCGGACTTTCTATATCGGAATTTGGAATGAGTAGATTCCTTGACAATACAATCTATTAGAATTAAGATTTGGTTATATTAGAATTTTCATAATTTCCTTATATGAACATAAAAGAATATCTAAATGAAATGAAAACACTGGTGGACAATGCCCTTGACAGGCATATACCATCCAACAACACATATCCTCCTGATATTTACAACTCTATGAGATACAGCCTGTTTGCGGGCGGGAAGAGGCTAAGACCCGTACTGGTCATTGCATCAGCAGAGACAGTAGGGGGAAAGAGGGAGGCTGTCCTTCCATTTGCCTGTGCTATTGAGATGATACATACATATACACTCATACATGATGACCTGCCTGCTATTGATAATGATGACTTCAGGCGGGGCAAACCAACAAATCACAAGGAATTCGGCGAGGCAATTGCTATTTTAGCAGGTGATGCCCTTTTGACTATGGCATTTCAGATAATGAGCGATACGAGACTTATGCCTCATACAAATCCCCCCGTCATTTTAAGGGCTATTAACGAAGTGGCAAATGCAGTAGGTGTATTCGGCACTATTGGAGGGCAGGTTGTTGATATTCAATCAAGCGGAAAAAATTTAGATATACCCACACTTGAATATATACATACTCATAAGACAGGAGAGATGATATTGTCGGCTGTGAGAGCAGGTGCCATACTAAGCGGCTGTGAAGAGGACGAATTAAACGCACTTACACGTTATGCTGAAAATATTGGGCTTGCCTTCCAGGTGATGGATGATATACTTGATGTGGAGGGGGAGAGCGAGGTAATGGGGAAGACTGCCGGCAGTGACGAGAGGATGAAGAAGATTACATATCCGGCAGTTTTTGGGCTTGCCGAATCAAAAAAGGTTGCCGGCAGGCTGATTGACAACAGTATAAAATCCCTTGAAATGTTCGGTGAAAGAGCAGAAGTGCTAAAAGATATTTCAGAGTATATAATAGCGAGAAAATTCTGATTAGCCGCGAATGAACACGAATTTACACGAATAAAAATTCTTAATTTCTTTAATTTGTGTCCATTCGTGTAGATTCGTGGCAAGAATAATTATGATTAATTTTTTAAATACCATAAACAGCCCTGTAGATTTAAAAAAGATTGAAAGGGAAAATCTCCCGAAACTGTCAAAGGAGATACGGGAATTTATAGTAGATGCCGTTTCTAAAACAGGCGGTCATCTCGCATCCAACCTCGGTGTTGTTGAACTCACAATAGCACTGCACTATACCTTTAATACTCCTGAAGATTTAATAATCTGGGATGTAGGCCATCAGTGCTACACACATAAACTAATTACAGGAAGAAAAGATAAATTTCCTACACTCCGCCAATACGAAGGGATAAGCGGCTTTCCAAGGCGGGAGGAGAGTATTTATGATGCAGCAGATACAGGACACAGCGGAACATCTATACCTCTTGCACTTGCATTTGCAAAGGCAAGGGACAAAAATAATGGAAACAATTCAGTCATAGCGGTCATAGGGGACGGCTCAATGACTGCCGGGCTTGCATTGGAAGGTTTGAATAATGCCGGTGCATTGAACAGCAACCTTATTGTGGTTTTAAATGACAACAAGATGTCAATCTCTCCAAATGTAGGGGCTATCTCAGCCCATTTGAATAAAATAATAACCGGCCAGTTGTATAACAAGATGAAGGGGGAGGTTGAATACCTGCTAAAAACCATCCCTGGTATTGGCGGACAGATGGCTAAACTTGCCCACAGGGTGGAGGAGGCAATAAAAGGCATCTTTGTCCCCGGCAGATTCTTTGAAGACCTGGGCTTTAAGTATGTAGGTCCTATAGACGGTCATAATATAAATCATCTTTTAGACACATTTGAGAGTGTAAAAAAATTAAATGGGCCTATCCTTGTCCATATTGTTACAACAAAAGGGAAAGGATATAAACCGGCAGAGAATGAGGCAGACTCATTCCACGGTGCATCACCTTTTGATGTTACCACAGGAAGTTTCAAAAAGAAAAAGGCTCCACCGTCATATACAGAAATTTTCAGCAAGACCATCGTTACACTTGCAAAGACAGATAAAAAAATCGTTGCTATAACTGCGGCTATGGCAGACGGAACAGGGCTTGACAGTTTTGCAGAACAGTTCAGCGATAGATTTTATGATGTAGGCATTGCCGAACAGCATGCCATTACATTTGCTGCAGGGCTTTCACTAAAGGGATTTAAGCCTGTTGTGGCAATATATTCCACATTCCTCCAGAGGGCTTACGACCAGGTGCTTCACGATGTATGCCTTCCCAATCTCCCTGTTACATTTGCCATTGACAGGGCAGGCATCGTCGGTGAGGATGGACCAACCCATCAGGGGTTATTTGATTTATCATACCTGCGCTCATTACCAAATATGGTGCTGATGGCTCCAAAAGATGAAAATGAGTTACAGTACATGATTAAAACCGCTATTGAATATAATGGTCCTGCGGCTGTGAGGTATCCGAGGGGGAGTGGTGAAGGGGTTAAACTTGATAAGGATATAAAAATAATAGAAATCGGAAAGGGCGAGGTCTTAAAAGAAGGGCATGATGCAGTTATATTTGCTATCGGAAATACAGTATATCCATCTCTTGAGGCATCTTCTATCTTATCAAATAATGAAATTGAGGCAGCAGTTGTAAATATGAGATTTGTAAAACCACTTGACAAAGACATGATAAAAAATTTCTGTAAAAAAACAGGTTTTATTATTACAGTAGAAGAAAATGTCCTTCAGGGTGGTTTTGGAAGTGCTCTATTGGAAGTTCTTGAAGAAGAAGGACTAAATAATATAAAAGTCAAAAGAATCGGCATACCTGATAAATTCATTGAGCATGGCTCACAGTCAATCATAAGAGATAAATACCAGCTAACCCCATCAGCAATTGCCTCCACAATATCAGAATTCCTAAAAAATATTCAGCCACAAATTGACACAAATAATTCCGAAGAACAAAGACATTATTCAGCCACGAATTTACACAAATATTCACGAATTAGAAGAAGTTTTTAAAAAATTAGTGTTAATTCGTGTTCACCCCGTTAGAAATCTTCTTCGCAAGGGTTGTAGTAACATCATAGTGAATATCAGTTTTGTAGCGAATTTCTAACGGGGTTCATTCGCGGCTAAAATGAGAAAAAAGAGGTTGGATAGTCTCCTTGTAGAAAGGGGCATCATTCAGAGCCGTGAAAGGGCAAAGGGTCTTATACTATCAGGAGATGTAAGGGTCAATGGTAATCCTGTCAATAAGGCTGGCACACTAATAGATGAAGATGCAGAGATAAAACTTACAGGCAAAGATATACCCTATGTAAGCCGCGGCGGATTAAAACTTGAAAAGGCAATAAGGGAATTTAATATCAATGTAAAAGATAAGGTTGCAATAGATGTTGGTGCGTCAACAGGCGGTTTTACAGACTGCCTTCTTCAGAATGGCGTCAAAAAAGTATATGCAGTAGATGTGGGATATGGACAACTTGCATGGAAAATCCGAAAAGACCCAAGGGTTGTTGTTATAGAAAGAAAGAATATCCGCCATATAAAACCATCTGATATTAGACCTCCCCTTTCTCCCCTCCTTCAGAAGGAGGGGAAGGGGGAGGTTTTTGCTGAGCTTGCTGATATTGCAACTATAGATGTATCCTTTATATCACTCAAATTAGTCCTGCCAGTTGTTAAAAATTTATTAAAAGAAAATGGCGAAATAATTGCACTCATAAAACCCCAATTTGAAGTGGGAAAAGGCGAAGTAGGAAAAGGCGGAATAGTCAGGGAAAAGGAAAAACATGAGAAGGTAATATCCGAGATAAAATCCTTTGCAATTGATTTAGGATTTAAAGTATTAAATGTAACAGAATCACCAATTGCCGGTCAAAAAGGTAATGTAGAGTTTTTAATATATCTCAAAATATAAAGAGATGAATGAGAGACAACTTGACAAATTATCTGATATGCGGGATGATAAAAACAAAAAAGAGGAATGCTATGAGAAAAAATGTAATTCCTACATATTTTAAAATTTTATTTTTAATTTGTTGTATGTTCATCGGAATAAAATCTGCAAATTCAGCAGAGCTTAATAATCCTTTTCCAGAAGTATATAAAGACACTATAGCATTAACATTTGTAAGAATGGGAATAGAAAATGGCAGTGATATTATACCATTCAATATTTGCCACTTCAGTTGTCCTGTAAGCGGTTCATCACTGCGGGGTAAACTTGGTTCATTTAAAGCACCAAGGGGGAGAAAATCTCATGAAGGTATTGACATGGTTGATAGATTTAGTAGCATAAGTGGTCATCATGAAGTAAGGGCAATTTTGCCAGGGAAAGTAATTTATGCCGATTTTAATGGTAAAAAAGAAGATGATGGATATGGTCATACGATAATTATAGATCATTTAATTGGTTTATATTCTTTATACGCACATTTAACTTCAAATAAGATTATCAGAGAAGGAAGCTTTATAGAATCAGATGCCGTTATAGGTTATTTTGCTAATGAATTGCGTAATAAATTGGAACTTGTCAAATTTTTAGTTGAAATTATAAAGTGGCGTTCCATTAGTTTTACCATCAAGCCGCAGCCTTTAGTGTGGAATTCTCTGCATCTTCTCTGTCTATAACTGCCATCACCTCTCCGATTGAGGCATACCCTTT
>JACQBS010000112.1 GCA_016194325.1 Nitrospinota bacterium | reverse complement strand
CTATTAAGCAAGGTTTGGGCTCTGTTGAGACCCTCTAATTACCAGGATCGGGCAAGGTGCTATATTAATATATGTTTTAAAAAGCACTTTAAAAAAGTGCTTGACAACAATAAACCAGGCACGGAGACACAGAGTTTTTAAAAGCGGTTTAAATGGTTTAATCTGATTTATTTCTCTGTGCCTCAGTGTCTCTGTGGCAGATCAGATTTTTGTTCTTCTATATATGAGAAACATAGTTGTTGAGAGTCTTAAGAATACACCTGTCTCCGAACAGCGGATTGAGATTGTGGAGAGAAAGGGGATAGGTCATCCTGACTATATATGTGATGCTGTAATGGACGGAATCTCTGTTGCCCTGAGCCGTGAATATATTAAAACCTTCGGTGATATTATGCACCACAATGTGGATAAGGGGCTTTTAGTTGCAGGCGGTGTGAGCAAGAGATTCGGCGGTGGTGAAATGACAAAGCCGATGGAATTAATCATAGGTGATAGGGCTACGAGAGAAGTGGGTGGAAAAAGGGTAGATGTGGATGATATAGCAATAAATGCAGCAAAAGAATGGCTAAAAAAAAATCTCCGTTTTATAGACCCTGATAGGCATGTGAATTATCATGTTGTCTTGTTTCCGGGCTCGGAGGAGCTGACTGGAATCTTTAAAACAAAGGGTGGTGTAAGGGCTGCAAATGATACATCAGCGGCGGTAGGTTATGCCCCTTTGAGTGAGACAGAAAAGGCAGTGCTCCAGACAGAGAATTATCTTAATTCAAAGGAGTTTAAGAGAATATTTCCTGATACAGGTGAGGATATAAAGGTTATGGGGTTTAGAAACGATAAAGAATTACACATGACTATTGCAATGCCATTCCTGTGTAAATATATAGACAGTGAAGATAACTATTTCAAGAGAAAGGATGAGACGCTGGAGGCGATAAATGAATTTGCAAAGAGGTTTTTCCCAAATGGGAAGGTAAATATATATTTGAATAACCTTGATAAAAAGGGCAAGGGAATGGAAGGGGTTTATTTATCACTGTTGGGGACATCTGCGGAGGATGCAGATTCAGGCCAGATAGGGAGGGGGAACAGGGTAAATGGTGTCATTGCACTGAACAGGCCAATGGGGACGGAGGCTGCGGCAGGAAAAAATCCTGTTAGTCATGTGGGGAAGATATACAATATCCTGACACACAGGATAGCAAGTGAAATATACAGAGAGGTAAAGGGTATTAAAGAGGTCTATGTATGGCTATGCAGCCAGATAGGTATTCCGATAGACCAACCAAAGATTGCCTCTGCCCATCTTATACTTGAAAAAGGGGTTTCATTCAGCTCTGCAGCAAAGAAAGCAGAGGATGTTATAAATAATGAGCTAAAAAATATAGCCCATTTTTGTACAGAGTTGGCAGAGGGAAAATATCCAGTATGTTAATGAAGTGTCAGAGAGTCAAAGTGTCAAAGTCTTAATACTCTGATACTCTGACACTATGATACTTTGACACTATGAAAAGGAAAGGGGGTGGATTAGGGAATCAGCATATTATAAATGGAAACAGGGTAACTCTCCTTAAAGATGGTAAAGATGCATTCCCTTCAATGCTCAGTGCCATTGAAGGTGCATCTTCTACAATAAACCTTGAGACCTATATGCTGAGAAGCGATAGGACAGGCTGGAGGTTTGGAGAGATACTCGCTAAAAAATCTTCAGAAGGTGTTGAGGTTAATATTATTTATGACTCAATTGGCTCACTGGATTGCGGTGAGGATTTTTTACAATTTCTCCAGAGCCGTGGTATAAATATATTAGAGTATAATCCAGTAGCACCATGGAAAAAGGGGTGGCGGTGGCTGAAGAGGAATCACAGGAAGATACTCGTAGTTGACGGCAGGATTGGTTTTACAGGGGGAATAAATATTGCCGATGATTATGCAGACCCTTCCGAAGGAGGGAAGGGGTGGAGAGATACCCATATAAAAATAGAGGGTCCCGCTGTCCGAGAACTTCAACGATTGTTTTTGTCAACATGGAAGAGGTCAGCAGGTGAAAAGAAATATTTTCCATATTTAGGTGAGGCGGGTGATACTGCTGTTCAGATTGTCGGAAGCAGAGAGAGGAGGAACAGGAAGGCGATAAAGAAGGCATATATTCGTGCGATAAAAAATTCAAAAGAGGGGATATATCTTACAAATGCATATTTTGTTCCTGACAAGGGGATTTTAAGGGCAATTCGGAATGCATGCAAGAGAGGGGTTGAGATAGTCCTCATCCTGCCCGGCATATCTGATGTGAAGGTTGTCCGGTATGCAAGCAGGTCTCTTTATTCAAGGCTCCTCTCTCAGGGTGTAAAGATATATGAGAGAGAAGGGAAGGTCCTTCACTCAAAGACGGCAGTCATTGACGGCATATGGAGCACCATAGGTTCATATAATATGGACCACAGGAGCTACCTTTATGATTTGGAGGTGAATGCAATTATCTATGGAAGAGAATTTGGAGAAAAGGTGAAGGCAATATTTATGGATGATTTAAAAGGTTGCCGTAAAATAGAATTGGATGAGTGGAAGGATAGGCCGTTGAAGGAAAAATTGGTTGAGAAGTTTTGTTTCAGATTCAGGCATTGGATGTGAAAAGAAGTGTAAGTGCAAGTGTAAGTGTAAGCGAATAGAAAGTGCAAGTGCAAGTGTAAGTTAAAGGAATTGTTTTTTACTCACACTTACACTTACACTTACACTAAAAAAGGGAGGTTTTTTATGGCAAAATATCTTGCATCACAGAAGGTCGGCATATTTGTAGATGCCGAGAATATTGAACTGTCAGGTTACAATATATACGGAGGGAGGACAGACTATAATAAAATACTCAAGGCTATTGGTGAAAGGGAGATTACCAGAATCATATATTATAAGCCTCAGTATAAGGAGATTTCAGATGATTTTAAGAAGTTCTGGAATGGGCTTGGAGGCGAGATAAAACAGCCCTTGAAGAATGCCGATAGTCTCCTTATAATGGATGCTGTAACACTGGCGGATAAACTTGATGTTGTAGTAATGGTCGGAGGGGATAAGGACTATCTCCCCCTTCTCTGGTATCTAAAGTCAAGGGGCTGTAAGACAGAGTTGTGGGGGTATCCGGAGACAGTATCGGAGATTATGAAGGAGACGGCAGACCTATTCCTTGCACTGGATGAGAGTTATATTATCAAAGATAAATCAAAGGTGAGGTCTTTACCCCGTTAGAAAGCCCCGTCTGAAAGGTGGGATGATATAGATAAAAATTCCTTTCTAACAGGGTTTATATAAGGATAATCCCAGGGATTAAAAGAAGGGTAGAGGTTTTAATATGGCTGAACAGAAGGTTAAAATTAAAAAAAGCAAGTCAATGCAGGCACTGAATAAGATATTCCTTGAATCTGCCGCGGATATTGCGTCCAGGATAAATGCAAAAAGGATATTCTTGTATGCAGATTTGATAAATGACTACAAGCTTTTGAAGGAACTTTCTAAGAAAGATGAGTTTGTATTTATAACAAAGAATGAGGATACACTTCATAAGCATGTCGGCATTGAAAAAAATATAATAGATATACCGAGTGTAGAGTTCAGCCGTATTGGTCTTATAAAAATTGCCGCTATGAAAGGGTTATCTTCAGGAATAGTTGAGGACGAGGATAAGATTGTATTTATTACTGGAACGCACAAAATCGGCTCTTTTGACAGTATTATTGTGGTTGATATAGGCAAAGAGTTTGAGATACTGGCATCCAGCAGTGTTTCTGATATTGCTGAAAATTTAAAGCCTGAGCTGTTTGAAGCAGTATTAAATCTATCACTTGAGCTGGCAAGTCAGGGGAGGGAGGGGAAGCCGGTTGGGACTATATTTGTGATTGGAGACCATGAAAAGGTATTGCAGCTTTCAAGACAGATGATAATCAACCCGTTTCAGGGCTACCCGGAAGAAGAGAGGAATATAATGGACCCCGCCCTGAGAGAGACAATAAAGGAATTCTCTGCAGTTGATGGGGCGTTTGTGATAAGGGAGGATGGGGTAGTAATGGCAGCAGGAAGACACCTCTCAGCAGCCCTTGAAAAAGAGGATTTCCCTCACGGCCTCGGAAGCCGCCATGTTGCAGCAGCAGGAATCACATCCGTAACAGATGCCGCCGCCATAGTAATATCAGAATCCACAGGTGAGGTGAGGATATTCAAGAAGGGCAATATCTTCATGGAGATTGAGAAGCCTGTAAAGTAAAATAACCATTTAGCCACTGACTGGCACAGACTTAAATTTAAGAAGAAGTATTTTGGTCTGTGAAACTCTGTGGTAAATCTTCAGCAGTTATGATGCGTTTTGACCGTTTTACATTGAGGGCGCAGCAGGCTGTCAGTTTCTAATTCTTAAATAAATAGACAATAAATATTGATGAAAAAGAAGACTTATATTTTTATGCTTTCCGACAAGGATAGAAAAAGGCATGAGCATTTAATAGAGAAAGGTAAAATATCTGGGTTTGTTGTTCAGTATGAAATTTTGCTGGAGAATAAATGACAAAGGAAGAATTATTCAGAAAGAATCAGCAACTTTCTACAGAATTTGAATTGTATCTTCTTGAACATCCTGAGATAGAAGATAAAATTCCAGACAATGCAATGATTGTATTGGTGCCAGATTATGATAAGGAGCTTGCAGATAAAAACATAGAGCTTGCTAAGGCTAACAAGGAACCGGAGCAGCCGATAGTTTATGTGAGAGTTAAAAGTTTAAGGACATCGAGGATTGAGGGATTAAGCCTTCAGGTTGCATGAAACCTAAGATAGGGTTAGTTTATGATCCGTTTTGACCGTTTTACATTAAAGGCACAGGAGGCTGTGCAGGAGTCGCAAAGTGTTGCTGAGAAGCATGGGCATCAGGCGGTTGATGTTGAGCATCTCCTCTACGCCCTTATTTCCCAGAGTGATGGGATAGCTCAACCTTTTAATAATTAACACCTTCTGCTCGGATAATATCAGTTATTATCCTTTCTAATCTGTAATAATCTTCGTAATAATCAACATATGCGTCGTAAGCCCTTTCTTCGGTATCTGGCAAATGTATATGAATTTCCAAAAATGAATCAGTGCTTGCCAAACTCCATATTGAAGGATCTATCTGTAGATTTAAATCTTTTGGATTGTAATTATGCTCAATGAGCTTATTTCTTGTTTCAGAAAATTTATTGCAAAAATCTCTATGCGTAGGGTCAATTAATTTTAAAGTTTCTAATAACTTAATACATTTATTTCCGTGAAAATACATTCCATATACACCAACTCCAGCTAATTCGTGAAAATGAAATCTTTGTCTCCAATTTTTGTTACCATAAATTTCTGTTATACCAGCTACCTTGTTAAATCTAAGCTGTTCAAAACTGAAATAAAAAAGCCTAAAAGAATCATACAAAAAACGGTAATTCTGCATTTTTTTGTCCCATTTATCACCAAGCGATTTCCATATATTATTCCAGTTATTTTCAAGGTGGCTTAAAATAATCTGCTGTCCTTGATTTTTTTGAAATCTGCTGACGCAATGTTCATCTCCAAAAACTGTTTTGCGAGACACATTGTCATCTACTTTAACGATTGTGGTTAGTTTTATTAGTTTTTGTATGTCATCGTCCATAAAATTCCCTATTTTATTTTCTCTCTACCCCATAATCCTTATCTTCCATCTCGCTGTAATTGATATAGAGGTAGTTTTTGTCCAAGCACAATCAAAAATTTCCTTTGGTTGTTTTTTTAAATTGATAAGTGGCTTTTAAGTTTTTAGTGGGTTTATCTAATAACATCGTATACTTAAAAAATCTAATAACATCGTAAACTAATTTACATCGTCTAAACTTCTTCCAAAAACTTTTTGGAGGAGGTAAAGGCGATGAAGAATCAAAATGAATATGAAAAACGCTG
>JACQBS010000100.1 GCA_016194325.1 Nitrospinota bacterium | reverse complement strand
ATATTATTAATCCTTTGGTTATCTATAAAAAGAGAAAAACTTAATTTAAGTATACGATGTTATTAGATTTCTGAGCATTAAGAATTAGTATACGATGTTATTAGTGCAACCACCTATCCCTTACACTTTTCACTTTCACTTTCACTTTTTTATCTGTGAAAATCTGTGGATAGATAATATTTTTATGGTTTTTTGTTTGCATATCAATGTATTTTCTGGTATAAATTTTAATGGTAAAGTCCTTTAAATTTAACGAGTTTCTTCTGAAAGGGGGTTGAGTTATGCTTCATGTAGAAAGTATTAAAAAAATCTATGCAGGTTACTCCAATGTATATGATGTAATATTTAAGCAATTTTTTTATCCAAGGCAGAGGCATGTAATAAACTCAATGGATATAACACCTGGTGATAAGGTGTTAGATGTCGGGGTTGGAACAGGATTATCTCTTCCATTATATCCATCGCATTGTGAGGTTACAGGGATAGACCTTTCAAAAGAGATGTTGAAGAAGGCACGGGAAAAGGTTAGTAAACACAACCTCGCCCATGTTTCACTCAAGGAAATGGATGCATCCATGCTGGAATTTGATGATGACACCTTTGACCATGTAATCGCAACATTTGTAATAAGTGTTGTGCCTGACCCTGTGAAGGTTATATCGGAGATGAAGAGGGTCTGCAAAAAAACAGGAAATATTGTAATTGTAAACCATTTTCAGAGTAATAATAAGTTTATTGCAAAGGTTGAAGAATATATAAATCCAATCTGCTGTAAAATCGGATGGCGTTCTGACCTGTCATTGGATGACCTGATAGACAGTGCCAAACTTGAAGTAGGCCATAAATACAAATTAAAAAAGTATGACCTCTGGAAGGTAGTATTTGCCGTTAATAACAAGGTTTGCTGAGCATTAGCTGTCCACTATTAATTATAGACCTATTCCCCTTTTGCATATCGCTATTTACAGGACATGCCAAATCTTTTATTAGTAACTGTATCTCTGTTCTCATTATTTTTTCTCCCTCCATTTTCAGCTGCCGAAGATATCAAGCCGTTTAATGAAGGAGAGGAGCTTATTTACGAGATAAGCTGGTTTGGTATCTCTGCTGGAACAGGCAGACTCCATGTCAAGGATAAAATAACAAAGGAGGGGAGAGAGGTATATCATATTGCCTACTATGCAAACTCCTCAGAGCTGTTTTCTAAATTTTATAAGGTAGAAGATATGGCAGAGACCTTCATGGATACCAAGGGTTTTTTCCCCTGGAGCTTCAAATTAAAAGTGCGTGAAGGGAAGTCTAAAAGAGATGTAGAAACTATATTTAACCAGATAGACCATAAAGCTACATTTATAAAAGACAAGGATGAACCTAAGACAGTCTCAATTCCCTCTGCTGTTCAGGATGCTTTTTCATCTCTTTATTATTTAAGGACAAAAAATCTCAAGGTGGGCGAAAAGGTTGTCATTGATGTGTTTGAAGATAAAAAGAACTGGCAGGTGGAGGTATATGTCTTAAAAAAAGAGAGGATAAAAATCTACTCTGGGGAGGTTGATACTGTACTTGTTAAACCCTTGCTTAAATTTGAGGGTATCTTTCAGAGGAAAGGTGATTTATATATCTGGCTTACAGATGATGAGAGGAAGATTCCAGTCCAGGTAAAGACAAAGGTCATAATAGGCTCTGTATATGCAAATATTAAAGACATGAGAGGGGTCAGTGCAATTACATCAGTCAGATGATATGTAGGGCTTTAATTAATTTTTCAGGTATCCTTATTGGCTTAAGAGATTCACTTTTCAAGGCAACCAGCAATATTTTTCCACCCACAAGAAGCTGTTCGGTCTTTTTATTAATAATTTCATGCTCAAAGGTAATAGTGGCGCCTTTAATCTCAACAACCTTTGTTCTCATTAAAATCAATTCATCATATCTGGCTGAGGCATGGTAATCAATTTCTGCACGGCGTACAGCAAATATAATTCCCTCATTTTTAAAATCAGCAACAGTATATCCTGTATCACGGATAGTCTCTGTACGTCCCTTCTCCATCCATTCAAGATAAACAGCATAATAAACGACACCCTCAGCATCGGTGTCAGCATAAATGGGACGGAGAATTAATTCATTTGGCATATATTTCTTTAATTATTTTTTTTATCTTTTTCTTCTCAGTCTTTCTGCTATATCCCATCTTTCCTTTTTTGGTTGAATGGGGTTTTTGAACAGGCTTTATCTTCCAAGTTCTTCTTACTCTTAATTTTGGCATGTAACCGCCTCTATAGCATCATATATAATCTCCACCATCTTGTGAACTTCATCTTTTGTGCTGCTCAATGGTGGGACGAGTATAACGATATTTCCTATGGGTCTTATTATAAGCCCCTTATCCCTTGCCTCTCTTGCAATCCGTATCCCGATTTTTTCTTCCATGGGATATTGCTTTTTAGTATCCTTATCTGCTACAAGCTCTATACCCACAATAAATCCACACTGTCTTATATCACCAACATTTTCAAGGTTATAGAACTTTATCAGCTCATCTTTAAGAAGGAGTATTTTATCCTGTAGTGAATCAAGTATCCTTTCTTTTTTAAATAAATCTAAATTTGCAATTGCAGAAGCACAGGCGAGGGGATTCCCTGTATATGTATGCCCGTGAAAAAATGTCCTGAATTCACTGTATTCACCGAGAAATCCTTTATATATCTCCTCTATTGTGAGAGTGGCAGCCAATGGCATATATCCGCCTGTAAGACTTTTTGATAATAATAAAATATCAGGGGGGACATTCTCATGCTCACACGCAAACATCTTCCCTGTCCTCCCGAATCCAACCGCCACCTCATCTGCTATCATGAGGATATTGTATTTTGTGCATATCTCCCTTACCCTTTTTAAAAAGCCCTCAGGTGCAGTGATAATCCCGCCAGGCATCATAACCTTTGGCTCAATTATTAGTGCTGCGACCTTATCTCTATTTTCAGAAACAATCCGTTCCAGTTCATTAACACATGCAAGACTGCATTCAGGATATGTCTTTTCTATAGGGCAGCGATAACAGTAAGGCGGAGGTGCAAATATTGTTTCAAATAACAAGGATTTAAACATGCTGTGAAAGAGGTCAATCCTGCCGACACTGACTGCACCGATTGTATCTCCATGATAGGCATTGTAAAAGGCTATAAATTTCTTTTTACTCTTAAAATTTTTTCCCTTCTGCTGCCAGTACTGGAATGCCATTTTTATCCCCGACTCCACAGCGGTAGAGCCGTCATCAGAATAGAAGACTCTCTTTAAACTCTCAGGTGCAATCTTAATCAATCTCTCCGATAGCTCAATGGCAGGGACATTTGATAATCCGAGAAGTGTGGAGTGAGAAATTTTATTTATTTGTTTTTTTACTGCCTCATCTATCTCTCTCTTCCTGTGCCCATGAATATTTACCCAGTAGGATGAGTTTCCGTCAAGATATTTATTTCCAAGAGTATCATAAAGATAAGAGCCTTTACCCCTCTCAATAATTACTGGTTCTTCTTTCACCCAATCATTCATCTGTGTAAAGGGATGCCAGAGATGTGTCTTATCAATATCCTCCAGGTTTTTTTTGTAGGCAGTAGACAGTCGGCAGTAGGCAGTAGGCAAGTTATCTATTTTAATGTTTTTTAAAAAAGTATTTTTTAGTTTTCCTGTCTTACAATCTGTAATGCTTACCGATTGTATGTAAGGCAGGGTGCCGAGGATAGGAACTCCAGAGAGTTTTTCTATAATAGAGGGGTTTGTCTTCTCTGCCAGCCCTTTCTTCTTTTTCTTCGTTTCATTAAAAATTACTCCGATTATATCTATTCCAGACTCTCTTGCATGTTTTACTGTAAGAAGGGTGTGGTTTATTGTCCCAAGATTAGGGCGGGAGACAATAATAATAGGTATATTAAGCTCTAAAATAAGGTCGGAGACAAAGTAATCTTCAGTCAGAGGGACGAAGAGACCCCCGATGCCTTCCACAATTACAATATCGTGCCTCTTGCATAACTCATCAAAGGCATTTTTTATGGCAGTAATATTAATCTTTACACCTTCAATCTTAGATGCAGTTAATGGGGCTAATGGCTTTTTAAAATAACATGGATTAACAAGCTCAATCTCATCCTTTACGCCCGATACCTTTATTAAAAATTCCGTATCTCCTCTATCACCACTCTGGATGGGTTTCATTACACCAACATCCAAGCCCTTATGTCTTAGGGATAAGGCAAGACCGGCAGACACAACAGTCTTCCCAACCCCTGTATCCGTCCCTGTGATGAATACACCTTTATTCACTTTCTTCCTTTCAAAAATATCACACTGTATGTTGCCCTGATACCCTGAGAAGTCCCGTATTTATTTTTGTATATAATTATCATCTCTTTTATAACACCTTTTATCCCCATTCCATTATTTCTTGCAAAGATAGACTGGTTTGCCCCTATATACTTAAGATTTCTAAGCAGTGTCTCTACATCAGGATAAAATCTGATTTCATCCCTTGTCTCAAGAGATATATTATTGAATCCTGCATATGTCATTAAAGATTTAAGTTCCTTCTCATTGTTAAATTTCTGAAATATTGGAGATGTATCTTTATAAGACATCTGACAGGCTAATTCAAAAGAATCCTTTAACTCATAAAGAGAGCCTTCGCTAAGGGTTGTTAAATAAATATAGCCGTTTTCTTTTATAACCCTGTGCAATTCTGCAAATGCCTTTGATAAATCAGTCACCCATTGAAACATCAGGTTTGATGCTATCAGGTCAAAGGAATTAGAAGGGTAGGGGAGGGTTTCCGTATCTGCTGTAGCTATATGAATATTAGACTGTCTGTTCCCTGCTTTCGCGAGGACAAGCCTTTTCCCCTGTGCAAATACAGACATTCCATGGGCTATATCACATGCAACAATCTTTGAGAATTTATAATTTTCTGCCAGGTTTATTGAAATATTCCCTGTCCCTGAACCTATGTCTAATATATTCTTAGGAGAAAAATCTCTCTTATAAATTTCAGAAAGCAGAAGATTGGCAATCTCTTTTTGAAAAGATGCAAATTTATCATAGGTATCAGCCCTTTTTGAAAATGAGCTTTTTACTACAGATTTATCAATCATAACAAAAATCTTTTATCTCTTTATTAACCCTCTCTGGCTGTGTCAAAAACGGTGCATGGCCAACACCTTCAAAAATAATTAATTTTGAATTAGGTATCTCCCTTGCGATATATCTGCCTGCACCAACAGGGCATATTTTATCAATATCACCGTGGATAATCAATGTCGGTACTTTGATATTTTTGAGATTATCTCTTATATCATCTTTCAATAGTGAATCAAGCGTTTGAAGAGTTACATTGGCTGGAGGTGGAAAATCTTCATTGAACATTAAACTCTCAATTTCCGACAGCTTGCTGTCATCAATTCGCTCACCTGAAATAAATAATTTTCCGCAGAACTCCTTAATATAATTTTTATAATCTCTTTTTAAATTCTGCTCAAGCCTCTTTGCCATGATTATAGGTTGCCCGTAGAAATAATCATTCTCCGATAAAAACTTCGGAGTCCCACTGATAAATATTAATTTCTCCACATCTTTCGGATACTTAAAATAGTATCTTGCAATAATAAAGGATGCCATAGACCACCCAACAAGAATAAATTTCTTTACACTTAAGGAATCCACTAATTCCTTTATATCTTTAACAAAAACATCAAATCTAAACTCCGAACTCCGAACTCCGAACTCCGAATTTCCATGTCCCCTTAAATCAACTGCAATTACCTGAAAATCCTTTGAAAGGTCATCCATCTGGTATTTCCAGACATAAGAATTCATCGCCCAGCCGTGAACAAAGATAATAGGTTTCCCTTTACCGGTAATTCTGTAATGGAGATTGATACCGTCAGTAGTTTTAAAGAAAGGCATTTATCAGGCAATGAGCCTTAAAATATCTTTATAGGTTGCAATAAGAGTGAGGATAAGAAAAAAGGATATACCTGCAACACCTATGATTTGATATGTCCGATGGCTCAATGGAGATTTCTTTAATGACTCAATTGTGAGGATAATGAGATGTCCGCCATCAAGTGCAGGGAATGGAAGGAGATTCAGTATGCCCAGACTAAGACTCAAAAGTCCTGTAAAGTATATGAGGTTTATAAAGCCTGCATTAGCTGCCTTACCCGCCATAACAGCAATACCAACGGGTCCTGATAAATTGTCCATAGAGCCATTACCTGAAAAGAGATTGAAGATAAGTTGAACAGTGCCGATGGTCACTATTTCTATTGTTTTTATACTTGATAATATTGCATCGTTTAATGGTAGATTCTTACCGATTGAAAGGGCAACAGTTATGAGTAAAAAGGCAAAGATAATATTAAAAATAGAGCCAGCAGATATAATAACTCCTCTCTTCCACCTCGGCTCTTGCAAAAACTCTAATGACTCACTTCCATTCTCATCTTTGGAAAAGCTTACAAAACCTCCGAGGGGCAAAAGCCTCAATGTAAATTCTGTCTCTCTATGCTTGAAGATGGTTGCTATTTTGGGGCTGAAGGGAAAACCAATAGAGAATTCATATGCATTTATTTTCAGTCTTCTCGCAGCGATAAAATGCCCGAATTCATGAATCAGAACAACAATTGTAAAAACAAAAAGAAACGCAAGTATTGAGGTCATTTAAGAAAATATACTTTTAGCCACAGACTTACACAGACTAAAAAAATAATTTATTTTTTGCTTTTTCTGTGTTTATCTGTGTCCATCAGTGGTAAATTATTTTTTTATGGTCGGGGCGAGAGGATTCGAACCTCCGACCCCCTGCGCCCAAGGCAGGTGCGCTAGCCAGACTGCGCTACGCCACGAATCAATATATTTCCCTCTTTCGTATTTAAGTTGAAAACTTAGGGTCAAGCAGTCCACAATGCTGATGTATCTTGAGTAAGAAGTATTTAACATCTCTATAGCCGTAGGCCATATGCTTTAGCCTCT
>JACQBS010000092.1 GCA_016194325.1 Nitrospinota bacterium | reverse complement strand
GGAACAGGATATAGTCCTCCGGATGTCAAAATCAGGCGGGATTTATCATTATATAATTCCTTTATCGCCGGTTCACTCAATTGCCCTATACTTCTGGTCTTTCCTCCCATCAGTGACTCACTGAAACATGAGTCTGCTATCGTATATATATGCCTTGCCTTTATAGCCTTCAGATAACCCCGCACCTCCTCATTGCTGATAAAAGAAGAAGGGTCATCCAATACTGCATCAGATGGTATCCACCCGCCAAGCTGTGTATCTCTATCATATTCCCCGTGCCCTGCATAGTAAATAAGGAGATTATCTTTATGGCTCAAAGTCTTAGCCAATATGCGAAGTTTCCCGATAATATTACGTCTTGTTGTCTCTTCTTTGTTATACAGTTCTAACATTCTCTCCTTTGCAAAACCATATTTTTTGTTAAGCACATCTGCAACAGCCTTCGCATCGGGGCGGGCTGCCTGTAATTGTTTATCTGCTGGAAGATTGGCATACTCATTTATACCAATGATAAGCGCCCAGTAATCCCCTTCTATGGTTAAATCTTGCGGCTGCCCTGTTCCTTCTATATTCAAGTCTCTTTTTCCCTGATTTTTCTCTAATGGCTGTGCAAATGCTTTATTAACCTGAAAAAGGGGTAAAAGGGAAGCTAATAATAATAAAGTAATTGTCAAAAAAATCTTTTTAAAAAACATAATAGTTAAAAAATACACCACCTATTCACAAAAGATTAAATTGTCTTAATATCTTCGCAATTTCCTGATTGTTCTTTGCCAACTCTCTTAAGGCGTTAATCAAATCCCTCACCCTACCTTCTTTCTCTATTTCAGCAATAGCTCATCTTTTGCCTTCTTTATGATTGTTCTTCTATCCCAATACGCAAAACCTATATTACCCACCATTATAGCTGTAAATATCCCTGTAATGATCCATAAGAAGTTAAACATCTGTTCAAACCGTTTATCTACTTGTTCAAACCGCTTATCTATTTCAGTCATTTTAACCCTTAATTCTATAAGCAGTTCTCTATCTTTTTGTGTAAAACCGTCGCCACCATAAACCTCTCCTGAGAAACAAGAGAAATAAATTATAGCGATAATAAATATAGTGACTGTAAAAATATAGGTTTTTTTCACGGCTTTTTTCCCCTTTGTTATGTTGGACTTGGAGAGACTGCGAAGTATAACTATAATATATATCCAATTTAAACGATGTCAAGATGAAAAAGGCTTAAAAGGTTTAATTTTTGCTGAAGCAGATTATAAGCCGGATTCTGTCCCCCGTTTAATCAGGTGATGGCCATTTATCTACCCTTTATGTTGCCATAAAGGTTTAGCGGCTTACCCGAAGGCATCGGACGGGCAGTCCTTATCGCCTTCCTATTTAGCCTTGCTCCGGGTGGGGTTTTCCGTGCCTCCGATGTCGCCACCGGAGCGGTGAGCTCTTACCTCGCCTTTTCACCCTTACCCCCACACCTTTCAAGTCTCAAGGCTTTGTGCAATGCGTCCTTTGAGCTGTCCGAGGGCTCTACCCCCAAGCTTCAGCATTCTTTCCCTGCGCATCGCATCCGACCTTGACCTATAAGCTTCATAGTAAATCAACTCAAAGGGCTCTCGTCCTTTTATTGACTTACTTTTGCCTGAATTATGTTCTGCAAATCTTCTTCTCAAATCGCTGGTATAACCTGTGTATAACATCCCATCTGTTCTGCTTTTTAGAATGTATACATAGAACATAATTCAGACTTGAAAGGTGTAGGGGTGGTATATTTTCTGTGGCACTATCCGTAGGGTCGCCCCTCCTTCCTGTTAGGAAGCACCCTGCCCTCTGGAGTCCGGACTTTCCTCCCCCACACTTATGTGTGGGAGCGGCCATCCATCTGCTCCAGCAAATAAAGAAAAAAAGATTTATTTGCCACTGACTTTCACTGACTAAAACAAACTGAATTATTTTCTTTTTTATAGTCCGTGTAAGTCTGTGGCTAAATTATTATCCTTCCCAGTAAAGAACCCTCTGACAGTGGGGACATTTTATAAGGACTTCATTTTTCCTTATTTCGCTTGCCAATTGTGGAGGAAGGCTTAAAAAACAACCCTGACATATCCCGTCTGAAAATCTTGCCACTGCTATCCCTTCTCTGTTCTTACTCACCTTAAGATAATCCTGAAGAATTTTATTGTCCAATGAACTGCTTATTGATTCCCTCTGCTGCTTTTTTTCTTCTATAGTTTTTTTAAATCCCTCTATATCTTTTTCTTTTTCTACTTTTACATCCTGAAATCTTTTCTCTTCTTCCTTGAATAGTTTTTCCTTTTCTTTTAAATTCTTTTGTTTTTCATCTATCAGCTCCATCAAGTTTAAATCTTCGTCTTCCAGCTTTTTTATCTTCTCCTTTACACTATCAACCTCTTTTAGAAGGGCTGAATATTCCTCATTTGTCTTGACCTGAGAGAGTTTGACCTTTGTCTTGGAGATGTGGTCATTTTCAATCTCTACCCCCCTCTCCTTCTCACGTCTGTCTTTATTATGCTGGTCTACCTCTTTTTTAATCTGACCTATCTCTTCCTTTATCTGCTGGCAGATATGATATAACTGGTCTATCTCCTGAGGTATTTTTTTATAATTATCTTCTAATTTTCCTAGTTCAATATCAATATTTTGAAGATTTATCAGCAACTCCAATTGGCTATTCACAATTAAATATTACCATACATTAAATTTAAAATCTATTCAGTATGTCCTCAATCAGTTTTTTGTTCAACTCGCCCTTAAATTTTTCCTTTATCCTCCCTTCACGGTCAATGAAAAAGGTAACCGGCAGTCCAATCACCCCATAATCCATTGATACCTTCAGGTCAGAATCTATAAGTATAGTAAATGTTACACCCTTTTCTGATATAAATTTTTTAACCCTGTCATAATCTTCATTATAATTTATACCTATAATCTCAATACCCTCACCCCTTCTATTATTATAAACCTCCTGTAAGAGAGGCATCTCATTGACACAGGGTGGGCACCATGTTGCCCAGAAGTTGAGTATAACCTTTTTACCTTTGTAATGAGCAAGGTTTACAGTTTTTTTGTTTAAATCAGTCAATGCAAATTTGGGTGCATGATTACCAATATTGGCAGTAGTAGGCTTATTACCTTCTTTACATCCTGAAAGAAGAATTTCGCCACAGAGGACACAGAGAATAATTTTTGAAATTTTTAAATTTATATTTTGCACTCTTATAAACTTTTAACCCCAAAAAATGCGTGAAACCACAGGTAAACACAGATTAACACAGGTTATTCAATGAATTAAAAGAAAGATATATTTCACTTTTTAAGTGAAGTAAGAATTATAATAAGTTTTTGTTTGAACAGTGTTTATCCGTGTTCATCTGTGGTTAATGCATTATTTGTGTTAATTAGAAATTGGAAATTTTGCCTTTATCTTTTCTATCTCATAATTTATTAAATCCCTCTCCTGTGCTGTAATTTTCAATTCAAGCCCTCTGTTGTAATACTCCAAAGCCTTCATGAGGTCAATCTCGTAATATGTATATATGCTTCCCAAATTCAGATAGGGGCTAAAATATTTTCCATCAAGCGTTATGGCATATTCAAATTCATTTACAGCCCTTTTTATATCTTTTTTAGACAGGAATAAGAGACCTCTGAGATTATAAAGTTGAGGTGTAAACTCCCTGTCTCTATCCAGTCCCATACATTCATTGATAAGATCAAATCCTTTATCTATCTCTCCTGTAGAAAGTATCCTGTATATGCTGTTAATGCTCAAATTTATAAGTTCGTGTCTTGCATCCGAATTCTCATTATTAATTTCAACTGCCTTTTTAAAACTATATACTGCATCTTTAAGGCTGTTATCATTTACACCGACCTGCCCTTTTAAAAAATATGTATAGGAATTAAAATATTTCTCTATTTCATCTATAAATCCCCTTCCACCCCCCTTTATTAAAGGGGTTATATCAGATGAATTAACAGTTACAGGCTTACGGTATTTTAGCATATTCAATAGGTTCCTCCCCTTTATAGATGTCCCTATATGATGAATCCTCGGGGCTGTAAATTCTACATAGGGGTTATTATCAGTGACAACAGGGGCTCCATCAATAAATTTATGAAGAGCATCTTCATCCATCATGAATGTAGAGAGGAGCTGAAATGGATTGGACATTCCTATTTCCTTCAGGCTTTCCTGTATCTTTTTATTATTAAGCCTTTCTTTGAGATTCTCAAAATCTATTGACAACCTTTCATCAGAGCCTATCATAATTGCATCCCACTTTGTAAACCACATAGTGGAGTGAGGGAAAACAGACACAAAGGTAGAAACAAGCATTTTGAAATCATCTTCTGAAAGATGATGAAGTGGTATCCAGTGGGAAACCATTCCGCCCTCTTTAAGACGAGATTTACAGAGCATATAATACTCCCTACTGTATAGATTCACAATGCCTGCATTTGACGGCGGGGGGGGTTCTGATGTGATAAGGTCAAATTTTTTATCTGTGGTTAATAGAAAATTTCTCCCATCCTCAATTATCATTTTAAATCTGCTGTCATTCAATATATCCCTGTTCCCCTCGGTAAAATATCTGCCTCCATTAAATACCTCTTTTGATATATCTACTGCATATATATTATTGACATTGTGGTCACTGACAGCACCTGCAGTAGAGCCAGTCCCAAAACATATAATCAGTGCTTCTTTCGGGTCAGGATGGAATAAGAGAGGCAGATGCGCCTGAAGCCTCTCAAGCTGTAATGCCCCCCTGAATTCCCCCGCAATGGGGTCTCCATTTATCCATAGCCTCTTTACAGGTTTCCGGAAAGGCGTCAGGTCTGTCTCCTGAGATGAGACAAGGACAGTCCCTGCTATCCCTTCTTTATAATAAAGTATCTCATTCCCCTTATCTATCTTTGAAATACTAATTAATTTTGGAATATCACCTGACCTGAATATAAAAATTATAATGATGCCGCTAATCATGATAGATAATATGGATATAACATATCGGAACAGCTTACCCCTCCCTTTTGTAAGGGGAGATAAAAGAATGAGTATCATTCCAAAGACAATAGGAAAGATTCCCGTAAGTATAATTGCATTCTGTATGCCAATGATGGGAAGAAGTATAAACCCAGATGAGAACGAACCTATTATTGCACCTACAGTATTAGTTAGATATACCATCCCTATACTTTTTCCGACATTATGCAACTCAAATCTTAGTGTTTGAGTTACTGCGGGAAAACTTGCTCCCATTAACACTGTGGGGATAATCATTATAAGAAACGCCATTAAAAATGTTGCAAACATTTTTCCCTGCCAATGTCCGATACCAATAAACCCTGTGGTGAGCGAAGCGAATCCATGTGATGTCCATGAAATAAAGTTATTGAGTTGTGAGGCAATGATATTATGATTTGCAAATAGTAGGAGGGATAAAAATCCCATTAAGCCAATCAGAATTTGAAAAACTGCAAATAAAGTTACAACACTATCTCTTTTTTGATTGGAGCTTAACCGTGCAAACAAAAAACTCCCCCCTGCTATACCAAGGAGAAATGTAACGAGGATTATTGAAAACGCATATATAGTATTATCAAGAATCAGTATAAGAACCCTTGTCCATAACACCTCATAGGAGAGTGCTGCCATACCTGAGAAACCGAAGGCAAGAAGGATAAGAGATTGAATATTGAAGATTGAAGATTGAAGATTGACTATTTTTAAGTCTTTAGCTTTTAATTCTGACTTCTGGCTTCTGGCTTCTGACCCTTCGACTTTGCTCAGGGCAGGCTTCTGACTTATTATATACGCCCCTCCCCCTGCAATTAAATTCAAGACAGCGGCTAAATAGAGCGATTGTGTAACGCCTGCAACCTCTATCAGGTAAAAACCTGTAATAATACATCCTGCAACAGCCCCGAAGGTATTTAGGGAATATATGACTCCTGTATCAATCCCGATTCTGTCCTCACTCTTTATAAGAAATCTTGATATGACAGGAAGTGTGCCCCCCATCATAGTTGTTGGAAATATCAGAATAAAGAAGGAGATTAAAAACCTCTCTGAGGAGAGAAGTAAAAAGCTCCCCCCTGTTAATACATGAAGTTTTATATACAGCCATTCTGTAAGTGAACTTATGTTGGGCAATAAGATTGCGTATAAACCTATGAGAATCTCAAGGACTGCATATACCTTCAGAGGATTCCCTCTCTTATCTATGAGTCTGCCAAAGATATATCCTCCAATACCAAGCCCTGCCATAAATACGGTAAGAACTGTGCTTATGGCAAAAGAGGATACACCAAATACAAGGGAGAGGAGGCGGGTCCAGACAATTTCGTAGATAAGCCCTGAGGCACCTGATAGGAAGAATATGAGGAGGATTAAAGGCCTTGCATATTTCATAAAAAGTTTCAGAGCATCAAAGTGTCAAAGAGACAGAAGACAGAGGACAGACTTCTTACTTCCTACTTCCTACTTCTTACTTCTTACTTCCTACTGACACTCTGAAACTTTGACACT
The DNA here is from genome assembly GCA_016194325.1 of Nitrospinota bacterium. Classification (GTDB taxonomy): domain Bacteria; phylum Nitrospinota; class Nitrospinia; order UBA9942; family UBA9942; genus UBA9942. Next base: position 13,004 of record JACQBS010000092.1, on the reverse strand, counting down.
ATTTCTTTAATATCTCCTCTGGTGGTTTAAGTTTGACCTTTAAATCCGATTTTTTTGATATGCTTTCTATCTTAGATAAATTTAACTTACCTATCTTATTCCCGGACATCATTGTAAACCATACATTTCCTTTTACATCTGCAACTATAGCCAGTGGTTGGCTATCTTTAGTAGTGATGTTATATTCTGTAAAAAATTCTGAATCAGGGTCAAATTTTACAATCTTATTTTCATACCTCAATGCAAGCCAGATGTTACCTCCTTTATCAATAGCAAGACGCTGCGCCCCCTTTGTCCCTGGAATCGTAAAGTCTTTGAATTCGCCTGTGGCAGGATTAAGTCTTACCAGCTTTTTATCTTTTAGACGGCAAAACCATACATTTCCTTTTGAATCAATTACAGTGCCTATAGGCATACTCAATGCCTGTTTTATCTCGTACTCCTTAATTATACCCGTTTCATGATTTACCATTCCAATCTTGTTCCCCCCCTTTTCCACAAACCATATATTGCCTCTTGAATCACAGACGAGGCCTGATGACTGGCTCATGGAGGTAGGGATATCATAAGATTTGAATTTTTTATTGGAAGGGGTAAATTTGGTTATCTTATTTCTATTCCACTCCACAAACCATATATTGCCCTTTGAATCTACGGATATAGATGCGGGATTACTATCCGGAACAGGCAGGTCAAACTCCTCAAATTTTAATGCCCGTGTATTAAACTTCCCGAGCTGATTTCCTTCCTGCTCTGTGAACCACAGGTTATTATCTTTGTCTATTGTCATGTCTGTGGCCTCACTCTTAGTTGTAGTTATCTCAAATTCTTCAAAGATATTTTTTGAAGGGTCTAACCTCCCAATCTTATTTGCAGCATATTCTATAACCCATACGATACCAGAACGGTCTACAGCAATATCAGTCGGAGAACTTAACGGGGTAGGGATGGGAAATTCTTCAAAAGGTGTCTCTTCGGAGGCAAATATACCAGTAGGCAGTAAACAGTAAGCAGTAAACAGTAGTCCAAAAATAGCAGGCAGTAAATGATTTTTCTGCATACTGCATACTGCATACTGCATACTATTAATTTTCATTCCTTCTTTTTCTTAACAAAAACCAAAGCTGAGATGACAACCACTATAAGCAAGATGCCTGATATATAAACCCATAAAGGCACTTTATTACCATCATCTGATGATTCATGCATCCCTTCTGCCTGTCCTTTATTGCCCTCTGAGTGTTCATGCTTGTGTGATGCAGGAATTTCGGGGACAGAAGAAATAACTAACTGTGCAATCTTGTTTGCTCCTCTCTCATTCTCTGTGAACCATATATCCCCTTTTGAATCTATAGCCAGATGCATAGGCTGGGAATTTATTGTTGGTATGTCAAACTCGTTAAATGATGCAGATTGCAGCTCAAAGTAGCCTATTTTATTCAGCATATCATCTATATACCATAGCCTCCCCTTTTTATCAAATATTATACTCTGCGGAACGCTGTTATAACCGGGGAGCATTGCCTCACTCATCATACCCGTTGACGGAACAAGCATTGTAACCTTGTGGCTGTGAAGCTGTGAAAACCATATATTTTTTAAGCTGTCAATCAATATATTGCCCGGCCGGCTTAGAGGAGTAACTATCGGAAATACCTTATAGGTTTTGGTCTTTGGGTTAAACCTCCCTATCTCATTCATTGCTATGTCGCTAATCCAGATGTTGTCTTCTGCATCTACAGCAATGCCTGCAGGATGACTATTGGTTTTAAGGTCATATTCAACAACCTTCTTTATCTTAAAGTCAAGCTTCCCAATTTTACCGCCATTCCATTCTACAAACCACACATTACCCTCTGAATCTAATGCCAAATCATTTGGACTGCTATCTGGTGTCGGTATATCATATTCTACAAATTTTTCTGTGGCCGGGTCAAAACTGCCGATTTTATTGCCGATTTGCTCCACAAACCATAACCTGTCATTTTTGTCTATAATAATAGCACCCGGACTGCCAAGAGACACATCATAAACCTCTTTTGGAGGGGTTTTATTACTGGGAGAATATTTCCAATCGCTCTTTGGCAGTGATGCCGTAGATGTTATCTGATATTCCTTGAAGGACTGATTTACAGGGTCAAATTTAACTATCTTATTTGTAACCTGTGCTGTAAACCAGATTTTATCCTTTGAATCTACCGTTATACCAAAGGGATGACTATAGGGGGTTGGGAGGACATATTCATTAATAACAGGTCCTTCACCATTTCTTGCAACAGGAGCAGTTTGGGCATCCCCATGCATAGAATGCTGTCCCTGCTCATCTCCAGTAGATATATTAACAAGGAGATACAAGAATAGAAATGTAAACAATAAAAAGATTTTTTTAAAAGGGTTCATTTAATTATTTGAAATTTGAAATTTGAGATTTGAGATTTAAAATTGCTACCATGTAAATGTCGGTTCATACATATGACGCATCTGCCAGTTGGCATCTTTATATGTTTCTGCTCCGGCAAAGTCATAAGTTTTTTCCCCTGTTGTTTCATCAATACTTACCATCTTCCCTGCCTTATATTTAGCACTCTTTATCTGCCCTGCCCTGTCAACTTTATAATATTCCGCTACATTCACCGGCGGCAGTGCCTGTCTAACCCCCATAGCTGAGTTATGACATGCATCACATCCATATAATTTTGCCTGATGACCGCTCTTAAATACAAGAAGGGCAATAAATATTGCTATCAACAGGACTGGAGAATTGAGCATTAATTTTCTAAAAAAACTCATAGGCTTGATAACTTCACTATCAGGATTTTCTACCCTTGCACCTTTTCTTGATAAAAATGGAATCCGTATAAAGGGAAGCATGATAAGAAATAACATAAAAATGATTGGCACAATTGCTATATAAGAGAGGAGGTGTTTATATCCGCCCGTAAAATACCAGAATGGCTGCCAGAGCAAGAGAAAATACCACTCAGGTCCGGGTATATTCATCCCGTCGTCAGGACCAGGAATAATGGCAGGTGCATCATCTGGAATCTGAAATTTGTTTGCCAAAATGACTACAACAATGAATATTAAAATTGCCATTGACCCTGCCTTCAGGACATGATGGGGCCACCAGGTCTTCTGTTTTATTTCTGTCATTTTTTACCTCCACTTATCTTCAGAAATTAAAAATTACGAATTATAAATTAAGAATTCCTAATTCATAATTATTTATAAGGGTTCTGCTATGCCTAATTTCCTTACCATCCTAAGATGAAAAATTAGCAGAAACAATACAATGGCAGGGAGTATCCAAACATGAACAACAAAACTCTTACCTACCGAAAATGCTAATATTAAAGGTTCTATCAGATACTGACCAATTACTGGAATTGTCCCTATCCAATCTGCCCATACAACCAATTCCCAGTAACTCCTCCAATCCCATGGAAGTATAATTCCTGACACTGTAAAAAGAAGCATCAGCAAGAAAAGCAATATACCTGACCACCAGTTCAACTCCCTCGGACTTTTATATGCCCGTCTTGTAATAACATTTACTGTATGAATAAAGAGAAAAGCAACTATCAGGGTTGCGCTCCAGCGGTGCATGTTCCTTATTAATCCTCCATAAGGAATACTATTGCAAAGATATTTTACACTATCCTGTGCCTTTTCTGCAATTGGAACATAAAAAAACATCATGAATACACCTGTTAAAACCTGAAGAACTATCAGAAAAAATGCCAGTCCCCCGAAACATATCCAGAAATTTGCATGTGCGGGTATTGGATATTTTAACTGCTTTTCAATTAAATCTTTGATGCCTGTTCTTTCATTTAACCATTTAATCATGACATTCTCCTCTTCATGCCTGATTGCTCAGATTTAACAACCATTTAATTACTTTCATCCCTCTTTTTTAAAACTCTCTTCATCCTTTGTCTCAGCCATAAAGTCTATTTTCCACTTTTTTTCCTTCTCATCAAGAATTAGATGAGTCTGACTCTTTGATACAAATGGACTGCCTAAAACAGAGGGTATGGTATATTCAACTGTTACCCTTGCAATTATATTTCCCTTAGCATCTTTTTTATTTGATATTGAGCTATCCAAGATTTTTATCTTTGTTTCAGGGTCATACTGCTCTGTCCATCGCATAAATGTAGCTTCTTCAATGGTTCCATATTTTGTACTTATCAACTTATGAGCCTCTGCGGCTGGAGACTTACCTTTCTGGGACAGCAAAAAGTAGAATCTTTTAACCACCTCTTCCGGGGGTTCTTTCGGTAAATCAGCCTGAGACCAGCTGCACCCTATTAAACCCGAAATTAAAACTGTCAGCACTACTAAAAGATTTTTTTTCATAAGTGCAAAACTTTTATTTAGCTGCGAATGAACATCTAAATGATACATCCGTCAGATACAATATATATGATTTACATCATATAATATTGTTTTATGTTAATTCTCAGCCAAACAAATGCAAGTAATTTAAAATATATCATCCATGCATAAAAGGGGTTAGGATTTGACTCCTAACCCCTTTCATTTAAACTGCCTTGAAGCTTAAACCCTGGAAATTATAACGCAGGCTCATTACCCTCTTTCAAGGTATTCAACAGCCTATTACCGCCTGTGATAAACTCCCTTTCTGCCGGGTCGGAAACCTGATATTCAAGCTTTGAAATCTCATCATAATCACCGACAGAGAGCGATGCTGTTCCTCCCGGTGGGTCAACAAAGAATGTCCCTCTCATTTCAAGGTGCAACGGTCCGCAGAACTGCTGGCAGTAGAATTCAAATTCACCTGCCTTATCGGCAACAAATTCTCCTACCGCTGACATGCCCCTTACTCCGTCTAACCTCGTTTTCTGACCATAATATCCTGCTGGTAAGAATCCCATAGTAACATCAGGGTTCTTTGTAAGACCTGCCGCCTTATCAATGTTTGTAAGGATTATTCTTACCTTTGCACCCTTTTTAACATGGATAAACCTCGGGATATAACCATAGCTGAATGCCTTTACCCTTACTACTGTGATATCGCCTTCCTGGGTTACACCTGGCTTTCCATCATCCCTCGGGATAAAATATCTCTTTGCAGCGGCAAGATGGATTGGTTCTAATGACGGCCTCTTTGTCAGGCTTTTGCCCGGAACACCTTTATCATCAAAGTTGACCTTTACATCCCCCAGCTCATAACCCTTGGCGAACAAGTCACCGCCTGTACCTGTATTCCATCTCTGGATAGTGGTAGAGAATATCTGCCTGCCTTCATGCGGCTCTCCATTTATAGGAACAATTTTTACAGTCTTTCCATAGGTTGGGGAGAGCTCATCAATATCCTGCTCCTCAAAGTTAATCGCAAATACTATACCTGTTGGATTGAAAAGACCTGTGGAGAATTTATTCTGGGAGACATAGTAATGATTGTCCGGTGCAATGGAATTGTGTCCCACCCTGTAGTGGATTGGGAACTCGTCAACCATCTGCATTCTGCCAAGGTCAACCTTACAGGTTGAGTCAGAAACGAAGCTGCTTATATAGTTATACTTTCCAAAGTTATCAGGCTGATTGTGGAGCGGGCCTGCACCAACTGGAATAACTCTATGAACCTTTAACTGTCTGACATCAATAACAGACTGAGTTGCAGAAAGCTTATCACAAACTACAGCCCATCTGTTCGTCGGCACAAAATTGGTTCCATGCGGGTTCTTACCGACCGGGATTTCCTTTATAAATTTAAAGGGGTCCTGGCTGAAGACCATAACCGCACTGTGATAATAGTTACCTGCAAATACATATTTTCCATCCTTGCTTGCATCAGGATAGTCAGGTGCGCTTGGCGCCGGCGGCACATCAATTACTGTTGTTGCACCATCAGCTACCCTCATCTTTGCCATCTTGCCTGAGAGCTCGCCTGTCAGGAATATATATTTACCATTTGGGCTCATTGCTGCTGAATGGTGAATACCAAATGGTTTTGGATTTGCAAGGATTCTCTCTGCAAAACCAGTTTGTAAATTTAACTCTATAACCGCATCTGCACCCTTATCAGATACCCAGAGATACTTTCCATCAGGAGTTCCGTTGTTGTTACCAGCATTGGAACCGCTGAACGGGAAGTTATGCATATCAACACCCATTTTGATATACCTGTATGGCTTCATACTTGGGATACCGATAACACCAACATTCCCGTCATGTCCGCCAGCCTCATAGAGCATTGCATAGTCTCTCAGAGGTGTGTCGCTGTCCTGAGGTGCTATTACCTGCCAATCCCTCTGGTCAGCAGGAGTAATCTCCGTCTTACGGGCTTCTGCTGTCCCTGCTAAAAATAATACTGCTAAAATTAAGGCTAAAAAGCCCTTTTTATTCATTTATTTTCACCTCCATTCCCTTTTAAAATCATGGCTCATGGCCAAAAAATACTCCCGCCTTTGCATCTGCCTCTAACCTCTTCACCATATAATCATCTGGATTCAGGATGCTGATTTTCCTTGCCAGCCATTTTCCATCCTTTGGCCATCCATAGACATTTACGAGCGTTCCCTCTTTCAACTCAGCAAATTTCTTGAATGCACCTCTCTCTGATGGATCCTTTGTTGTCATTACCTGAATCTGACACTCATCCTGCATATTGAGCTTCCATGTCTTTGGGGTCTTCTCAAATTTCGTTGTAAGCTCAATTACCCTTGCACCCCTGTCAATCTTTGTGATTGTCCCTATATATGATGTATCGTCTACAAGAGAACCATCATACGAAAAGGCTGCACCGCTGGAGAGAACAAACAATGAAGCAACTATAATTGATAGATATTTTTTCAAATTTTTCACCTCCTTTCGTTATTAGAATTAGTGATTAACGGATATATAACTTAGCAAGATATATGCCATGATTAAAGAAAAAACAAAGTTATATAACTGTTTGATATTTAAGACTATTCACACTGAGTAAATAATAATAGAATCCTAAAAACCAGTTTAAATCGTAACATTAATGTTACACTTGTAAGCTATATCTATAAACTTCAGCAAACCTATTGAAATTAAAGGCATTATCAACAACAAGAAGTGTAACATTACTGTTACGAAATGAATTAGATTGCTTCGGGCTAACGCCCTCGCAATGACACCACTGCCTTTGTTTGTCATTGCGAGCCGAAGGCGAAGCAATCTATTACTGTTCTTTTAATTATCTTATGCTATATTCAGCTTATATTTCTTTATTAAACGATAAATTGTCATCCGTGGGATATTTGCCTCTTCAGAAGCCTTTGTTATGTTATTGTTATTCCTCCTTAAAAGTTCAACAAGATACTCTTTTTCAAAAGAGGAGAGCCACTCCTTCTTTGCATCCTTAAATGTAGTGTGAACCTTTAGGTTCGCTTTTTCAGCGAGGCTGAAGCCTCGCACTACAATATTATCAGGAAGGTCATCAATTGTTATAGAGCCTCCGTCAGAAAGGGAGACTCCCCTTTCAATAACATTCTGTAATTCCCTTATATTTCCGGGCCAGCTATACTTTTTTAGTATTTCTATTGCAGCCTGAGATATCTCTTTAATATGCTTTTTACCGGCAATCGGCTCATTTTTTATAAAGAAATTACATAGAAGCGGTATATCATCAACCCTCTCCCGTAAAGGGGGGAGTGTAATAGAAATGACATTCAATCTAAAAAACAGGTCCTCCCTGAACTCCTTTTCTTTTATAGCATCTTCAAGGTCTTTATTTGTAGCAGATATTACCCTTATATCAATATCTATCAGATTCCTCCCGCCAACCCTCCTGACCTGTCTCTCCTGCAATACCCTTAGAAGCTTTGCCTGAAGATTTGGTGTAAGCTCGCCTATCTCATCAAGGAATATTGTCCCGCCATTTGCTGTCTCAAACATACCCTGCCTTGACGCATGGGCACCTGTAAATGAACCCTTTTCATGACCGAAGAGTTCTGATTCAAGGAGATTCTCCGGCAGAGATGCACAATCTACAGGGATGAAAGGCATTCCTGCCCTTTCACTGTTTGCATGAATAGAACGTGCAATCAGTTCCTTCCCTGTTCCGCTCTCGCCTAATAAAAGGATATTGGACTCTGTCTTTGACACCCTCCTGACCATATTTAGAACATCCTTGATTTTCTGACTCTGCCCGATGATATTATCAAACTTGAAATGGTCATGTAGCTGCTCTTTTAAATTTTTATTCTCCTCTGCAAGCCTCTTCTGGGTCAACGCCCTTTCTACTGTAATCTTCAGTTGGTCTGCAGTAAAGGGTTTTTGCAGATAATCAAAGGCACCGCTCTTTACTGCATCAACCGCAGACTCTATTGTTGCAAAGGCAGTAAATAAAATAACAATACCGTCGGGATTCTCACCCTTTATCTCCTTTAGTAATTCAAGACCGCTTTTACCCGGCATCTTTAGGTCTGTTATAATCAAATCAGGCAATTTCTCTCTTACAATCTTTATAGCCTCCTCACCGTTTGAGGCAGTAATACACTCACACCCAAGATTTTTCAAAATCCTGGAGCAGTTCTCAAGCATATCAATCTCATCATCTATTATTAGAATTGTATCTGGCATAGAAAATTATTAAACCACAAGATTAACACAAGAAATGTCATTCCGAACGAAGTGAGGAATCTCGGTTTTGAGATTCTTCGGGCTTCGCCCTCAGAATGACAGCAATGCTGTCATCTGTGTGAATCTGTGTCCATCTGTGGTTCCAAATTAGGTTTTTGTCCCTGATTTTTAATTTTTCTTCACAAACTCCGGGTTCTCTCTCAGTATCTCCTCATATTCCCTCTGCATTCCCAGTTTATAGTAAGACTTTGCAAGATAGAATTGAATCTCTTTTAAATTCCTGTTTATAGCCTTTCCCCTTTCAAAAACGGATACTGCATCTTTAAACATGCCCTTTGTATAGTATTCATATCCCAATTCAAAATAGGCAAATCCCAAATACGGGTCAAAGGGATTCTCCATCTCTGCCATTCTGTATTCTTCAATCTCTTTATCAAACAAACCTTCAGAGTGATACAACCTTCCCTCTATTATGTGCCCCCTCCCTTTAAAATAAGTTATGAGTTGGGAGTTGGGAGTTGGGAGGATTAAAGCGGGTAATTCCCTGAACTTGCTCAACTCTCTGAAATTTTGAACTGCTGACTCTGAACGTCTCCATATATATTTAGGTGCAGAGAATTCAATATATGGTTTATCATCTATATTTAATTCTGCCCCTTCTGTAAATTTTGAGACAGCTTTTTCATCCATTATAAAGAAACTCATAAAGGCAAAGGGATTATCTTTTTCTATAATATCAGAAATTACACCATCCTGCCTCATCTTCTCCTGCAATTGAATCATATCTACATTCAAAGGAGACTCTGAGCCAAGAAGAAGAAGTGTAGGCTTAGCACTGTTTATATCTCCATACCAGACAGTAACATGAGGAAAAATCTTAGAAAATGTAGCCATTATAACCTTCAAATCCTCTGTTGAAAGCTGATATAAAGGGAGCCATTGTGCCATTAAACCTCCGTTTTTTAATTTGTCCTTACAATTCTGATAATGCTCCTTTGAATAAAGGTTGCCAGTCCCTGCACTATCAGGCTGGAATAGGTCTGATATAATTACATCATATTTATGCTTTGTCATGAGCAGATAGTTTCTCCCATCCCATATAGTAAGCCTGAGCCTCGGGTCTTTTAAAATATTATGATTTTCTTTTTCAAAAAGCCCTGCCGCATCTCTAACACTTGGGACTATCTCCACACACTCTATATTTTTAACAGGATGCTGTCCGACGGCACCGACTGTTATCCCTGAGCCGAGGGATATTACAAGGACATCCTCAGGTTTATTGTGAAGGAGCATTGGTATATGACCGAATCTCACAGCTACATCACCGCTTGTAGCAAGGGAATAGTTATTTACCATCAATGTCCGAAAACGACCAGTCTCATCCTCTATTACTTTAACTGTTCCGCTCACATCCTCCCTTGAAAAAATTATATTCCCATTAATACTATAACCAACCCCCATATTTATACCTGCCGTTGCAATCTTCCCGAATGCAAATAAAATTATAACAGCAGAGGTTAAGCCTGACCATTTAAGTCCACTAACTCCGGCAGGACTCTTAAAAATTATAATAATCCCCATTATTAGATTTATAAATGAAATAAATAAAATACCTTTTTGCACACCAAGAAATGGAATAAGTATAAAACCTGACACAAAGGAACCAATAATACTGCCTATAGTATTTATAGAATATACATTCCCGATTTTCCTGCCCAATAAATCCAAATTGTCTGTATAAAGCCTTCCAATAAGGGGGAAGGTCAGTCCCATGAGGAGTGTTGGTATAAACATGACAAATAGATTAATAATAAAAGTTATCAAAATATTCTTCTGCCATGTCATCTCATCAAATAATGAGCTGATACTGTTTATGCCGAATGGCAGCCACTGGAAAAAGATTATACTTATTAAGGCACATACCCCTATTAAAAATTCTATAATGCCGAATACCCTTATCAAATCAATCCCCCCCTGTCCCCCTTTAATAAAGGGGGGTGAGGAGGGATTTATAAATTTCATAAATATAAAACTCCCGATGGCTATGCCCAATAAAAATACAGTCAATATGTTGCTGAATAGATATACTGTTGAATAGAATGTCAGGGAGAATGCCCTTGTCCAGAGTATTTCATAAGACAGTGATGTAAAGCCTGAGAGGCCGAAGAAGAAAAGCAATAAAGAAGGGTTTGAGGGTATGAGGGTTCGAGGGTTCAAGGGTTTTTTATCTCGCCCCCTTACCCCCTTGACCCCTTGCCCCCCCTCTACCGATTCCTGATTTGAAGGTGATATACCTATCTTTAAAGCTAAAATCATTGCCACCACCCCTACTGCAATATTTATAAACACAGCCAATAGGGTTGTATTCTTTACACCAATAGTCGCTATGAACATATACCCTGTCATGAAACACCCAATAACCGCCCCCAGTGTATTAACTGCATAGATAATGGCTACATTCCATCCCAACTCCTCTATTTTATGAATAAAAAATCTGCTCAATACAGGGAGTGTCCCCCCCATTAGTGTAGTAGGTATAAACAGTATGAAAAAGGAAATGAGAAATCTTACAGTGTTAGAATAAAAGGCAGATGGGAGAGAATCTCCCAGGATAGAAATATAAAAACTGTCTAATATGCTTAAAGAAGGAGGAACTAATAGGGCAGAAATGCCTATGCACAGTTCAAGAGTTGCATAAAGCATGAGAGGGGACTTGATTAAGATTGCGAATTGCGGATTGCGGATTGCGGAATCTGAATTCTGGATTTTATCTGCAATTCTTCCGAATATAAAACTCCCTGCGGCAAGACCTGCCATAAAGGCGGTAAGGACGGTACTTATGGCATAGGTTGTATTACCAAAAAGAAGGGTAAATATCCTCGTCCATACTATTTCATAAATAAGCCCGCTTATGCCTGAGGCAAAAAACAGGAATAGAATTAATTTTTTCATAGCGTTTCTTCATCAAGAGCATCAACATTAGCCATATATTATATTCCCTTCTCTTTTTGCCGTATTCATTATCAAGGAAAAACCTCTATTCCACTCTTTATCTGAATAATACATAATATCAAAAGGTTTTTTAAATCTTTTAACCAACTCTCTATGAACTCCACCCGCAAGCTCCACTCTTTCAAATATATCTTTATTCCTAAAATCCTTAGAAATAATCATCATATCAATATCACTGTCCCTGCTTACTCTTTTTTTCGCATAGGAACCGAAAATAACTATTTTGTAAATATCAATTCCTCTTTGCTTAAGCAGTTCTCGTAAAATCTTTGAGATTTTTACAATTTCTTTTTTAGCCATAATAATAATCCTTCCGTTTGAGTTAACATCTTTTCTACCCTGTCTTTTTTATACTGTTTTAAAAGTTTATCAAGTTCATCAGGATACCGCGTTGGAACACTTAAATCATTTAAACCATCTAAAAATTTTTGGAGTTCATCGGATAAATTTAGATTTATCAGTTCGGAAAGGTAATTTAAATCATGTGTTTTAGGCGGAGGTTTTTTAAGTTGCTTTGTATAAAGTCCTTTTAATGCTTTTTCTATAGATAAGTGGCACATAAAAATAGTGTAAATATATCTACCCGTTTCAAACATTGCTCCAGCAGTATCCAAATCATAACTTGCCTGCTTGAACCATTCATCTGGTGATTTAAATTTATTTCTATCCATTTCACAACCCTCTTATACAGAGGCAAAAAACGAGCAATATTGATTTTATAATAAAATTCCCCATCAATCCTCAATATTTCACTAAAAGAATCTTGTCTTTGGGAATTCTAAAAATATTTATGTTTTTCTTTTTATTATTTGTTGCTTCAGAGCTATCGCATGGATACTCTACAATATATTCTGTGCCTATACTGCTTAGTATTTTAAAATTAATAGCATTATTAGTTTGTTCATAAGCTACATTTTTTTCCTCCTCCCTTTTTTCTAATCCAAGCTTTTCCGTAAGATGGGTCTTTAAAACAAAATCATTATCTAAAGTAAGACTGGCACAAACTTGACCTATTCTTAACAACTTATAAGGTGCTATAAAAAAAGGATTATAATTGTTAGATAGAAGCATAGAAGGAAATAATATGGTTACAAAAACCAATAATGACGAAAAGCCAATAACACGATTTATAGTAGAAGACTTTGTAAATTTCGCAAAATCTAAACCATTTAATGCGACTATTCCATTAAAACTTGCGGATAAGAAGAGTATTAAGCAAAGTGGTATAAATAAAAATAACTTATCATAAGAGGACTCTGCTTTTATATCCCCTAATGGGTTTATCTAATAACATCGTATACTTAAAAAATCTAATAACATCGTAAACTAATTTACATCGTCTAAACTTCTTCCAAAAACTTTTTGGAGGAGGTAAAGGCGATGAAGAATCAAAATGAATATGAAAAACGCTG